>DAOROE010000028.1:0-8766 GCA_035441345.1 Candidatus Nanopelagicaceae bacterium
GCATGACCTTCATTGAATGTCGCTGATTCATGGAGCTTGTCGACCCATGCTTGCGGAAGTCGCTCCCCCGTCTGATAGTGAATTGCATAGTTATCCAGAACTTCTGGCCAGAGGATCCACATCTCATTAACTTGTGATGGGAATTCGACAAAGTCTCGCTGCACCGCTGTTCCCGACACTCGTGGGTAAGTGACATCCGAGAGAAGTCCGTGGATGGCATGTCCAAACTCATGGAAGAGTGTTGTGGTTTCATCATAGGAAAGCAGAGTTACTTCTCCCTGGGGCGGTTTAGAAACATTCATGTTATTTACAACCACAGGCTTCTGATTAAGGAGTTTGCTCTGTTTCACGAGTGAATTCATCCAGGCACCACCGCGCTTTGAATCGCGGGTATAGAAATCTCCGATGTAAAGGCCCACCGCTGAACCATCTTCGTTAAATACTTCAAACACTCGAGCTTCAGGATGATAAGCAACCAAATCTGGACGTTCTTTGAAGGAGAGACCGTATAACTTCTGCGCTGCGAAGAAGACTCCATCTTTGAGAACTCGTTCTAATTCAAAATAAGGTTTCATCGCAGCGGTATCAAGTGAGTATTTCTCAGCTCTTACTTTCTCGGTATAAAAACCCCAGTCCCAACTCTGTAGTTCATCGGAGGATTCCCGCGACATGATGGCCTGTATATCTTCTCCCTCACGTTGCGCATTCTTTACTGCAGCAGGTGCCAGTTTTCTTAGCATCGCATGAACATTTGAAGGGTTTGCCGCGGTCTGTTCTTGGAGGACAAATTCAGCATGTGTCTTGAGACCAAATAGTTTTGCTCGCTCGGTCCTTAGAGCCACCATGCGAAGCAAAACTGTTTGCGTGTCATTCTCGTTTTGGCGCCCACCTTTAAGGAGAGAGTTCTTCATTACTTTTTCTCGCAGCGCTCGATTCTTCAGAGAACTCAACAGAGGATGGCCGGTGAAATTGACCATCGTTATCAGCCACTTATCCTTCAATCCACGCGATTCTGCAGCAGCTTTGCATGCGGCAATCTGATTGGGAGTTAATCCATCAAGATCAGTGACGTTATCAACCACAACTGCTAAATCATTGGTGTCAGCCAGAAGTTTCTTGCCAAATTGAGTCTGGAGAGACGAAAGCTCCTCGTTGATCTCCTTAACGCGATTGCGACTTCCCTCACTTAACTCTGCGCCGGCATGGGAAAAGTCCCGGAAATAACGTTCAACGAGCCACGACTGCTCTTCGTTTAAGTCAGAAGTGTTACTGCGCAAAGTCTTAATGCGTGAGAACAGGTGAGGGTTGAGTCGAATCGCATCCGAATGGGCGGCGAGCTTAGGAGCAATCTCCGCCTCGATCGCATCGATTCGATCATTGGTATCACTTGAGGACTTGTTGTAAAAGACATTAAGCACACGATTAAGAATTGCGCCGCTGCGTTCCATGGCCTCGATAGTGTTTTCGAAGGACACATTGGGTTCAGCCAATATCGCATCAATTTCGAGCAATTGCTCATTCATGCCGGCATAGAACGCTTCGAGATAGTGATCCTCAGTAATGAGCGCGAAGGGTGGAAGTTCATACTCAAGTGTTGATTTTGTCAGGAAGGGGTTTGAGCTCATCGACTTCTCTCCTCGATAAAGATCCTCGCATTTTCGAAGATCGTTTCTGCGTCATAATCCAATGTTGCAACGTGGTAGCTATTGGTGAGCTCAATACGCTGTTTATCCGATGAACCCAATTCGCTCATGATAATTTCAGTGTTCGAGACGGGCAGAACATGATCGTCAACGCTATGAAAAACCAACGTTGGTACCTTTACTGTCGGCAACAAAGAGCGAGAGAGTTTGAGGTACTTGTACAGTTGTGCAACGCCCTTCAATGGCAGAGCGTCATAGCCCCATTCTGTAACGCCCGGCTTCTTGATGTCATCTCCTACCGATGCCCGTGACTTCTGAATTCTCGAAATTAGATGCACGAATTTAATCTGAACTCCAGGAATGTGAATCATGGGGTTAACGAGAATGAGCCCATCAACGAGATTCTGATTCTTCGCTGTGACATATAGAGAGTTTCCGCCGCCCATGGAAAGTGCGCAGATAAAGACTTTGGAGCAACGCTCTCGTAATTTTCTTAGTTCGCTTTCAACTCTGGCTGGCCATTCTTGCCACTTCACATGATTCAGGTCGTGCCATGTTGTTCCATGTCCCGGAATTAGCGGAACAGAGACCGTGTAACCGCGTTCATTAAGGTAGTGAGCCCACGGCCTCATCGAGGCCGGAGTTCCGGTGAAGCCATGTACAAGTAGCACACCAATCTTCTCTTTGGGTCCAGAACCCAAGGCAAAGTAATCCTTAATCCAGCCTTCCGGGGCGCCCTCAATACTCACATACGAACCCTAAGCAGAATCACCGTAAATGTCATTCATCCCATCTACCTTTACCTACGTGAGTGATCAGAAATCTTTGAAACATGGCGCAGCCCTTGGATGGCAACCCACTTTCGACGATATTGGGCGCGCTCTCATCGATACCACATTTGTAGTTGTTGATCTGGAGACAACCGGTGGCTCGCATTCCAATTCTTCAATCACCGAAATTGGTGCGGTGAAAATTCGTGGCGGAGAAATCATCGGCGAATTCCAAACGCTAGTAAACCCCGAATCGCCCATTCCGGCCTTCATCACTGTGCTGACTGGCATCACTGACGCCATGGTCATTGAAGCTCCCAAGATCGGTGAAGCGTTGTTTTCGTTCTTAGAGTTTGCTGGTTCTCCAGAAGAAACAGTTTTGATTGCACATAATGCGCCCTTTGATATCGGATTTCTCAAAGCCGCGGCTCTTGAATGCGCAACGCCGTGGCCCAAGTTCCAAGTCATCGACACAGCGCGCGTGGCCCGATATGTCGTTACACGTGATGAGGCGCCAAATTGCAAACTTGGAACCCTTGCAAATTTCTTTGGCGCGGCTACAAATCCCGATCATCGTGCGCTCTCGGATGCGCGCGCCACAGTAGATGTCTTCCATGGCATTCTCGATCGGTTGGGCTCCTTTGGCGTCACCACATTGGAGGATCTCAAGTCATTCTCACATCGCATTACTGATTCACAACGCAAGAAGCGTTACCTGGCAGAAGGTCTGCCAAACAGTCCCGGTGTCTACATCTTTAGAGATGAACAACGTGAGCCGCTTTATATCGGTACCACGCGCAACCTTAAAAATCGCGTTCGTTCTTACTTCACAGCCGCAGAAACGCGTAAACGCATACATGACATGATCACTCTGGCCCACTATCTCGATTACATCGAGACTCCAACCATTATTGAAGCAGAGGTCCGCGAGCTGCGTCTTATTGCAGAAAAGCAACCGCGCTTCAATCGCCGCTCGAAATTCCAAGAAAAAGCGGTATGGGTCAAAATTACAGAAGAGAATTTTCCGCGGTTAGTTTCGGTTCGAGGTCAACGCGGACTCTCTGATGATCTCGGATGGTGCGGTCCCTTCAATGGCCGTGATGAAGCAGCTCGCGCGATTGAAGCAATCTATGAAGTTACTCAAATTCGCCAATGCTCCCCTCGCATCACGCTAAATTCCATGAAAAGTGCAAGCCCCTGCGCCCTCTTTGATATGAAAAAGTGTGGTGCTCCGTGCGTGGGTAAGGAATCAGTTGACTCTTATTCTTCACATGTCTTAACCACACGGATCTCGTTGCATCACGATGCCACCTCAATTCTTAACTCCATCAATCAAAGAATGAAGGAACTGGCTCATCAAGAACGCTTTGAAGAGGCCGCCGAATTACGTAATCGACTTAGCTCATTTATTCGCGGTACTGCGCGCGGACAGCGCATTAGATCTCTCACTCGAGTTCCTCACTTGATCGCAGCCCTTCCAATTTCGCCACAACAATGGGAGTTTGTTGTAATTCGTTATGGTCGGCTAGCCGGAAGCGCCCACGGTAATTCTTCCAATTATCGCGATGTCATTGAAAGTCTCACTCTGACAGCAGATGTGGTCGTCGATAATGGCGAGATCCTTCCCGCATCTCATCATGAAGAGGTAGAGGTACTACTTCGCTACTTATCACATGATGGAATCAGACTTGTCGATATTCAAGGTGAATGGTGCATGCCAACTTTCGGCTCAGGTGCAGCGCGAGAGAATTTGGAACGAGTTAGGGAAGTTTCAGATTCCCTCCGCTATAAAGAGGACTTTGCTAACTCGTTTGAAAGATCTGCCCAACGCTCCACGAGGTGAAGCGCACCTCCACTATCCACCGCTTGTTTAGCAAGAACATATCCGTTGGCAAATTGTTGCTCTATGCCGAGATGAAAATCTCCTTTGAAGGCAGCAATCGCAGCAGCTGCATTAATCAGCACAGATTCCCGATATGCCCCTAATTCTCCGGCAAAAATCCCACGAGTAATCTGGGCGTTTTCATCTGGAGTTCCGCCTTTGAGAGCGCTCAATGGGAACTTCTCTAATCCAATTTCGCTCGGATCAAAAATTTCACGGCGAAGGACGCCATCTTTGATGATCAAGACGGTTGTGGTTGTGCTGAGCGAAACTTCATCAAGTCCATCATCTCCCCGAAAAACAAAACCTTCGCAGCCTCGTTTAGCTAGAACTTCGGCGACTGTCTCCAGTAACTCGGCTCTTGCAACGCCAATTGCTACGCACTGTGGCTTGGCTGGATTAGCAAGAGGGCCCAAGATGTTAAATATTGTCGGTACTCCAAGCTCTTTACGAGCCTGTGCGGCATGCTTCATGGCCGGATGAAATGTTGGGGCAAACGCAAAACCAATTCCAATCTTCCGTACGCACTCTGCAACGCCTTTGGCTCCTAGCGTGATGTTGATACCAAGAGATTCGAGAAGATCTGCTGCGCCACTTCTTGATGTTGCAGCGCGGTTTCCGTGTTTGATAGTGCGCGCGCCGGCAGCCGTAGTAATGATGGCCGCCGTCGTTGAAATGTTGATTGTGTTTGCGCCATCTCCACCGGTTCCGACAATATCGACGGCGCGATCTGGGATATCGATGAGAGATGCTTTGCGATACATGGAATCGACAAGAGAATTAACCTCATCTGCTGTCTCGCCTTTTTCTTTAAGAGCGAGGAGAAACCTTTTTATGTTCTCAGCAGAGCTCGCCCCTTCAAGAATTTCATTCATCGCCCATTCGATCTGGAGAGCACTTAACTCAGATTTTGTAGCAAGGGTGGCAAAAACGTCCTCCCACGTAGGAGAAGAGGAATTCATAATTTATGCCGTGACGCGAGATTTGCGGAAAATATCCGCCACTGTTGTAGCAATTGTGAAGGGATCGATTGGGTGACTGATAACGCCTTCAGCGCGTGACCAACCAGCTAGCCAGGCATCGGCTGCTCGACCAACCAGAACGATGACAGTTCCACAATTGAAAACTTCATCCTTTAATTGCTTGGCAATCCCCAATCCGCCTTCAGGAACTGATTCCCCGTCCAAGATATACAGATCGAAGTTCTTACCGCCATCCACGCGAGCGCGCAAAGCAGGACCTGTCGCAAACTCAGAAATTGTGTGGGCCGGTAAATCGGGAGCAATGCGAGAACCCAGCGCTTTTCTTACCGATTCGCGTACGGATGAATCGTCGGAATAGAGGGCGATCTCTAACGACTGCTCTGAATGAGTTCCCATGATTCAGGCAATTCTAGGGGCTGATTTTCACCTTTGTTCGCTCTTTCAGCGCGTGATGCGTTTCACCGCACCGACCTCTCTTTCTGCGCTATCAACGGCAGAAAATGAAGGCTTTTCGGGAATAATCCCCCCTATGAGTAGCGCGGTAGCCACCCCACCTCGACTTAATCGACCCAACATCGTTGCAGTAGGAACGATCGTCTGGCTATCAAGTGAGTTGATGTTCTTCGCTGCGCTCTTCGCAATGTATTTCACCACGCGCGCAGTCCAAGGTCCTGAGAAGTGGGCTGAGGGCGTCGACTATCTCAACATTCCATTCTCTGCGCTCAACACCACAGTTCTCGTTCTCTCTTCAGTTACATGTCAGTTTGGAGTTTTCGCTGCCGAACGTTTTCAAAATGCGCGCACAGGAACTCTTCTTCAGATTTCAAAATGGGGAATGCGCGAATGGTTCGCCCTCACTTTTGCGATGGGAGCATTCTTCATCGGGGGCCAGGTTTTTGAATATGCCGAACTTGTGCATGAAGGACTCTCGATTTCCTCCGCGCCATATGGTTCAGTCTTCTATTTGGCCACCGGCTTCCACGGCTTACATGTCACCGGAGGTTTGATCGCTTTCTTGATTGTCATGATTCGAGTTTCAAAAGCTCGACGTTTTGGTCACTCTCAAGCAACCACCGCAATTGTGGTTTCTTATTATTGGCACTTCGTCGATATCGTCTGGATCGCTCTCTTTTCAGCAATCTATTTGGTGCAATAAATGAGATTCATTTCAAAGTATCGCCGTCATAGATTTGCTGGCCCTTTATTGCTATTGGCTGGTCTACTTTTTGTTGGTTTTGGTTACACAGTTGCTCAAGCCGCCTCACAAACCGTCGTCACCAATCCTTCAGATAAAGCAACACTCATTGCAGAAGGAAAAGAGATTTTCGCGCGCGGTTGCTCTTCATGTCATGGACTCAATGCCGAAGGTGCGGGAATTGCACCGTCACTCATTGGAGTTGGAGCGGCATCCGTTGACTTCCAAGTCGCAACAGGTCGTATGCCGATGGCTGACATGAGCCAACAAGCAATGCGAAAGGAGCCGGTCTACACAGAGGAAGAAACTGCCGCCCTTGCAGCGTATGTAGCTTCCCTTGCTCCTGGCCCAGCTGCAGTCACGAATGAAGAACTTGCGTGGGAACGAAGTGGTGATACCGCTGAAGGCGGAGAGCTATTCCGCAATAACTGCGCGATGTGCCATAACTTTGCAGGTCAAGGTGGAGCGCTTACTCAAGGAAAATATGCTCCAACCGTTATGGGCGTCGAACCAAAACACATTTACGAAGCAATGTTGACGGGACCACAAGCAATGCCGGTCTTCTCCGAGACAGTCATCACTCCTCAAGAG
This sequence comes from Candidatus Nanopelagicaceae bacterium, assembly GCA_035441345.1. Lineage (GTDB taxonomy): Bacteria > Actinomycetota > Actinomycetes > Nanopelagicales > Nanopelagicaceae > MAG-120802. Next base: position 7,065 of record DAOROE010000028.1, read on the forward strand.
AAACTTTCCATCATCAAATGGATCAAGCATGCGGAAACCGAACCAGCACTTGGAGGAGCATCGCTTGGTCGCGTAGGTCCTGTTACTGAAGGACTATTGGCATGGACGCTAGGACTTGGATTACTCATTGGCGTTGCTGTATGGCTAACAACAAAGGCTCGGTAAACAATGTCAAATGAAATTGCACCCTTAACTGATCCAGGTTTACCTGAACATATTCATCGTAAAGCCGATGTAGATCCTCGCGCAGCAAAGAAGGCTGAACGCCAAGTTGGAATTCTCTTCCTGCTCTCTGTCTTTGGAACGCTTCTTTTTATTTATGCGTATGTGGGTATCGACGAATCAATTTTTATATTTCTGCCGATTATGGGAAATACCAATGCGCACCAACTTTTCTTGGGACTCGGCCTTGCCATGTCACTCTTCTTTATTGGAATGGCTGCTGTTCATTGGGCAAAAACGCTCATGCCAGATCACGAAGTTATTGATCAACGTAAAGAACAGCGTTCCAAAGATGAAGATCGTTCTGCATTTGTAGCAACCGTCAAAGAGCGCGCTGGCGAAGCTGGTCTCGGTCGCCGCCCTTTCATAAAGCGAACCATGGGACTTGCCCTCGGCTTGGTTGGCCTCTCCCCGATTCTCTTGCTTCGCGATCTTGGCCCGCTTCCTGAAAATGAATTAAATGAAACAAATTGGAAAGCTGGCACACGCCTTGTTACAGATCCAGGCGATCGACCACTCAAACCCTCGGATCTAGAGGTCGGAGGCGTTGCTCAAGTGCAACCCGAATTCCCACCAGGAAAAGAACGTCACCTAGATGACATTGCCAAAGATTCCGTGCTCCTTATTCGCATTCGCCCTGAGGAGTTCAATCTTGATCCGGAACGTCTCTCTTGGACCTATGAAGGAATTATTGCCTTCTCGAAGATTTGCTCACACATGGGTTGTGCCGTAGCTCTCTATGAGCAGACCACAAAACATCTTCTCTGTCCTTGCCATCAATCCACCTTTGATGTGACTCGTGCCGCCAAAGTTATCTTTGGACCAGCGGCCCGACCACTGCCACAATTAGCAATCACTGTAGACAGTGAGGGTTACATCGTGGCGAAGGCGCCATTTAATGAAGCCGTCGGACCTAGTTTTTGGGAGCGTGATTCCAAGTGAGCGCACGTGAACGCGTAGCCGGACAAGTAGCGAACTATGTAGATGAACGCACTGGTTCAGCTAAATGGCTTAAGAAAACTCTCACCAAAGTCTTCCCTGACCACTGGTCCTTTATGTTGGGTGAAGTCGTTCTCTATTCCTTCATCATTCTGCTTCTGTCGGGAACATTCCTGACTTTCTGGTTTGACCCTTCCATGCGTGAAGTTGAGTACGAAGGTTCCTACGAACCGCTCTCGGGTCTAAAGATGTCTGCGGCTTACGCATCAACACTTCATATCTCTTTCGATGTGCGCGGCGGATTATTGATGCGCCAGATTCATCACTGGGCAGCTCTGATTTTTATGGCAGCGATGGTTGCTCACTTGATGCGCGTTTTCTTTACTGGTGCATTCCGCAAGCCACGTGAATTTAACTGGATTATTGGCGTCGGCTTACTCACTCTTGGAATTGTTGAAGGCTTCCTTGGTTACTCACTTCCAGATGATCTACTCTCTGGAACCGGTATCCGCATCGCAGAAGCAATTATTCAAGCGCTCCC
>DAOROE010000029.1:0-8472 GCA_035441345.1 Candidatus Nanopelagicaceae bacterium
GATTCCAAGCCAACACTAATCTTCGAGGAAATCTATCCTGATCGAGTCAAGCCTGGACCCAACTGCATCGTCGTTTGCAAAATCAACGGAGTCTTGCGAGATCTCTGGACTGATTTATCCGATGGCGACGTAATTGAATCAATCGCAATCAATTCTGAAGAAGGACTAATGGTTATGCGTCACTCCACGGCGCACGTATTGGCGCAAGCCGTGCAAGAAACCTTTCCCCAGACTCGCTTAGGTATTGGTCCGCCAATTAAAGATGGTTTCTATTATGACTTTGATCCGGAAAAACCTTTTACTCCCGAGGACCTAACTCGTCTCGAGTCGGTCATGAAGAAGATCATCAAAGATGGACAGAGATTCAAGCGGCGACCTATTTCTGATAGCGATGCGCTCAAAGAACTTGCACATGAACCCTATAAGTGCGAATTGGTCACATTGAAATCATCCGATGCTGCTGAAGGTGCCAGCGTTGAAGTTGGCGCCGGCGAACTAACTATCTATGACAATTTAGGCCGTGATGGAAAAGCCGTATGGGGAGATTTATGTCGCGGCCCGCATATTCCATCTACCAAATACATACCAGCCTACAAATTAATGCGCAGCTCTGGCGCTTATTGGCGTGGTTCCGAGAAGAATCCAATGTTGCAACGAATCTACGGAACGGCATGGCCATCACAAGAAGAGCTTGATCAGTACTTACACCTCTTAGCTGAGGCAGAGAAACGAGATCATCGACGCCTAGGTGCGGAACTTGATCTCTTTTCGTTTCCAGAAGAAATTGGTTCTGGACTTGCTGTCTTTCATCCCAAGGGTGGAATCGTGCGACGTGCGATGGAGGATTACTCGCGCAAACGTCACGAAGAAGAGGATTACCAATTCGTTTACTCGCCTCATTTGACCAAGGCAGCGCTCTTTGAGACATCAGGCCATCTCCAGTGGTACGCCGAAGGAATGTACCCGCCAATGGTGATGGACGAAGAACTTCACGCAGATGGAACTATCAAGAAGGCCGGGCAGAAGTACTACATGAAGCCTATGAACTGCCCATTTCACAATCTCATTTTCCAATCAACATCTAAGTCATATCGAGACTTGCCACTCCGTCTCTTCGAATTTGGAACTGTTTATCGCTATGAGAAATCAGGAGTAGTGCACGGTATTACTCGTGCACGTGGATTCACTCAAGATGATGCACATATTTATTGCACAAAAGAGCAGATGGCGGATGAACTCGATAGTTTGCTCACCTTTGTTCTTAATCTGTTGCGAGATTACGGCTTAGAAGATTTCTACCTTGAACTATCTACTCGCAATCCAGAGAAATCAGTTGGATCTGATGCTGATTGGGAGGCCGCTACCAATGCGCTGCGCCAAGCGGCAGAGAAGCAGAAGCTAGAACTTGTTCTTGATCCAGGTGGAGCCGCGTTCTATGGCCCCAAAATTTCTGTGCAAGCTAAGGATGCAATCGGTCGAACCTGGCAGATGTCCACTATCCAAGTTGATTTCCAATTACCGCAAAGATTCGACCTCGGTTACACAGCTACTGATGGTTCGCGCCAGCAACCTGTGATGATTCATCGCGCCCTCTTTGGCTCGATCGAACGTTTCTTTGGTGTACTGACGGAACATTATGCGGGAGCATTCCCTCCATGGCTTGCTCCAGTTCAGGTGCGCGGAATACCTGTAGCTGAAGCCTTTAATGATTACCTATCTGGCGTGGTTCAAGAGATGAAACGCGCTGGGATCAGAGTGGAGCTCGATAACTCTGATGATCGCATGCAGAAAAAGATTCGCAATGCGCAGACCGAGAAGATTCCTTTCATGATGATTGCGGGAGAGGAAGACCAGAAAGCAGGAGCGGTCTCCTTCCGATATAGGAATGGCGAGCAGAAGAATGGAATTCCAATTAAGGAAGCGATCGCCGAAGTTCTTACTGCAATCACTTCACGAGCTCAGATCTAGAATCACCACACGTTATGGGCGATGAAGTTTTAATGGGCGGGGCAGGGATTCCCGATCGCTGGGAGCGACTCTGGGCGCCGCATCGAATGGCATATCTTTCAGGCGAGAATCGTCCAAAAGCAGATAACGATGTGCCATGTCCATTCTGCACAATCCCTCAGATGAGTGATGAGGAAGCGCTCATCGTTGCTCGTGGCAAAGAGGTATATGCCGTTCTTAATCTTTATCCATATAACGCTGGCCATATGTTGATCTGCGCAAATCGACATGTTGCAGATCTGACTGAATTAACTGAGAGTGAGCGAAATGAGATGCAGGCTTTCACAGCGCACGCCATGACTGTGCTGCGAAAAGTTTCAAACTGCGGTGGTTTCAATATCGGACTCAATCAAGGAGCCTTATCGGGAGCTGGCGTCGCTGATCACATTCATCAACATGTTGTACCGCGCTGGTTTGGAGATTCTAACTTCATGCCAATTATTGGTCAGACAAAAGTTCTTCCTAAATTACTTTCTCAAACCCGAGACGAGATAGCTAGCGCTTGGTAACAAGCTCCAAATACGATTGAAATTCATCTACTCCGATATTTCGTGAAGCGACGAAGGGGAGTGCGGGCACGATCAAACCGGCCTGAAAGGCGCTGCTATCGAATTCGATTGTTGACTCTTCAAGCTCTTCCTTGAAATCTGCGACAAGAGATTGCAGTTCAGAATCTGCTGGGTAGATGTTGGCGACTCCACTGGAGTAATCACGCACTTGATTATCACTGAGTGAGATGAGCCCAACCGGCTCTCCAACTTCGTCATGTAGCACCAAGTAGGGAGTGATAACGCTTTCCAAAATGCGATTTGCAATCAGAACGATGTCATCGAAATCTGTTTCATTCATCTCTAGACCATTGACGATGACGATACGTGGCACTTGCTTTTCTGACGCAATATTCCATGTTGAAGTCATCTCTGCGGAGACCCCAGTTTTGGCACTGATGACAAGAACGAAAAGATCTGACTGTGAAATGTCTGTGTCGATATCCACCGGACCTTCAAGCTCTACAACCTGTGCTGACGAGAGTTGAAGTTTCTCTGCCACATCACGCGGCTGGGAACTGGGATGACCGACAAGAACTATGCGCGGTGGGAGGAAATTCTTGGGTTCGCTCACGCCTAAAGCCTACGATGAGCACAATGATTGCCAATCGATTTAAGGCGCCTGTCACGGCCTTCATTACTCCTATCTGCAAAGCGATGCTGTCGGTCGGGATTACCGCAAATGTCTTAACGGTGGTTGGTGCGCTAGGTGGCGTCTTATCCGCGCTCTTTTTCTTTTCGCAAGGAGAATTTTTCATTGGGACCCTTGTAGTGTCACTCTTCGCGCTCAGCGATCTCTTCGATGGAACATTGGCTCGTCTATCGCAACAAGGATCCACAAAATGGGGAGCCTTGATTGATTCAACTCTTGATCGCATTACTGATGCTGCCATCTGTGCTGGAATTTTGGTCTTTGCGTACCGTCAAGGAGGGATGTCGCTGACGGTTTATCTGGCGCTCACAGCGCTGATAACTGGATCGCTCATTCCATATATTCGGGCGCGCGCAGAAAGTCTTGGAATTGAATGTAACGTTGGAATTGCCGAACGCGCAGAGAGATTGATTGGACTTCTGGTTGGCACAGGACTGTATGGACTAGGAATCTCGTGGGCGTTAGATATTGCCTTGGGAGTGATTGCAATTCTGAGCATCATCACAATCGTTCAGAGACTTATCGTCGTCAAACGAGGTTGATGAGAGTGATCAACTGGATTACTTACGTGCTCTACAGCGCGCTCTGGAAGTTGGTTCGCTATCTCCCAGAAGGAATCGCGTACAAAGTCTTTGAAAGCCTTGCCGGAATTTCTTATCGAAGAAATGGAAAAAGAGTTCAGCGACTTCGAATCAATTATCGCCATGTTGCGCCAGATGTCTCTGCGGTCGAGCTAGAAGAAATGGTTAAAGATGGATTGCGTTCAGCGATGAGATATTGGTGCGACACTTTTAGAATCTCCGATTGGAGTAGTGAGCGCATCTTAAATTCCACCCAAACACATAATGAAGATTTCCTCTTCGAACCAGTCATATCAAAGAGGGGTGTAATTGTTGCGGTTCCGCACGCAGGAAATTGGGATCATGCCGGCGCTTATTTCTGTGTGAAAGGCGCCCGGGTCAATACTGTTGCTGAGCATCTCAAGCCGGAGCGGCTATTCCGTAAATTTTTGGCCCATCGTGAACGCATGGGGATGAATGTTCTTGATCTTGATGCGGGAGTACTGAATGAACTGGAGATGATTCTTAAAGATCGCGGCGAGTTGGTAGCTCTCGTTTCAGATCGCGACTTAAGTAAATCTGGGATTGATGTTCACTTCTTTGGAGCAACTGCGCGGATGCCAGCAGGTCCTGCTCGTCTGGCTTATGACACGGGATCGGATCTGATAACCGCCTTTGTTGCCTACCGACGCGACGGCATCGAGGTGTTTTTCACACCTCCAATTGCCGTAGATCGAACGGCTGAGAAGAGTCGCGAGATTGCACGAATCACGCAAGTTGTAGCTTCAAGATTCGAAGACGCAATACGAAAAGACGCAACATCATGGCACATGCAACAAAGAATCTTCATTGATGAAGATTTTGTGGAGCGATCATGAAAATAGGTTTTGTTTCCCCGTACGCATGGGATGTACCTGGAGGCGTACAAGCGCATATTAAGGATTTGGCTCGCTACTACCGCGACCATGGTCATGAAGTTTCTGTGCTTGCACCCGCCACTGATGAATCTTTGATTGAAGATGATTTTGTAACGCCGGCTGGGCGTCCTGTTGCTATTCCTTATAATGGTGCAGTCGCGCGCGTACTTTTTGGTCCGGTCGCAGCATCGCGAGTCCGACAATGGATTTCATCAGGCGAATTTGATGTATTACATCTTCACGAGCCAGCCATTCCATCCCTTTCCCTGCTCGCCTGTTCTATCGCAGAAGGACCGCTCGTAGGAACTTTTCATGCCGCCGCACCTCGCCAGAAAGTTGCATTTGCTATCGCGCCATTACTAGAACCAGTAATAGAAAAATTACGAGCACGAATTGCTGTGAGTGAAGTGGCGCGCGAAACCTTGACGATTCATCTCGATACCGATGCTGTCGTGATTCCTAATGGAATTAGCACAGATTTCTTTCATAAGGCGCAGGCGAATCCCGAGTGGCAAAAGCCATTGAGCATTGGGTTTATTGGCCGGTTTTCCGAGCCACGTAAAGGGTTGGGAATTCTTCTGGAAGCCCTTCCCAACATCGCTCGAATCTTCCCTCACTTCAAAGTTCTCATTGCAGGACCTGGAGAGGGAATTGAAGCAATGCAAAGCGTTAATCCAGCTCTGCGAAATCATCTTCAGTTCTTAGGTCGAATTAATGATGAAGAGAAAGCAGCATTTCTCAAATCATTGGATATCTACGTTGCTCCCAACACGGGTGGAGAATCTTTTGGAATTATTCTCACCGAGGCTATGGCGGCGGGAGTACCCATTGTGGCTAGTGATATTCCTGCTTTTACATCTTTACTCGATGAAGGTCGCTACGGACGACTATTTGAGAATGGGAATTCGGAGCAACTTGCGACATCGATTATTGAATTGCTTCGAAAGCCAGAGTTGCGAGCGGACTTCACTCGAAAGGGATTAGAACGAGCTGAACGATTCGATTGGTCCCAGGTAAGCGATGAGATTATGAATGTTTATCTTCATGCACGAGGGGAAGATGAAAAAGTCAGGCTAGTTTCAGAGACCCGACCTTGGAATAGATTCTTCACACGAGAGGATGAGTAGTGATGCAAACTTACTTCTGGATACCCCTGCTGATCCTCATCGCTATCTGGTATCTCACCTTTAGCGCGAATCGCCTGGATCGATTACATCACCGCGCTGAAACTTCATGGGCGAATCTCGATGCGATATTGCAGCGCCGAGCGGCGTTAGCACTTGATATTGCACATCAAGAGAAAATTGATCCAGCGACGAACCTTCTTTTAACCGCGGCTGCACACCAAGCCCGCGAGGCGGATATCTCAGAGCGCAGTGAAGCCGAAAGTGGATTGACTCAAGCGCTGCTTATTTTGAGCGAAGATGATGAATTGATTGCTTCTTACCCACAACTTTTCTCGGAACTAGATCTCATTACTGAGCGATTACGTATTGCAATTTCGCTCCATGTCGAGGCTGTCGCGGCAGCTCGCTCTCGCCGCGAGAAGATGATTTATCGGATTTTTAGGCTTGCAGGTCATGCTCCTCTCCCAGTCAAGCATGCCTTTGAAGATGATTCTCTTCAGGAACCCAAGCGATGAAGAGATTTTTTGGGCTAATCATGGTTGCTCTTCTGAGCAGCTGCTCATTAGTGAGCGGAGGCGAGCAATCACAGCCTGAAATTGAGAGGAATGTTCTAACTGGACTTCCTGGTTCCAATGGAAAAGTCCTTGCTGTTAAATTCGATGACACTGTTTATGCACATCCACAAGAAGGCATTGAATTTGCCGACGTCGTCTTTGTGACACAAGTTGAAGCTGGATTAACTCGTGTGATGGGTATCTACAGTTCAAACTATCCCGAAATTCTAGGGCCCATTCGCTCTGCCAGAATTAGCGATATCGATATCTTGGCCCAATTTGGAAAGGTCGGCTTTCTCTACAGCGGTTCTCAATCAAAGCTTCGTCCAGTTTTGTCTGCTTCGAATATCGTGAACTTGAGTGCAGAGCGAAATCCTCCGAGTATCTATTTCAACGATCCAGAGAGAACTGCGCCTTATGCCATGATGGTGAAACCAAATCTGTTACTGGAGAAAGCCTCTGAAGTTGAATCGGTAAAATCTGTAGGTTGGAAACATGGAGTTCGTTCGACTTCGGCCAAAAAAATATTCTCGGCGACAATTCGCTGGCCCAATGCCGTCTACAAAGCAACGTGGAGCAAATCTGAACGGCGATTTGTACTTGATCACGACAAGAAAGCAAACTTTGCAGCAAGTGGTGAGCAACTTGGTTCGCCCATGATGGTGATACAGATCGCCAGCATTAGCCCTTCCGAGTATGGGGATAAATTTGGAGGAGTTACTCCTAAGACAACTGTTACAGGTACCGGCACTGGATACTTGCTTCGTAATGGATCGGTCACCAAGGCAATATGGGAACGCGCAACTCCTGAGGCTCCAACTACATGGACGCTCGAGGATGGAACCGATGCCTTCTTTCAACGTGGCCAAGTTTGGATATTTCTAACTGATCAAGAGCCTGAATTTGAGTTCGCTCCGATAAAGGCTCAGAAATAGGCGGATTCGCGAGATTTCACTTTCAAAGTAGAATCCGACCATGGCTAACGAACATGTAACAGGCACCTCGCGCGTTAAGCGAGGAATGGCAGAAATGCTCAAAGGCGGCGTCATTATGGATGTCGTCAACGCAGAACAAGCACGCATCGCTGAGGATGCTGGCGCAGTTGCTGTGATGGCCCTGGAACGTGTACCTGCCGATATTCGCGCCCAAGGTGGCGTTGCCCGCATGTCTGATCCAGACATGATTGCTGAGATTCAAAAATCAGTTTCTATTCCAGTAATGGCAAAGGCTCGCATCGGACATTTTGTTGAAGCCCAAATTCTTCAAGCAATTGGCGTTGATTACATCGACGAGTCAGAAGTTTTAACCCCAGCCGATTACACGCACCATATTGATAAGTGGAATTTCACGGTTCCTTTTGTTTGCGGTGCCACAAACCTTGGCGAAGCACTTCGTCGTATCAACGAAGGAGCAGCCATGATTCGCTCCAAAGGCGAAGCGGGTACCGGAGATGTTTCCAATGCGACCACGCATATGCGAGCAATATCGGATGAAATTCGCCGCCTCACATCAATGCGCCAAGACGAACTTTATGTCGCTGCAAAAGAATTGCAAGCGCCTTATGAATTGGTCAAAGAGATTGCAGAAAGTGGAAAACTTCCAGTTGTTCTCTTTACCGCCGGGGGAATTGCAACCCCAGCCGATGCAGCAATGATGATGCAACTTGGCGCCGATGGCGTTTTTGTCGGCTCAGGAATCTTCAAATCAGGCGATCCTGCAAAGCGCGCAGCAGCGATTGTCAAAGCCGTTACTTTCTTTGATGATCCAAAGGTTGTTGCGGAACAATCGCGTGGTTTAGGTGAAGCGATGGTTGGTATCAATGTTGCTGACATACCCGTTCCTCATCGTCTTGCTGAGCGAGGCTGGTAGCTCACGTGAAGATTGGAGTCTTAGCGCTCCAAGGTGATGTACGCGAACATATTCGCTCTCTTGGAGATTGTGGAGTAACCGCGGTTGCGGTGAAAAAGCCTGATGAAATTTCCGCAGTAGATGCCCTTGTCATTCCCGGTGGGGAATCGACCACCATCGCAAAGTTAGCTCGTTCTTTTGATGTATTTGATCTCATTTCCTCACGAATTCACGAAGGAATGCCAGTTTACGGATCTTG
>DAOROE010000030.1:0-8321 GCA_035441345.1 Candidatus Nanopelagicaceae bacterium
ATTCTGCGCCGATGGTTAATCGATATCGTAAAGTGCAAGCCAACCTGGACTTCAGATAACATCATCGAAAACGAGATCATCAACATCAAGTCTCAAGTTGAAAATAGATCGATTATTTGTGGACTTTCTGGTGGTGTCGATTCCGCAGTTGCTGCGGCGCTTGTCCAGAAAGCTGTCGGTTCCCAACTTACCTGTGTCTTTGTTGATCATGGATTGTTACGCGAGGGAGAAGCAGAGCAGGTAGAGCGTGACTTCGTCGCTGCTACCGGAGTAAATCTCATGGTTGTCGATGCGCGACAGAAATTCTTAGCCGCTCTCAAAGGAGTCACAGATCCAGAGGAGAAGCGCAAGATTATTGGTCGGGAATTTATTCGGACTTTTGAAGAAGCTGCCGCAAAAATTTCAGCGGAAAAGAAAGTTGAATTCTTAGTGCAAGGAACGTTATACCCAGATGTTGTTGAATCCGGTGGCGGTACAGGAACGGCAAACATAAAGTCACACCACAACGTCGGTGGTCTGCCAGATGACTTAGATTTCACTTTGATTGAACCTCTTCGTTCATTGTTCAAGGACGAAGTACGTGACGTGGGTAAAGCGCTCGGATTGCCAGAGGCGATTGTGTGGCGCCAGCCATTCCCAGGTCCAGGCTTAGCAATTCGAATCATCGGTGAAGTTACTGAAGAAAGACTTAGAGTTCTTCGCCGAGCCGATTTCATCGCGCGCGAAGAATTACACTTAGCGGGCCTAGATCGCGAGATCTGGCAATGCCCAGTTGTGTTACTTGCTGAAGTACGAAGTGTTGGAGTGCAAGGTGATGGTCGAACGTATGGCCATCCAATAGTTCTCCGCCCAGTATCAAGTGAGGATGCGATGACAGCAGATTGGTCGCGAGTTCCATATGAGGTTCTTGCAAAAATCTCAAATCGCATCACAAATGAGGTACGCGAAGTTAATCGAGTGATTCTCGACATTACTTCAAAGCCTCCAGCAACAATTGAGTGGGAATAGTTGAGTTGAAAGGTGGAGGAGATGTTCAACCGTAAAGCAGCCATCGTGGTTGCTCTGCTCTTTGTCTCCCTTTTCTCTACCCCTGCTTCATCAATCGCAGAAACCAAGAAAACGAAAGTTACAAACACGACTGCAGGCACTAGCTCTTCAGCTGCGAAGAAAGATAAAGTCGAAAAAATTAAATGTAAAACAACTCGGGCTACTGCACAAACTCCAGCTCGTATTGCTCCACCAAGCGCAATTCTCAAGAAATTCCCACGCACCATCACTCTGCAAACAAATTGCGGAGAGATCGTCATCCAGACATACGCTAGACAAGCTCCAATTACGATTACTGTGATGTCAGCCCTGGCTAATGGCGGTTATTTCAACCGCACGCTCTGTCACCGCTTAACCACTGAAGGAATTTTTGTTCTGCAATGTGGAGATCCCACTGCCACCGGAAGTGGTGGCCCTGATTTCCGTTATCGCGACGAGAATCTTCCCGCAGCAGGAAATTCGAATTACCCTGAAGGTGTAGTTGCTATGGCTAATTCAGGCCCCAACACCAATGGCAGCCAATTCTTCTTGGTCTATAAAGACACCACGCTTGGACCTAATTACACGATTTGGGGTCGAATTGTTTCGGGGTTAGAGATTGTTAAATATATTGCCGAAGGCGGCGTCAAAGATGGCTCGACTGATGGGACTCCACTACGCACAATTTCTATCGATAAAGCCTCAGCCGGTAGCTGAGATTAATCAGTACTGATAACTTTAAAGATTTCTGCCACTCGACCTTGAGTTAAACCGTTTGCTTCGGCATTTCGCTCGCCCCAGGAGCGGACCATGTTTTCTAACTCTTTATTATGGGCAGTCTGGCTGACGTGAGCATGTAAAGCAGCCATCTTCTTGGAGAAAGTTTCAGTGATATCAACGAAGTGATTGGGTGTTGGAGAGCCCGTGATCCAAACTTCCCGCACTCGCCAAGGTTCTAATCCGGCAGCCTTTAGTTCAGGAAATGCAAAAGGATTTCTAGCATCGGGGTACACAGCTTGGATTGCAGTTTCACCTGCGGCAAGGTGGTCTGGATGGCTGGAATAAATCCGCTCCCAATTTCGCTCTGGAGATTGCACAACCATACGATCAGGTTTTGCAATACGAATTGCTTTCACAATCTCTTTTCTTAGTTCAATGGAGGGCATAAGCCAGCCATCGCGATAATTCAAGTAAGTGATCTGCGTGACGCCAAGTGCTTTACCTGCATCGCGTTGTTCTTGTTGGCGAACTTTTGCCATCTCTTCGACAGGAATTCCAGATTCTTCGCCACCTTGATCGCCATTAGTGATGATGCAATAGGAGACTTCAATTCCTTGTGATGTCCATTGTGCAATGGTGCCGCCAGCGCCGAAATCACAATCATCAGGATGGGCCATTACAACGAGTACGCGCTTAATTTCTGAATCGGGGAGCGGAGTCACCTGCCTATCCTAGACTTCTCGCCATGTCGGCGCGCTCAAACAAATCTTTACTTGATGGGTTAAACCCCCAACAAAGCGCTGCTGTCTCACATAGCGGTGGCCCACTCCTTGTTGTTGCAGGAGCTGGATCAGGTAAGACGCGAGTATTAACGCGACGGATTGCGTATCTCATGGCAGAACGCGGAGTCCAGCCTTTTGAGATTCTTGCGATTACTTTTACAAATAAAGCCGCTGGCGAAATGAAAGAGCGCGTTGCGAGTCTGGTTGGAAATCGCGCCAAGATTATGTGGGTCTCCACCTTTCACTCAGCATGCGTCCGCATTCTTCGACAAGAAGCGGTCCGCTTAGGTTTCTCAACTACCTTTTCCATCTACGACCAAGCCGATAGTTTGCGACTTGTAACTCTTGTCATGAGAGACCTCAATCTTGATCCCAAGCGCTACAACCCACGTGGCATTGCATCAGTCATTTCAAATGCTAAAAACGAATTATTAGGTCCCGCTGACTATCGCAACGCCACCCAGAATAGTTTTGAGGAGGTTGTAGCCGAGGTGTATGCGATCTACCAACAGCGTTTAACGTCTGCTAATGCGATGGATTTCGATGATCTGATTATGAAAACGGTCGAAGTGTTACAGAAATACCCAGAAGCGCGAGCGCGTTATCGTCATCGCTTTAAACATATTTTGGTGGATGAATATCAGGACACAAACCATGCCCAATACATATTGATTCGCGAACTCGTCGGAACCGATCGTGAGGGAATCCCTGCTGCAGAATTGTGCGTTGTTGGTGATGCAGACCAATCCATCTATGGCTTTCGTGGCGCCACAATCCGAAACATCATGCAATTTGAAGAGGATTATCCCGACGCCACCACAATTCTCCTCGAACAGAACTATCGCTCCACTCAGAACATTCTGAGCGCTGCAAACGCAGTCATCTCTCTTAATGAAGATCGCAAAGAGAAGAATCTCTGGTCAGAAGCCGGCAGTGGCCCAAAGATCATCGGATTCGTTGCAGAGAATGAACATCACGAAGCCGAATTTGTCCGCGATGAACTTTTCCGTCTTCAACGTGAAGGCCTCTCTAACTTTGGTGATACTGCGATTTTCTATCGCACCAACGCTCAGTCTCGTGTCTTTGAAGAAGTCTTTATGCGCGCAACCATTCCCTACAAAGTTGTCGGCGGAGTGCGTTTCTACGAACGGAAAGAAGTGAAGGATTTGCTCGCTTACCTTCGTGTGATTGTTAACCCCGATGATGAAGTTTCGATGCGTCGCATCATCAATACCCCAAAACGTGGGATCGGAGATCGTGCGCTCGACAATATTGATGATCTCGCAAAAAGCGAAGGACTCTCTTTCTGGCAGGCTCTTAATCGTGCGAGTGAAGCGGGCCTCACTCCTAAGACCGCTACTTCAATATCTCAATTTGTTTCGATGATTAGCGCGTTACGTGTTCTGGTGGAAGCAAAACGCCCACCTTCAACAATTGCTGCTGCCGCCCTTGAACAATCTGGGCTCCTTGATGAACTCCGCGATAGCCATGATCCCCAAGATGAAGTGCGCGTTGAAAACTTAGAAGAACTTGTCGCTGTTGCAGAGGAATATGAAGAGCGTGAGGTCGATGAGGGCGAAGAGATCTCACTCTCAGGATTTCTCGAAGATGTAGCGCTCGTCGCCGATGCTGATGAGATTCCTGAAGGCGAAGATCACGGTGGTGTTGTAACTCTTATGACGCTTCACACCGCAAAAGGTTTGGAGTTTCCTACAGTATTTCTCTCTGGAATGGAGGAAGGCGTTTTTCCTCACTCACGAACTCTTGGCGAAAAGAAAGAATTAGAAGAGGAGCGACGTTTGGCGTATGTAGGACTTACGCGCGCCCAACAACGACTCTACTTATCACGTGCTGAGTATCGATCGTCATGGGGTGCGCCAAATTACAATCCGCCATCTCGATTCTTAGATGAAATTCCAGAAACTCTTATTGATTGGAATAAGAGCGAAAGTGGATTTGCTACCCCGCCAATCACTCGCAAGAAATTTGCTCCACCACCACTACCGAAAGCGACCGGTAAGCAAACCCAAACTCTTGCACTTGAGATTGGTGATCGCGTCTCTCATGACACCTTTGGCCTTGGTACTGTGATTGCAGTCTCAGGATCAGGGGATAAAGCAGAAGCCACAATTAACTTCGGTAGCTATGGAGATAAGCGATTGTTGCTCCGTTATGCGCCAGTAGATAAGTTATGACCCATGGACCTTTTTGAATATCAAGCGCGCGATCTATTCGAAGCACATGGGGTCCCAGTCCTCGCAGGTGCTGTTGCCACAACACCTGAAGAAGCTCAAAGAGCAGCTGAGAAAATTGGTGGCAAGGTAGTTGTAAAAGCTCAAGTAAAAATTGGCGGCCGCGGTAAAGCTGGTGGCGTGAAACTGGCAGAAAATCCCGCCGATACTTTTGAGAAAGCCAAAGCAATTCTTGGCATGGATATCAAAGGCCACACAGTTCACAAAGTCATGATTGCTGCAGCAGCGCCTATTGAAAGTGAGTATTACTTAGCAATTCTCCTTGATCGCGCTGCTCGATCATTTCTTGTTATGGCATCAGTTTCAGGTGGAATGGATATTGAAGAAGTTGCCCACAAGACCCCTGAGAAACTAGCAAAAGTGCATATTGATCCTAATGATGGAATCTCTCAAGACAAAGCGCTCGACATTGTCCGCAAAGGCGGCTTTCCATCTGATGTCGAAAAAGGCGTTGCCGATGTTTTAGTCACGCTCTGGAAAACTTTCCAGAGTTCTGATGCCACACTCGTTGAAGTAAATCCACTAGTAAAGACCGCTGATGGTCGCATCATTGCTCTCGATGGAAAAGTTACTCTGGACGATAACGCTGCTTTCCGTCACCCAGACCATGAAGCTCTTATTGATCATGCCGCTACTAATCCACTGGAAGCACTTGCCAAAGAAAAAGACTTGAATTACGTAAAACTTGATGGCGAAGTCGGCGTCATTGGAAATGGTGCCGGACTTGTCATGAGCACTCTTGATGTCGTTGCTTATGCAGGCGAGAAGTTTGGTGGGGTAAAACCAGCTAACTTCCTTGATATTGGCGGTGGCGCCTCTGCCCAAGTTATGGCCGATGGCCTTTCGATCATTCTTGGTGATCCTGCCGTGAAATCAGTCTTTGTAAATGTCTTTGGTGGAATCACTGCATGTGATGCCGTTGCAAATGGAATCGTCCAAGCGCTCACCATGCTTGGAGACAAAGCAACCAAGCCGATTGTGGTTCGCCTCGATGGAAATAACGTTCTTGAGGGCCGAAGAATTCTTAATGAAGCAAACCATCCACTAGTCCAACAACTCGACACCATGGATGGAGCAGCTGCAAAAGCTGCAGAATTGGCGGCGAAATAACATGGCGATCTTCCTTAACGAGAATACAAAAGTCATTGTTCAAGGAATGACAGGATCTGAAGGCACCAAGCACACCCGTCGCATGATCGCTAGCGGTACAAAGATTGTTGGCGGTGTAACCCCAGGTAAAGGGGGACAGGTTGTAGAGATTGAAGGTACATCTCTCCCCGTCTTTAACACCGTTGCCGAAGCTGTTGCTGCCACTGGCGCAAATGCATCGGTTATCTTCGTTCCCCCAAAATTCGCAAAGAGCGCTGTCATAGATGCGATTGATGCCCACGTTCCTTTGATTGTTGTGATCACTGAAGGAATTCCAGTTCACGACACCGCAAGCTTCTTTGCTTACGCCCAAAAAATTGGTAAGTCCCGCATCATTGGCCCAAACTGTCCAGGTCTTATTAGCCCAGGTAAATCAAATATTGGAATTACACCGGCCGATATCACTGGTCCAGGAAAGATTGGTTTAGTCTCTAAATCAGGAACGTTGACCTACCAGATGATGTACGAACTCCGCGATATCGGATTTACCACCGCAGTCGGAATTGGTGGCGATCCAGTCATTGGAACCACACATATTGATTGCCTCAAAGCATTTCAAGATGATCCCGAAACTGAAGCGATCGTCATGATTGGTGAAATTGGTGGAGATGCTGAAGAGCGCGCCGCAGCTTTTATCAAGGAATATGTCACCAAACCTGTTGTTGGTTACGTTGCTGGCTTCACCGCTCCCGAAGGCAAAACCATGGGACATGCGGGTGCGATTGTTTCGGGATCATCCGGAACTGCAGAAGCAAAGAAAGTTGCTCTTGAAGCCGCTGGAGTGAGAGTTGGTAAGACTCCAAGCGAAACTGCAACGTTGCTACGTTCGATTCTTAAAGGCTAAGAGAGCTCAATGTCTGGAGTGCTGCTTGTTAGTTTTAAGCAAGCAGTTCGTAGCATCACACTCATCCTTCTTCCGCTCTCATTTGTTTCCCTTGTTGCATGGGCAACCGCAGGTAGCTCCACAGGGAATACCGCCGATCCACTACGTGCAGCGCTCTGGTTCTTTCTGATTGCACATCACATTCCACTAGATCTCTCTCTTTCCAATAGCGCTATTTCAGGCACGTTTACTTATTTCCCTATTGGCGCATTACTTATTCCATTTTTGGCGATTCGAAGTGGCTATCGCAAAATTGTGGAGGAGCATGGTGAATTTGATTCACGAGGAAAAAGAAAGTTGATTCTTGCCCTCTCACTGAGTTATGCGTTGCTTGGAACGATTCTCTCTTTGCTTGCTACAGGAAGCACTGTTGCGGCGCCTTTCTATCTGGTATTCCCCATCCTCTTTTTCGTTGCTGCTATTTCAGCATTTCTCTCCAGCAATCTACTTCCAGATCATGGCTTGAAATTTCCGTGGCAGCGCGCCCTAAAAGTTTCTTGGATAGTTCTCGCTGCGCTCATTGGAGTTGGTGGACTGCTCTTCTCCATATCGTTAGCGTGGCATTTCACAACAGTTCTCCAGCTCACACAAGTTATCGAGCCCGGAATCTTTGGCGGCTTGGCATTTCTCGCAGTTCAAATTCTGTATCTACCAAATTTCGCCATTGCGGCTCTGAGTTATCTAGCTGGAAGTGGAGTAGTGATTGGCCAAGGTTCATGGTTATCGCCTTTTGTACATCGCATCGATGAAATCCCAGCGATTCCATTATTGGGTGGACTGCCGATTCAAGCTCATCCATATTTAGTTCTTATTGCTGGTCTTTTTATTTCATGTGGTGTTGTCATTGCTCGATATAGCGAGAGCATTTACTCCGACCCCGTTGAACAGCGTCGTTTTTATCTGGCTACCGTAATTTTTATCGCGCTCTTGACACTTGCCATAGCGCGGGCATCGAGTGGAGAGTTGCTCTCATCGAATCTTCCTTCAGTGGGACCGCAATGGTGGTTAATGCCACTTCTGCTTACCTTTGAGGTTGCGCTCGGAATTGCACTGAAAATCTCCTGGCCGATTGTCATAAGGAAGATTCAAGAGTCGCGAAGCTCAATCAAGGAAAGTAGCTAGGACTCTTGCATTTAGACTTAGCGCTATGACCCCAGCGCTAATTCTCGATGGCACAGCAACTGCTGCCTCCATCAAATCTGAGATAGCGCAGCGAGTAAAGAAGTTATCTCGCACCCCAGGCCTTGGAACGATTCTCGTTGGTGATGATGCAGGCTCACACTCGTATGTCGCAGGAAAACATCGTGATTGTGCAGAAGTGGGCATCAACTCAATCCGAATCGATTTACCTGCAGATGCTAAGCAAGCAGATGTCATGGCAGCCATTTCTCAACTCAATAATGCTGTTGAGTGCACCGGTTACATCGTGCAACTTCCCCTTCCTTCACAGATCGATTCCGAAGCGGTCATCAACGCAATCGACCCCACTAAGGATGCAGATGGCCTCCA
>DAOROE010000031.1:0-1596 GCA_035441345.1 Candidatus Nanopelagicaceae bacterium
AACCGACGCGGGGTGGAGCAGCTCGGTAGCTCGCTGGGCTCATAACCCAGAGGTCGTAGGTTCAAATCCTGCCCCCGCTACTTAAGAAAAAAGGCGCTTAGAAAACTAGGCGTCTTTTTTATTTTTCGGGTCAGACATGCGGCCCGCATGGCCAATTGCAGATGGATCGCGCTTGGACTTGATCAAGCTGGCTACTGTGGAGATCAGGAGAATCGCGCCTATCACGGAGAGAGAAAGATTGGTTGAGATCTTTGGAACGCTTTCCCACTCTTCATGAGCCCAGACCATGATCAACTTAATGCCGATAAAGATGAGGATAAATGCCAACCCCATCGATAGATAAATCAGCTTATTAACCAAATTCTTGATAAGGAAATAGAGAGCGCGTAAACCAAGTAGAGCAAAGGCATTAGCGGCAAAGACAAGGAAAGGTTCTTGTGTCACGCCGAATGTGGCAGGAATTGAATCGAGAGCAAAGAGCAGATCAGTTGCGCCGATCGCAACCATCACTAGTAGAAGAGGCGTGGCAATACGTTTGCCATTCTCCTTAATAAAGATCTTTCCGCCGTGATATTCGTTAGTAAAACGGAATTTCTTTTGCACATAGCGAACGATGGCGTTTTCAGATGGATCCGGGTCCTCATCCCAATGCTGGAATAGCTTGATACCGGTCCATAACAAGATGCCGCCGAAAATTACGAAAGTGAAAGAGAATGCCTGAAGCGCTGCTGCGCCAAGTGCGATGAAGATGGCGCGCATAAAGAGCGCCAGAACAATTCCAACCATGAGTACACGTTGGTGATAAATAGATGGGACTGCAAAATTAGTGAGGATAATGAGAAAGACGAAGAGATTATCGACAGATAGCGATTTCTCAACGATGTATGCGGCGAAATACTCTTTTCCAAATTGAGCGCCAAAATCGCTCCATACCCATGCGCCGAAGATGATTGCAACTGCGATGTAGAAGATGGACCAGAACGATGCCTCTTTAAAGGAGACATCATGAGCTTTTCTGGTTGAAGTAAGTAAGTCAAAAAGCAGAAGGCCCACAATGAGGGCCACAGTTAAAAGCCACGTACTCGTTGTTAAATTCACGCGGCGAGCGTACTGGTGCGGTTTAAGCGAAGCGAATTGAGGACTACGAAGAGACTTGATGCCGCCATCGCACCACCTGCATACATTGGATTAAGTAAACCTAGCGCGGCGATTGGCATACCAATGACGTTATAAATGAAGGCCCATAGGAGATTTGTTCGGACAATTCTCAGCGTATTCTTAGAGAGATTCAATGCAGATATTGCGCTCTGTAATTGTGGTCTCATGAGGGTGATATCGGCGCTAGCAATTGCGGTGTCAGTTCCGGTACCGAGCGCCATACTCAGATCTGCTTCTGAAATTGCAGCTGCATCATTAATGCCATCACCAATCATCAGAACTTTTTGACCTGCTGAGCGAAGTTCTTTGATCTTTGCGATCTTTCGTTCTGGGGTGGCCAGAGCGATGACATTCTTGGTGGGAATCCCTACTTCAATCGCAATTTGATGGGCAGCAGCTTCGTTATCGCCAGTAATCAGCCATGTTTCGATTTTGCGC
>DAOROE010000031.1:1696-4588 GCA_035441345.1 Candidatus Nanopelagicaceae bacterium
ACCGATTCCTTGCGCCGCAATGTTGCTAACAATCGCTGCCGCAATCGGATGGCTACTTTCTTTCTCTAAAGAGTGAACCGCCATCAATAATTCATGAGGAGTTACTCCAGGGGAGTTCTTGCCAAGATCAGGAATGGTGATGCTCTGAACTTTCATCGCACCGGTTGTGAGCGTGCCGGTCTTATCAAGCACAACGGTAGAAATCTTGGAGGCAACTTCAAGGGCAGAGGTTTTGCGCAGCACGATTCCGGCAGATGCCCCTTTGCCTGTTGCAACGAGCAGCGCGACAGGGGTGGCCAGGCCCAAAGCGCAAGGGCATGCGATCACAAGGAGCGCAACAGCAGCGCGCATGGAATCTTCGATTGAGTTATCAAGCAAGTACCAAGTTGCAAACGTTGCGATAGCAAGCGCAATAACAATAGGTACAAATACATTGCTTATGCGATCTGCGAGCTTTTGAATCGGAGCTTTCTCACCTTGTGCAGTAAGGACCATCTTGGTGATGCGTGCAAGTTCGGTGTCATTTCCAATGCGGCGCGCTTCAATAACAAGGCGCCCTGATTTGTTGATTGATCCAGCGATGACTTCGCTTCCTAAGGTGACATCAACGGGTAGAGATTCACCAGTAAGAAGTGAGTTATCAACCGAGCTTGAGCCTTCAACAATTACTCCATCTGTAGGAATGCGATCGCCTGGTCTGACAACACAGCGATCACCAATCTGTAAATTCTGAATCGGGGCATGAAGTTCTTCATTGCCCCGCAAGATTGTCACCTCTTTTGGATTGAGGGATAAGAGATGGGCCAGAGTTGAACCAGCACGTTTTTTAGCTTGTGCTTCCAGATATCTACCAAGAACAATAAATGTAACAACAGAGGCGGCCACTTCAGCATAAATATCTCCCGCGCCAGTGGAGTTTGCATAGATCGACCAAGCAAATGCAGTGAGGGAGCCCAATGAAATCAAGTTATCCATAGTTGGGTGCGCGAGATTTCTAAGCGCCGCACGATGGATTGGCCAAGCGATGATGAGCACAACCGGTGCACTCAGGCCGATCACCAACCAGCCTGTGGGTGAGTACAGAGGTGCGGGAAGATTCAGTGCTTCCAATTGATTCAGAATGAAGAGATCTACCTCTTTGTGAAGTTCGTGCCACATCGAGAGCACGATTACTGGAATCGTGAGAAGAATTGAGAGAAATACTCTTATTCCAAGTTTGCGAGTATGAGCAAAGCTCTCCATCTCATTTGTTCGCAGCTTTGCGCTATAGCCAGCTTTCGAGACTGCATCAATCAGAATCTGCGTGCGGGTGCCTTCGGGAACAAGAATATGAGCGGTCTCAGTAGCTAAATTAACGGTGGCTTGAGCGCCCGGAACTTTGTTGAGTGAGCGCTCGACTGTGGCGACGCATGATGAACAGGTCATGCCAGAGATAGCAAGATCAACTTGCTCTAGCTGCTCTTGTGTTGTTTGCTCTAAAAGATTCTCAGTACTCATGAGTTGATCGCCTTGATAAATACCTCATGGAGATGGCCATTAGTGGAGACTCCACTCTTCCCAAAGGGGCCATCGTTATTCTCTAAATCACTGAAGCGACCGCCTGCTTCTTTTACAACGATTGCGACTGCAGCCATATCCCATAGAGCCAGACTAGGTTCAGCTGCAATGTCTACTGCGCCTTCAGCAACCAACATGTGTGACCAGAAATCTCCAATGCCGCGAACTCGCCATGCCCGCTCCATAAAAGCAAGATAGAGATCTCTCCTTTCTCCCCAACCCACAAGATCAGAGAAAGAAAGAGATGCATCACTTAAATTCTTAACGTTTGATACCGAGATTTGTGTTGCAGGGCCGCCATTAACTTCAGTAAATGCGCCAAATCCTAGCGCTGCGTACCAGCGGCGAAAGAGCGCCGGCGAACTCACCATTCCGGCAATGACGTGGTCTCTTCCATTCTCATCTCTATAAACCAATCCAATTAAGGTAGCCCAGATTGGAACACCGCGGAGAAAATTCTTTGTTCCATCGATTGGATCAATAACCCAATATCTCTCGCCTGATTTGATCTCATCAGGACTTCCAAATTCTTCGCCAACAATCTTGTCTAGTGGGCGTTCATTCAAAAGGAGTTCGCGAATCTTCTTCTCAACAGCGCGATCTGCATCAGTCACAGGAGTGGCGTCGGGCTTAGTTTCAATCTGGAGATCCTGGGCATGAAATCGATCGAAGGAGATTTCATCGCTGAGATCGGCGAGTGACTTTAAGAGTTCGACATCGCTAAAGAGATCTCCAGGATATTTCATGATGAGCCTAGATTAACGGCTGAGAGCTGGAAGCGAGCAGTCGTCGCAAGCTCTCCACTCGAAGTCTGCGATCTGGGTGCTCTGCAACATAGTCATTGAGAGCACACATCTCTTCATCATGGGAACAATTCTTAGGACAGCGCGCGATAGCTCGACCCAACTCTTCAAAAGAGCTAACGACGCGGGATTTATCAATATGTTCCAACCCGAAAGAGCGAACGCCTGGAGTATCGATGATGGTCCCTCCTGAAGGTAGTTCGAAGGCGATGGCACTTGATGATGTATGACGCCCGCGTCCCGTTGCATCATTGACATCACCTGTTGCGCGCTGAACTTCTCCTAGTAAAGCATTTACAAGAGTTGATTTACCTACGCCTGAGTGTCCAATGAGTACCGAACTCTTATCTTGTAAGACTTTCTTGATCTCTGTGAGGTCAGCGCCGCGTTGTGTTGCAAAAGATTTCACATCAAGTGCGTCGTATGCCTTAAGAAATTCATGGGGATCGTTGAGGTCGGATTTAGTCATGATGACTATGGGGACTATGCCTTGGTCGTAGGCGACAGCTAAACAACGATCGATAAATCCATA
>DAOROE010000031.1:4688-8318 GCA_035441345.1 Candidatus Nanopelagicaceae bacterium
GGTCGATCTTTACTGCGTGGTCGAGTCGAGCGCGGCGGGCGAATGCGAATATCGCTCTCATCAGGGCGGCGTCTAGCCATGTAGGAGTTCACTCCATAATCCAGGGAAATCAGGAAGAGTTTTGCGCGTCGTCTCGATGTTTTCTACTTCGATCCCATCAACAACCAAACCAATAACAGCGCCAGCGGTTGCTAATCGATGATCTTCATAGGTGTGGAAAGTTCCAGAATGTAGTGGAGCCGGATGAATGTGGAGAGCGCTTTCTTCCTCTGAGACTTTTCCACCAAGTCCATTTATCTCAGTTCTCAGCGCAGTTAATCGATCAGTTTCATGAAGTCTCAAATGTCCGATACCGCGGAGCGATGAAGGTGAATCTGCCAGCGCGGCAACAGCCGCAATAGAGGGAGTTAATTCGCCAACATCATGAAGATCGATATCGATACCGTGAATTTTCCCATTGCCTGAAATCTTCAAGCCTTCTTGGGTGAAGATCACCTTTCCACCCATACGAGTGAATATGTCACGGAGCGCATCTCCTGGTTGGGTAGTGGATTGTGGCCAATCGCGAATCGTTACTTCTCCACCACAGACAAGTGCAACCGACATAAAAGGTGCTGCATTAGAGAGATCAGGTTCGATGACAATATTCTGACCGCGAAGAGATCCTGGTTTAACGCTCCACTCATCTGGTTTTGAATCATCAACTTCGGCACCGAATTGGCGCAACATCGCAACAGTCATGTCAATATGTGGCTGTGAGGGAAGAGTTCCACCCACATGCTTCACAGTAATTCCATTCTTCATTGCTGGCCCAACAAGCAATAGCGCAGAAACAAATTGGCTTGATGAACTTGCATCAATTTCAATCTCTCCACCATTGAGTGAACCTGAGCCATTGATTGTGAGCGGGAGAGCAAAACGATTCTTGTGATCTATTGAAACCCCCAACGCTTCCAAAGCTTTAATCACGGGCCCAAGTGGACGCTCATGTGAACGTGGATCACCATCAAAATTAACGAGGCCTCGCGCCAAAGCGGCGAGCGGCGGTAGAAATCTCATAACGGTTCCAGCATTTCCAACATCAATAGAAGCTGGACCAAAAAGCGGGGCCGGTGTGACGCTCCAGATCTCATCACCTTTTTCATCAATACTTTCAGTGATTCCGATTCCAAGAGCGCGAAGACCTTGGGCCATAAGTTCGGTATCACGTGAGCGTAGCGGTCGATGCAGAATTGAAGGAGTGCTTGCAATAGAGCTCAGAATAAGCGCACGGTTCGTTACTGATTTTGAACCAGGAATTGTGATGGTGGCAGCAACAGGTTTGTTACCTCGAAAAGGAGCGCGCCACATATGGGTGATTCTAGTTCATAGCCGTGCACGAGAGATGAGTAATAGATTAGGAGTATGTGCGGTCGATTTGCGCTCTCAGCGATGCTGACAGATATTGCTGAAGAATTCTCAACAAAAGCGCTCCCTGATCGTACGCTTCCAGTGGATTGGAATATCAAGCCAACGCAAGATATCTACATCATCAAGAATGAAGAGATTAACATTGCATCATGGGGATTGATTGCGCCATGGAGCAAGAATTCGCAGGATGCTCTGCGCAGTCAATCGCAAGCAATTAATGCCCGCTCGGAGTCAGTGCATGAAAAACCTACTTTTCGAAGCGCCTTTAGAACTCATCGGTGTCTAGTTCCAGCTTCTGGTTATTACGAGTGGGCCACAGAACTCGGTCGTTACAAAACTAAACAACCAGTTTTTATCTCCCGTGATGACAACAAACTTCTTGCATTCGCAGGAATCTATGATCGTTGGATTTCACCCGAAGGTGAGATAAGAGATAGCGTCGCAATCATTACTCGCGATGCGGTTGGTGACTTAGCAAAAGTTCATAATCGCATGCCACTCTTCTTGCCACGAGACCGATGGAAGGCATGGATGGATTCCAATCTCACGGATGTGGAACAGGTACGCGCACTCATGAACGCTCCAAAACCTGACGATCATCTCCGCTATTGGCCGGTTAAACCCCTTGTTAATTCCATCCGCAATAACGGTGCAGAACTCGTCGAACCTATCGAACTAGGTGAGCCAGAAACACTCTTTTAGTCACGAGAATTGACTGGGAATAACTCGGGCGAAATGCGAGTTACAGGGCTGTGGCGATAACCTTGGCGTCAATGCCGACCGAAATCTCGACCCCAGACTCCAGCAGCGCTGGAGAGTTGGTGCGCGTCGATCGCGAAAAAGAGAGCGCAGCAGAACGTAAGAAACGATTTGAGCGCGATGCGTTGCAATACATGAACCAGCTTTATGCCGCAGCTATGCGTTACACAAAGAATCCTGAAGATGCTCAAGATTTAGTTCAAGACACTTACGCAAAGGCATACACCTCCTTCCACCAGTTCGAACCAGGCACAAACCTCAAAGCTTGGCTCTATCGAGTACTTACTACTACTTTCATCAATACCTATCGAAAAGATCAGCGCCGGCCACAAACCTCTGATTCTGAGTTAGAAGATTGGCAGATTGCAGAAGCTTCATCACACACAAGTGATCAAGGAAAGTCTTCCGAAGATGTTGTTTTAGAGAATTTACCTGATAGCGATATTAAGAATGCACTCGCTGAAATTCCAGAAGAGTTTCGCATGGCGGTCTATCTCGCCGATGTGGAAGGTTTTTCTTATAAGGAAATTGCAGAAATTGTCGGCGTTCCTGCTGGAACCGTCATGTCACGTCTACATCGTGGTCGTAAACAACTCCGCGAGAAATTAACTGACTATGCCCGCGAACGCGGATATGTGAAAGGGGGAGCGCAATGAGTAGCGCATCATGCGACAATTGTCGCGAATCCCTCGTTCTATTTATTGATAACGAGATTGATGATTCGGCGACCTTCAATCAAATCGCATTCCATCTCCAGGAATGTGAAGGCTGTCGCGAACAGCTCGAAACAGAACGCCGCGCCCTTAATCTCATCAGAACTCTTTTGACTCGCTCGTGCTGCGAGACAGCGCCATCCACTTTGCAGGAGCGCATCGCACACCAACTCCATGAATTACAACTTCAAGAGTTAGCGGGCTATGCCCAAACTGAAATCATCACCCAATATCGCCGCACCGAAATCACTATCGATGGTGAAACGCAGATTGAGATCGAAACTTCTCACGAAATTCGGAGAGACTTTCCCTTCTAGTTAGTTCAACACCTGCTAGGTTAATTTCCCATGCAGGCCGAATCAGTTATTGGCGCCGTGGGAATCTCCCAGATGGTGGTCCGTCCTGGTGATACTGCGCTGGCTCATGGCAGCGGCGATATGCCCATTCTCTCCACAAGTTTCTTAATTACTTTGATGGAGAGCGCTTGTAACTCCGCGCTTGCTGAATTCTTAGATAACAGCGAATCGACTTATCTTGCGGATATTGAACTAGAAGTGCATGAATCTGTTGGAATTGGTTCGGAGATCCAAGGTGCCGCAACCTGCGTGGCTTTTGAAGATGGAGTTTTGACTTTTGTCTGCGAAATACATGACGGCCCGCGCTTAGTTGCGGCATCAATGATGCGTCGAAACTTAGTGGAACGAGTTTCGTTCCTAGCGCGGACCGCTGCGTTTACTCTGATTTCTCA
>DAOROE010000032.1:0-8292 GCA_035441345.1 Candidatus Nanopelagicaceae bacterium
GCGTTGAATTCTTCGATTCGTGCTTTTACATCGTGACGGAGTTCTTTCTCGCGCTTATCGATGCTGTTCAGGTCTACTTTATCTTTTACCTTTTCGTACTCTGCAATCGCAGATGCCGGGATATCAAAACCTAGTTTGGCTTGGGCTTTCATCACAGAAATCCAGAGATTTCTCTCAGCACGAATCTTGGACTCCGCTGACCAGATCTCTTTCATAGCTGGTGATGCATAGCGATCGGAGAGGATGCTCATGAGTTTGAACTTTCTGCGGCCCAGGATGAATCAATCATCTCTTTTAACGTAGCGGTTGGTTTCCACCCAAGCTCTTGTTCAATCTTCTTTATTGAAGCGATGAGTTTTGGTGAATCACCAGCGCGAGCTGGAGATTCTTGCGGGTTAATATCTTTACCCAGAGTTTGAGAGATCTGATTCATCATCTCGCGGACTGAATAGCCTTTGCCCGATCCAACGTTGTAGACCGCGCTGGTAAATCCAGATTCTGCTTTTTTAAGCGCAGCGACATGTGCTTTTGCAAGATCTTGTACGTGAATGTAATCGCGGATACATGTGCCATCTGGGGTTGGGTAATCGCTGCCGTAGATTTCTGGGCGCTTGCCATTTTTGAGAGCAAGGAAGACTTTAGGAACAAGGTTATCTTTCGAGTTATCACCAAACTCAGGTATTGCAGATCCCACAACATTGAAATAACGGAGCGAAACATGGGAGATCTTTTCTGCGTTTCCGACGCTAGAAATAAGCTCTTCTGACAATAGTTTTGTGGCTCCGTAAGGCGATAGCGGAACGGTTGGGTCCGTCTCTTCAACAGCATCTTTATCGTTAGGTGAATAGACAGCGGCGCTAGATGAGAAGACGATGGTCTTTACGCCTTTCGCACTCATCGCAGCAAGAAGATTGAGAGTTCCACCGACATTATTCTCGTAATACTTAAGTGGATTCTTTACTGATTCTTCAACTGCTTTCTTGGCGGCGAGATGAATAACAGCATCGACGCCTTGCATCGCTTGGAGAAGTTTCTCGCGGTCAAGAATGTCGCCTTCAACAATGTCACGGAACTTTCCATCAACGCGCTTATGAAGACCGTTGGAGAAATCATCGTAGATTCGAACGCTATAACCTTCGTTGAGAAGTTCGGCAGCAACATGTGCGCCGATATATCCAGCTCCCCCAGTAACAAGAACTTTTGTCATGAGATGAAATCCTTCACGACAATAGTCTCTTCACGTCCTGGGCCAACGCCGATTGCGCTCATTGGAGCACCAGAAATCTCTTCAAGGAACTTGATGTAGTTCTGGGCATTAGTGGGAAGATCTGAAAGCTTGCGAGCCTTAGAAATATCTTCGCTCCAACCAGGTAGGTATTCATAGATTGGCTTAGCGTGATGGAAATCAGATTGCGAAGCTGGGACCTCTTCGACACGAACTCCATCCACATCGTAGGCAACGCAGACTGGGATTTTCTCCCAACCAGTAAGTACATCGAGTTTGGTGAGGAAGAAATCAGTAAGACCATTAATACGGACTGCGTAACGCGCAATCGGTGCGTCATACCAACCGCAACGACGTGAGCGCCCTGTGGTGGTGCCGAATTCTCCGCCAATGGCGCGGAGTTTCTCGCCATCTTCATCAAAGAGCTCGGTGGGAAATGGGCCAGAACCAACGCGGGTTGTGTAGGCCTTAACAATGCCAATGACGCGCGAAATACGGGTCGGACCAATTCCAGAACCTGTGGAAGCGCCGCCAGCGGTTGGGTTAGAGGAAGTTACGAATGGATAGGTTCCATGATCGACATCAAGAAGAGTTCCTTGTGAACCTTCAAGGAGAACATTCTCTCCTTTTTCAAGGGCTTGATTAAGAAGTAAGGATGTATCGGTGACATACGGACGCAAGATTTCTGCATATTCCAAATACTCACGAAGTACTTCATCAATCTCGATACCTTTGCGATTAAAGACTTTGATGAGAACTTGATTCTTGTCGCGGAGCGCGCCTTCAATTTTCTGACGGAGGATCGAAGGATCAAAGAGATCTTGCACGCGAATGCCGATGCGGTTGATCTTGTCGGCATAGGCAGGACCAATTCCACGACCCGTCGTTCCAATCTTCGCTTTACCAAGGAAGCGCTCTGAAACTTTATCGATGGTGCGATGATAAGGAGTAATTAAGTGTGCATTGGTAGAAATCTTTAAGTTAGAGGTATCGACGCCGCGCTCGTTAAGTCCGCGAATCTCTTCAAGAAGAACTGCGGGATCAATAACAACACCATTTCCGATGACAGGGATACAGGAAGGTGTGAGAATTCCGGAAGGTAATAAGTGGAGCGCGTATTTCTGATCACCGATAACGACGGTATGACCTGCGTTATTGCCGCCTTGATAACGGACTACATATTTAACTTTGTCGCCGAGTAAATCAGTAGCTTTACCCTTGCCCTCATCGCCCCATTGAGCACCCAGTAAAACTATGGCCGGCACGCGGGATCTCCTACCTCGAGGATTACAGCGAATTTTCACACAAATACAGAGATAGGAGAAATCGCAGCCTTGGTTAGAGCCCGAATCGAGCCATGGCCTGGCGGATCAGGTAGGAGAAGAGAGTGCGCATCACCTCTGAGCCGAGAATCTTGATGAGGAAGTCATAGAGATTGGTTCCGACAACAGTCGCGGTTGCAATGAGCATGAATTATTTGCCTTTCTTTCTGTGGTCTATAGGGATGTACGAAGGTGCGTAATCTGCCTCATCAAATGTGTGAAAAAAGTTAGTGCAGGCCATAGTGGGGAAAACCAAGCGCTGGTAATCTGCCAATATGACATTTGATCCCACGTCAGAATCGCTTTCAAATCTCTTGAGCGAAAATAGAACTTTTGCTCCAACTCCTGAATTTGCAGCGCAAGCAAATGCCAAAGCAGATATGTATGAAGAAGCCGAGCGGGATCGATTAGCTTTTTGGGAGAAACAAGCAAGCGCGCTTTATTGGCATCAGAAGTGGAACCAAGTTTTAGATTGGCAGCCACCATTTGCGAAATGGTTTGTTGGAGGAAAACTCAACGCCTCGTATAACGCACTTGATCGCCATGTCCTTGAAGGTCGCGGAGATCGGGTGGCATTTCTCTTTGAAGGTGAACCTGGGGACACTCGCACAATCACTTATGCAGAATTACTCACAGAAGTTAAGAAGACAGCCAACGCACTTCTCTCACTAGGAATTAAAGATGGAGACCGAGTAGCGATTTATATGCCGATGATTCCTGAGGCTGCGATCGCAATGTTGGCATGTGCGCGAGTGGGAGCTGCTCATAGCGTTGTCTTTGGTGGATTCTCTGCCGATTCATTATTGGCCCGCATTCAAGATGCCGATGCGACTCTGGTGATTACTGCTGATGGTGGATTCCGCAAAGGTGGAGCTTTTGGATTAAAGGCGATTGTTGATGAAGCCCTCAAAGGCGAAACAAATGTTAAGAACGTTCTGGTCGTAAAGCGCACGGGACAAGATATTTCGATGACTCCGCGCGATGTGTGGTGGCATGACTTAGTTGAAAAACAGAGCGCTGAACATGAAGCCACTGCATTTGATAGCGAGCATCCCCTCTTCATTCTTTACACCTCAGGAACTACTGCAAAACCCAAAGGTATTGCGCACACAACCGGCGGATATCTCACTCAGGCAGCTTTTACCCATCGCATCGTCTTTGATCTCAAGCCCGAAACGGATATCTATTGGTGCACCGCCGATGTTGGCTGGATTACCGGACATTCTTATGTTGTCTACGGGCCTTTGATTAACGGCGCGACACAAGTTATGTATGAAGGAACTCCTGATACGCCCCATAAAGGTCGCATCTTCGAGATGATCGAAAAGTATGGAGTGACAATTCTTTATACCGCTCCCACACTCATTAGAACGTGGATGAAGTGGGGCGATGAATATCCCAATAAGTTCAATTTGAAATCGCTCCGCTTACTTGGGTCAGTTGGTGAACCCATTAATCCAGAAGCGTGGATGTGGTACCGCGAAGTGATTGGTGGAAATCGTTGTCCGATCGTTGATACCTGGTGGCAGACCGAGACCGGCGCCATCATGATCTCGCCACTTCCTGGTGTGACAGCAACAAAACCTGGATCTGCAATGCGTCCACTTCCAGGAATTAGCGCAAAGGTCGTTGATGATTCCGGAAATGAAGTGGGTAATGGTGGCGGCGGATATTTAATTCTTGATAAGCCATGGCCCTCGATGTTGCGAGGAGTATGGAGAGAGCCCCAGCGTTACAAAGATACTTATTGGTCTCGATTTGAAGGTTTGTACTTTGCCGGCGATGGTGCGAAATTAGATGATGATGGCGCATTATGGCTATTGGGCCGCGTTGATGATGTGATGAATGTTTCTGGCCATCGAATTTCTACAACTGAAGTTGAATCTGCGCTCGTTTCTCATCATGCCGTAGCAGAAGCTGCAGTCGTGGGAGCAAATGATGAACTTACGGGTCAAGCGATCGTGGCTTTTGTAATCCTGCGTGGAGGAGTTGCTCCTGATAAGGACTTGGAGAAATCACTTCGAGATCATGTAGCAAAAGAGATTGGCGCTATCGCAAAGCCCCGTCAAATAATGGTGGTAGCGGAGTTGCCTAAGACCCGTAGCGGAAAGATTATGCGTCGCTTACTGCGTGATGTGGCTGAGAATCGTACGGTTGGTGACGCTACGACCTTAGCTGATCCCAACGTAATGAAGTTGATTTCAGAAGGTCTGAAATCTGGAACGAAAGAAGATTAAAGTCACCAATCTCTTTGTAGACCTTGCTGCCTTCGATGATGGAGTGCGGAAGTTCCCACGGTAGATAGTCAATGAGAGTAATCACGACAAAAGCGATGATTACTACTTGAGCAAGTGAGAGCGCTGCACCCAATACAGCATTCACAAACTTAAATGGGCCAAAGAGGATTCTCTTGTGAATTCCAATTCCCGTCTTCTCTAGGATGAATTTTCCAAGATTTGCTCCGGCGAAGATTCCAAATAAATGCACGAAGATGATGGAAGTGAGCCCTTTCCAATCTGCGGTATACCAATTGGCAGCAGCAAAGCCTGCGACACCACCTCCGAGATAACCGATTAGAGAAAAGAGCGTGGCAAGAGCGCCGCGGTTATAGCCTGTAGCTATTGCGATAATGCCAATTACTAAGAGCGCGATATCAAGTATCACGGAATATCTATTCCCAAATGTTCTTTTACGAGCGAGCGCATCTCGTCATACGTGAAGATTCCACCAATCTTTAAGTGGGCGAGATTTCCTGAAGCATCAACAAATCTCGTAATCGGAACACCAGGACCAAAAAAATCAATCGAGCGTCCATCTGGATCAAATAGTTGTGGGTAAGACATGCCCCTCTTTAGTGCATGTTCATATCCATCCGATTTACTCTGTTCTTCCATATCTACGCCCACAACTTGAAGTTGATCTCCTGCTTCTTCATAGAGGCGGATGAAATTCTCGCGCTGCGCTTCGCAATTAGAGCACCAGCTCGCCCATGCAGAAATAACTGCGGGGCCTTCAATACCTTCGAGGGCCACTTCACCTTCACCATCGAGGCACTCGACAAAGGTGCCATCAGCTTTCATGCCTGTGGTTTTAATTGAAGAACATGGCGCAAATGCATCAATAGATTCGCTCTGTTCTGAAGGCGCGCTTGTGCAGGAAGTGAGCAAGAGAACAAGCACCAGAAGAAAACGTTTCATCGAAAATCCTTATCGCTCTTGACCATCGACTTTGCTTTTACAAGATCCATTTCACCGATTCCGTAACTGGGGCATAACTTAGCGAGCGGACATGCAGCACATGCAGGTTTCCGTGAATGACATACCCGTCGGCCATGCCAGATCAGGCGCTGAGAGAGATTGGTCCATTCTTTTCTGGGAATTAACTCCATAACCGCGAATTCAACTTTGACGGGATCGGTTTCTTTTGTCCAACCAAATCTTCTTACCAATCTTCCAAAGTGGGTATCAACGGTAAGACCTGGGGTATCAAAGGCGTGGCCAAGAACAACATTCGCAGTCTTGCGACCAACGCCAGGCAAGGTAATGAGCTCTTCTAAAGTATTGGGAACTTCGCCATCGAATTCTGTAACAATCTTGGTGGCAAGACCTTTAATACTCTTTGCTTTAGCGCGGAAGAAACCTGTTGATTTGATGAGGTTTTGTAGCTCGCGCATATCTGCTCCAGCAAAAGCTTTAACACTCCTATATTTCTTAAAAAGCGCAGGAGTGACAGCGTTAACGCGTTTATCTGTGCACTGAGCCGACAAAACAGTGGCAACAAGAAGTTGTAAAGGGTTTTTAAAATCTAATTCACATTTCACATCAGGATAAGTTTTGCTGAGAATTCGATAAATGGCGCCAGCTCTCTTCTTCTTATCTGCAAAGCTCTCGCGCATAGCGGTAAAAATAGCCCCAATTTGTATCTTTTTCATCGGAAAAGTAGGGTGCGCTTGTGAGTCCACGTGCTAACGATCAAATCGACGAAGTTGTCGTACGTAAAGCTCCTATCTTTTTAGGTTTAGATACCTCTGCCGCTGACGCGCTCCGCGCTTCTATGAGTTTGGTAAAACTCCGCAAAGGTCAATCGCTCTTCAAGGAAGGCGATGATGGAGACAATCTCTATGTTGTCTCTAACGGAAAAGTAAAGCTTGGCACCAAGTCCCCAGACGGTCGTGAAAACTTACTTATGATTCTTGGTCCCGGAGATATGTTTGGTGAACTATCGCTCTTTGATTCCGGTCCTCGTACCGCTACTGCAACTGCAGTAACTGACTCCAAATTACTCACTCTCGGACAAGAGAAAGTCATTCCTTGGGTCAAGGAATATCCTGAAGTTTCACTTCAACTACTTGCCCGACTTGCTTCACGTCTTCGTCGCACCAATGAAGTCGTTGGAGATCTCGTTTTCTCGGATGTTCCTGGTCGCGTTGCTAAGGCGCTGATTGATCTCGGAGTGAAGTTCGGTGATAAGCGCAGCGAAGGTCTCTTTGTAAATCACGATCTCACGCAAGAAGAGCTCGCCCAACTTGTTGGCGCATCACGCGAAACTGTAAATAAGGCGCTTGCTGATTTCGCTCAACGCGGATGGCTCCGCCTTGAAGCGCGTTCGGTCATGATTTTGGATTACGAACGCTTGCTTAAGCGCGGTCGTTAATCAGCAATCTCGACAGTTAACTCAATCTCTACTGGCGCATCGAGCGGCAACTCCGCTATTCCAACAGCGCTGCGCGCATGCTTTCCAGCTTCGCCCCAGATATGTAAGAACAATTCACTTGCGCCATTTACTACAGCGGGTTGGGTGATGAAGCCAGGAATTCCGTTGACATAACCAACGACGCGAACAACCTTCACAATCTTGTTGACATCAGCGACGGTTTCAACAGCAGCTAAGCAATTAAGCGCACATACTTGAGCAAGCTTCTTTGCATCCTCAACGGTTACATCTTTTCCGACTTTGCCAGTCGCGGCCATATTTCCATCGACAAGTGGGAGTTGTCCGGCAGTAAAGACGATATTTCCAGTACGGATTGCAGGTACATATGCCGCAACAGGCTTTGCTGCGACCGGAAGTGTTAAGCCAAGTTCAGCTAACTTTGCGCGAACGTCGGTCATTTGATCTCTCTTTTCATATACGCAACGAGTTGATCGCCGCCGCCTGGTGCGGGAATAACTTGAACGAGTTCCCATCCATCTGAACCCCAGGTATCGAGGATCTGCTTTGTGGCATGGGTAAGAAGTGGAACGGTGGCATATTCAAACTTCATTTAATTTCCTCCTGAGAGAGCGGCTTTAACTAGGGATGAAACAGTTCCGCCATCAGCGCGGCCTGCAATTTTAGGTTGGATTGATTTCATCACAAGTCCCATCTGTTGTGGACCTGTGGCGCCAGTTTCTTTAATGGCGCTTGCAATCATCTCTTTAAGTTCTGCCTCACTTAATTGTTCAGGCAAATACCCAGCAATGATGACGCCTTCTGCTTTTTCATTGTCGGCGCGATCTTTAGCGCCAGCTTGTTCAAAAGCTTCTGCAGCTTCACGACGCTTCTTTGCTTCCCGAGAGAGAACGGTGATGACTTCAGCATCGCTGAGGTCACGAGCCTCCTTGCCGGAAACCTCTTCATTCTTGATTGCGGTCAGCACCATACGGATTGTGCTGGAACGCACTTCATCGCGAGCGCGCATCGCCTCGGTTAAATCGTTCTGTAGTTTTTCTTTCAGAGCCATAGCGGTATCTTCTCACGCCTATG
>DAOROE010000033.1:0-8240 GCA_035441345.1 Candidatus Nanopelagicaceae bacterium
ACTTGTTCAGCATCATGACCTGCAGCGCGCGCGTTCCATAATCCAAGTGAGGTAAGTCGATAGGTATGGATATGTTCAGGGGATTTTTCTAGCTCTGCAAAAGGTGCAATGGCGCGACGACATTCAGTTGAGAGTGGGTGATCGATATCTAGTAAGAGCGTTTTGTCGCTCTGGACAATAAGTGGTCCGTCGCTCATGCAAGTATTTCTTTAACCAGCGCAGCAAGAAGCTTCGCGCGTGGTTCGAGATGAGAAGCGAGGATATGTTCGTGGGTGGCATGTGCGCCTTCGCCAACAGCGCCGAGGCCATCAAGGACTTGGGTGTGAATTCCTGCGAAATTGCCATCGCTGGCGCCCCCAACAGAGGCTGATCCGAGTGGGGCCATTCCAATTTTCTTAGCGACGGCTTCACACTTTTCATAGAGAGCTTGGGTAGATGTGGTTTCTAGAGGTGGACGGTTGATTCCACCAACTACTTCAATCTTTGCATCGGGATGAATTGGCGTGAGGTTCTTAATTGCACTTTGAACTCGCTGCATCTCAGCTAACGTGAATGAGCGACAATCGATATCAAGTGTCGCAAGTGCTGGAACGGTATTGGTTGTTGTTCCAGAGTTCATAACAGTAGGCACAACCGTCGTTCCAAACTCTTTATTCCCTAGCGATACGAGAGTGTTGATGATGGCAGCCATCTCAACGGTTGCATTGACACCTTTTTCAGGTTCAAGTCCTGCGTGAGCAGCGCGACCGTGGATGGTGATCTTGTACATCGAAGTACCTTTACGGCCAATCTTTACTTTTCCATCAATCGCAGATTCAAGAACTAGAACTGCTGTAGCTTTCTTGCTGACGTTTTCAATAAGTTCACGAGTGGTGGCAGAACCTGTCTCTTCATCAGTAGTTGCAATAAGGGCAACTTTGGTGAGATCAGAGTCCTTCATGGCGTAGAGCGCTTGGATAAATCCAGCTTTCATGTCATAAATTCCTGGACCGCGGATTACATCGCCTTCAACTTTCCACAGTGGAGTGAAGGAACCAATCGGCCAGACTGTGTCGAGATGTGCAAGAAGAACAACTTCAGGGTTTTGTGCGCCTAACCAATAAACCGGACGACCTTTTTCTGCAAAGACTTCTGCTTTAGTTCCAATCAAACGTTGGGTAATTTCATTTGCTTTATCAATCACGCGCTGGCATGCAGCGAGATCATCGGTGGGGCTCTCAACTTCAACGAGCGCTTGGAGGTCTTTTAACATTTCTGCGCTCATGAGAGAAGTCTGCCGTATCTGGTCTTCATGCGGTCGTGACCCCCGTAATACGGGCTATTTTGAAGGGGGTAATGCCATTGGTGGCATGGTCGCGGGCCACCAAGGTTCCCAATGAAATCGAAAGTGGATCAATAATGCGCAGCGATACTCCACCGTTGGCATCGGCATATCCAATGCGAAGTGCAACGCCAGTTCCGAGATATTCATTAAGTAAATCCATCGTTTCATTTGCGGTGGTGCGTGGGATATCTCCGATGGGACGAGTCTTTGCAACGCGCTCACCAGTTCGAAGAGTGCGAAGTGCAGAAGCCAACATCTGATCTGATGGTTTCAATACTTCACCAATAATGCGCGGTGGTTTAGGGCGAGACTTAGAACGTTTTTGAATAGGGAGATTAACGACCGCGCCTTGGGCGTTCTCGCCGGATGGGAAATATCCAGCGCGACGGAGTTCTTCCATCGTCTCATCACTTTCGGTATCGGAGACAAGAACTTGGGGAGCAATCTGGCGGAACGCAAGATGTTCTAATTTTTTATCGTTCAAGATTGCAGAGATAACGGCTTGGTCTTCGCAACGAAGATAAGTATTAGCAAAGCCGACCCTTAACTTTCCATGTTTCTTAGCGACATCGGCGATGAGATATTCAAGAGGTTGTGGGATAGGAGTCTTAGAAGTCTTAGTGAGGAAAGATCTGATTTCTTCACCTGAATGTCCATGATCAAGTCCGCGGCGGATAGAAGTTTCACTAAAGCGATAGACGGTAGCGCCACCGCGACTTTCGATATCAGCAAAAGTAGAGAGCATGCGCGCGACTTCAATAGTTAATGGACCTGGAGCGATAGCGGTGTTATCAGCTTGGACCAAGATGTGTTCTACGGGTTTAGGAAGTGCAGCATTAATGCCAAGGTTTTCCTCATCGTTAATGAACTTCGCACCATAAAGAGATAGCGCGTTTCCGCCAGTAATTCCGAGCCATTCCGCTTCGCGAAGGGTCCACTCCACAAGTTCTGCGGTGATAGATATTCCACGGCGATGGGGATAGCGCCACAAAACTGCTTTCTGTGCGCTCTTTACTGTGGGCGCGATGCCGGGGTGTTCCAGGAGTAAATCAAGGACGAGTCGTCTTATGAGAGCCGCGTTGCTGCGATCAAGTTCAGTGCTGAGCACCGTGATATTTCGCGAATCGCTTCGTCCGATGAGGCCTGCGACGCGTGATGTGACTTTCCAGAGCGAGACCAGATCACGCCATTGCTCTTCTGGTTCTTTGTTCTGCCATAGATCAAAGTGGGTGGAAGGCAGAATTCGACCATCGGCTTCAACGTTGAGGATGCCAGCAAGGTAAGCAAGTTCAGCGATAAAAGCAGTACATGTTTCATCAACGCCGAGATGTTCGGATGCTTTCTTTAGGTCGCGCACTCCTAACCCACCAGATTGCAGAGCAGTGGGAGTTTCTTCAGACCAGAAATTCATAAGCTCTTGAACCCAGCGCAACGTGTTAGAGATAGATGCAAGTGCAGCGCGTTCGATATCAGCGCTCTTTACTTTATTACCTTCGAGTGTCGGTTGGGAGATTAGAAGTTCTTGGTGGACTTTATTTCCACGAAGATAAATTCCAACTTCACGTGGGAGCGCAACAGTTGCGGTGTCGATAGGAATGAGTAATTGATTCTCAAGAAGCCAATGAATCGGGGTTCCTTTCTTACGGATATCTCCGACTTGGCCACGCGGTGGTCCCCACGTTAATTTGTCGAGTACTTCTTTGGCTGCAGCTGGCGCTGCTGCGATAACTTTGAAATCAATAGGTGATCCTGATTGTGGACCAAGGCCTGCGGGTTCATTTCCGAGAATGTCGCGGACCGCGCGCGGCATCCGGTATCCACGATTATCGCGATAGATAAGCGCAATGGAATGAAGGTGTGCGATAACTAATTCCGCTGCTTTATCGCTCAGGGCTACTACTTCTTTAGGGGTAAAGGGATCGCTTAAAGCAGCGCAGACTTCGAGGACTTGGAACTGCCATTGATTCAGGGTCTCTAAAGCGCGCAACAAGCTAGGAGCTGATGTGGCGCGGGTAGAGAGCGCAGTCATATCTGCAGGAACTGGAGTGATGAGATCAGGGCGGAGTGAGAAGAGTTTTGTTAAATCTTCATCGCTGCGATCGCGCAGCTCTTGAGCAAAGGATGGAAATTGATTCACATCGCTATCGAGCGCACCAGTCATGGACATAACTGGCCTACATTACTGAAGAGTGAAAGCTTCTGTCTCTTTTTGTAGTTAGCGACGAGAGCGTGCGGTGAGATAAACCCAGAATCCAGCAAAGCGGCTAACGATTGGACCAATCACGCGGTTTAACCAACGTAGTCGACGGAAATCGTGTACCGGCCAGCCTTGAGAGAATGCCATAATACGAAGTTTTGCATCTGGATTGATGGCTCGTGGATTTCCGACAGCGCTCAAAAGTGGAAGATCATTATGGGAATCGGAGTATGCAAAACATTCTTTCAAATCAATATTGCGAGTGCGCGCCATCTCTTGGATTGCAATCGCTTTTTCTTTTCCATGCAATAACTTTCCAGTCAAGTTACCGGTGTATTTGCCTTCTTTGATTTCTGCTTTAGTTCCAATTGCACCAGTAAAACCCAGACGTTCTGCAATCAAGTTTGCGAAATCTTCTGGGGATGCGGTCACTAACCAGACTTCATCGCCGCTATTGAGATGTTCCTTAGCTAATTCAATAGTTCCTTGCCAGATTGCGGGAGATACAAACTCGTTGTAAATCTCTTCACCAATGACGCGGATCTCTTTGACATCATGGCCACCAATAAAATCAGTCGCCGCTTTTTGAAAACGCGAGATAACTTCATCTTTTTCAGTGCCCGTCATGCGGAAGCGAATATTGGCAAGAACCCAGGCCCCGATATCGCGCTTTGTAAAGAAACCGCGGTTGTACATTCCGCGACCAAGAAAATAGAGGGTAGATCCGCGCGTAATGGTGTTATCTACATCAAAGAAAGCGATGCGCGGCATGTGAGCACAGTAACGAAATACCTTCATTGCTTCTCGTTTACGACAACCCTTTATGCTTGCCGCATGAGCGATTTACCAGCGATTTCATCAACTGTTCACGTGGTGCGCCACGGTGAAGTCGAAAATCCTCACAGCATTCTCTACGGGCGCCAACCAGGTTGGAAACTCTCAGAACGTGGTCAAGAAATGGCACGCGCTGTGGCGGAGTGGAGCAAAGAACTTTCATTAGGTGCAATTCATGCATCACCACTCGAACGTGCACAACAAACTGCGTTACCGATTTCAACCCATCACAATCTTGCGATCACAACCGATGAGCGATTGATTGAAGCAGCAAATATCTTTGAAGGAAAACCTTTTGGCGTGGGTGATGGAGTTTTAAAGCAACCAAGCGCATGGCGCCATCTATGGAATCCATGGCGTCCATCATGGGGCGAGCCATATACCGAACAAGTTGAACGCATGAGCGCAGCCGTCGAAGCTGCTCGTGTTGCAGCGCAAGGAAAAGATGCGTTGGTTGTTTCACACCAATTACCGATTTGGATTCTCCGTTCCTCAGTTGAAGGACGACGCTTCTTACATGATCCACGTAAACGTCAATGCTCTTTAGCATCGGTCACAAGTCTCCACTTTGATGCATCTGGAAAAGTTGTGGGGCTCTCCTATAGTGAACCTGCGGCGCACTTACTGCCGCCGAAGAAGAAATGAAGAAGTACCTACTCTTCTTGCTGATTCCATTGTTGCTCGCCTGCTCAAATGGTGGTGCGTTAAGTACTAATGAACAATCCTTTATTGCTGGAAATGGCGTAGCGACTTTTATCCCCCAGGCTGATCGCAAGGAAGCGCCTGTGGTTTCTGGACCAACGCTCGATGGTGGCACTTTTACAGCGAGCGCTGGAAAAGTATTGGTACTCAATGTTTGGGCATCGTGGTGCTCTCCATGTCGCGCCGAAGCGCCAGCGCTCCAAGAATTGTCAGTGAAACATCCTGAAGTGCAATTCCTCGGAGTATTAACGCGCGATAGCGTGGTGTCGGCCCGCGCCTTTGTGAAGCGATTTGGAATTGAATATCCATCGTTAGTAGATGACGCCATTCTTTTGAAATTCCATGGCCAACTCACACCTAACGCAATTCCAACTACGTTGATTATCGACGCCGAAGGTCGGGTAGCGGCGCGAGTAAGCGGTGAAGTGACCTATTCAGCGCTGGAAGATCTGATTGAGCGAGTGAAATCCAATGAATGAGTTTCTGGTAAACCAAGTCTTTGATGGCAGCATCCTGGCTGCATCATTAGTTGCAATAGTTGCCGGGCTTATCTCTTTTGCATCTCCCTGTGTATTACCGCTCTTGCCGGGATATCTCGGATATGTATCGGGAGCCTTCGCTTCTAAGAAGCGGATGGTGCTGGGCTCATTTCTCTTTGTGCTGGGCTTTGCATTTCTTTTCACTAGCTACGGACTTCTCTTTGGAGCACTTGGCGATGCAATCACTCGAAATTCAGATTTACTGATTCGTTTACTCGGATTTCTTACTATCTTCTTCGGATTGATTTTTATGTTCTCCGAGAAGTTCTATCGCTCATTTAAGTTTCCTTTTGTTGCATCTACCAGACTCATCAGCGCACCAATCTTGGGATTTATGTTTGGTCTGGGATGGACGCCATGTATTGGACCAACGCTTGGCGCGGTACAGACCCTTGCATTTATTGAAGCCAGCGCTACTCGGGGCGCCATTCTCTCCTTGGCGTACTGCATTGGATTGGGTGCGCCATTTATTATCTTTGCGCTCTTCCTGGATCGTTCTGCAAAGTTACGGAATTACTTACTCCAACGCGGCAAGAGAATCTCATTTATTGGTGGCGCTTTCTTGATTCTGATTGGCCTACTTCAAGTACTAGGAATCTGGGAGATGCTGATGGCGGGTCTGCGCGGAACTATTAGTGGATTTATTCCGGTGATCTGATGAGCGCTCCAGAACTTCAAGGACTTTCATTACTGCGTTATCTCTGGCGCCAGCTCACCAGCATGCGCACAGCGCTCATTCTTCTTTTATTACTAGGGCTGGCATCGATTCCGGGATCACTCTTCCCACAACGCACTCAATCACCGCTAAAAGTCCGTGAGTACTTTGATAGTGATCCCACAGGTGCGAAGTGGATGGATCGCTTCTATCTCTTTGATGTCTATGGATCACCGTGGTTCTCTGCGATTTACATCTTGCTCTTTATCTCACTTATCGGATGTGTAGTGCCCCGTTCGTGGCATTACTTCAGAGAGATATTTAAAGCGCCAGCCCCCGCTCCATCATCGCTTCGCACCATGGAAGGTTTTCACGAAGTTGAAGGTCAATTAGATCTTGCGGAGAGATGGTTGAAATCTCATCGCTTCCGGATTGTGCGCGATGGTAAGTCAATCGCTGCGGAAAAGGGTTATCTTCGCGAAACTGGAAACTTAGTCTTTCATCTCTCATTAATTGTGGTCTTGCTGGGAATCGCAGGAAGTTCAGTCTTTGGCATGCGTGGTGAAGCGATCATCAATGTGGGCGAGCGTTTTATCAATACACCAACCAGCTATGACAATCTCACTCCCGGGCGATTCTTTTCAATTGGGAATCTGCCGCCTTTTACTATCAAAGCCGATAATTTTGATGCGACATATAACCCCGAAACTAATGCTCCAGAAGATTATGTTCTCAATGTGACGACTCAAGACGGAGTCGATGGAGAGTCCATAAAGAAAGTAGTGCGGGTGAATGAACCGCTAACTTTTGGCAGCACACGCGTGTATCTACAAGCTAATGGCTACTCACCTCTCGTTACGGTGAAAGATAAGAGTGGCGAAGTGAAATTCGAAGGACCAGTTCCATTCTTGCCACAAGATTCCAACCTCACATCAATCGGTGCAATTAAAGTTCCTGATATGGAGCCACAAGTTGGATTTGTGGGTTCGTTCTTGCCAACAGCTGCGCGCGACAAAGTACGTGGCGGCTTTTCATCATTTCCTGAACTACTTGATCCGAGACTTTTAGTTTCGGTGTGGACGGGAGATTTAAAGATGGATACCGGCGTCCCACAATCGGTGTATCGCATCGATACTGAAGATATGGAACGGATTGGATTGTGGGCGTTAAGAATTGGTGAGACATATCAATTCGAGGTGGGTTCCATCACATTCAATGGCGTGATTCCATGGGTAAATCTCCAAGTAGTACGCGATCCCGGGAAGCAATATGCGCTCTTTGGAAGTATTCTCGCCATTATCGGATTGATGGCTTCACTCTTTATTCGGCAACGACGAATCTGGGTACGTGAAGTGAATGGCAAACTTGAAATTGCTGGGCTGGCGCTCAATAGATTGCCAGGTTTAGATGAGGAAATTAAGAGGTTGGCGACCGAAATGAAGGAGGCGAAATGACTAAGACAGATTGGGCATATGTCTCTAATGATCTGGTTTATGGAGCGCTCTTCATCTACACAATCGCTTTCATTCTCTATACCTATGAAACAGCCTTCGCCGTGCGCGCCAATAAAGAAGGTGCATCAAGCGCGATCGACCGCACCAAGACTGCAAAATCAAGTCGTATCGCCACAATAGTTTTTCTTCTTGCCACTGCTGTCCTACTTCTTGGAGTTGTCGCGCGTGGAGTTTCTGC
Source organism: Candidatus Nanopelagicaceae bacterium (assembly GCA_035441345.1). GTDB lineage: Bacteria > Actinomycetota > Actinomycetes > Nanopelagicales > Nanopelagicaceae > MAG-120802. The sequence continues at coordinate 7,944 of DAOROE010000033.1, forward strand.
AAGCCGTGTTCCATGGAGCAATATGTACGAGTACTCCATTAGTGGGGCTTTAACTTTTGCGCTGGCGTATCTGATTGTCGGGCGCAAATATGACTTGCGTTGGCTCGGACTTCCAATATCGATTGCCGTCCTATTAATTCTGGGAACTGCTATTACCTTGCTTTACCGCCCCAGTGCACCACTTGTTCCTGCGTTGCAATCAACCTGGTTAGTGGTTCACGTCTTTGCAGCAATTCTTTCTGGTGGCGTCTTCCTTCTTTCTAACACCATTGCTGCTACATATTTGTGGCTTGATCG
>DAOROE010000034.1:0-4522 GCA_035441345.1 Candidatus Nanopelagicaceae bacterium
GTAGAACTCTTCGCAATTACTGAGTCAATGGCCTCGCCCCACGGTTCAGGCTTCATGACCATGCCAGCACCGCCTCCATATGGAGTGTCATCAACTGTGTGATGATTATCGTGAGTGAAGTCGCGCAGATTAATAGCGACAAAATCAATGAGCGATTGGTTTCGCGCTTTACCTATCAACGATAGCTCAAGCGGAGCAAAGTATTCGGGGAATATCGAGATTGCCGTTATCTTCATAGCAGGCCTTCGATATTTGTTACGGTAATAATTTTTTCTTGCACATTAACTTGTGGAACAAATGCTCGGACAAATGGGATAAGAATCTCGCGATTAGAACTCTTCACAACGAGGGTATCTTGGGCAGGCAATTGCAGAACTTCCACAACGCTCCCCCAATCTCTTCCTGAACTATCAATGACACTGCAGCCAACAATCTGAGAGAGATGGAAATCATCTTCAGTCACATTAGCCTCAGTTGGATCAATCTCGGCGAGGAGAAGAACGTTACGTAACTTCTCGACAGCAGTTCTATCGTCCACTCCTAGAAAGGAGAGCAATAATGTTCCGCTATGCATTTTTGCATCGCGAATTGTTAACGGCCCTTTATCTGCCGGATCAGTGTGAAGTACCGCGCCAATTTCAAAACGTTCACCAGGATTATCTGTTCGAACTTCGATCGTGGCTTCGCCGCGCACTCCATGTGCGCGACCGATGCGACCTACAACAAGTAACAACTGCGAGAGAGCGCGTTTAACGCGCTTCGTCCGCCTCAATGAGATCAACGCGAACGCTGCGTCCGGCAAGTGCCGAGACAACAGTGCGTAGAGCTTTTGCAGTTCGACCGTTACGGCCGATTACCTTGCCAATATCTTCAGGATGAACGCGAACTTCAAGAGTTGTTCCGCGACGTCCTTCTTTTTCAGAGATAACCACTTCTTCAGGGTTATCAACGATTCCTTTGACAAGGTGCTCGAGAGCTTCGTCAATCATCACGGCAATTACTCAGCTGGAGTTTCGGCTGGAGCTTCAGCTGGTGTTTCAGATGTAGCCTCAGCAACAACTTCTGGTGCAGATTCTGCAGGAGTTTCAACAACTGCTTCAGCGCTAGCTTCTGGTGCAGCAACTTCTGCTACTTCCTCAGCAGGTGCGCTCTTTGCGGCGAGCTTTTCGGCTGCGCGCTTCTTCATAGTTGTGGCGCCATCCTTGGGCTCATTCATCGCAGCTTTAACTGCCGCTTCGTAAGCTGCGCGCTTATCAGCGCGAGGAGGGAGAGTCTTTAAAGTTCCTTCAGCGCCAGGAAGTCCTTTGAACTTCTGCCAATCACCAGTAACTTTCAAAATTGCCTCTACTGCTGGAGTTGGTTGAGCGCCGCTCTTGAGCCAGTGTTGTGCACGATCTGACTTAACTTCAATCAATGATGGGTCAGAGGCTGGCGAATAACGACCAATCTCTTCGATCTTCAAACCATTGCGCGCTTTACGAGAATCAGCAACAACAATGCGGTAGTGCGGGGTACGAATCTTTCCCAAACGAACTAATCTAATCTTTACGGCCACGAAGGCTTTCTCCTTGCATAATCGTGCGAACTTTCAAAAGTCTGCCCGAGTGGGATGCCAGGCTATCTTCAAAAGTTCTAGTTAATAGGTGCCGGTCAAGAGGTAGAGGGCTCTTGAACAGGAGGCCAATATTGCCATGTGAGCCAGAAGTTGCCTAATTAGAGCGTATTTGAGCGAAACGCAGCTAAGAGCGCCCCTCTTCTGCCGCTCTCTTCGCAGGATTTCCCGACTTCGACTTTTTCTTAGGTGCTCCTGAATTTTTGGCTCGCACTGGCGCGGCTGGGAGTCCCATTCCTGCCGGAAGTGAAACACCCGGTGGAAGTGAAACACCTGGCGGGAGGCCGCCTCCGCCACGCATCTGCTTCATAACTTTCTGTGCAGCAGAGAAACGATCGACAAGGGAATTCACTTCAGTCACCGTACGGCCACTGCCACGCGCGATACGTGATCGTCGAGAGCCATTGAGAACTTTCGGATTACGTCGTTCTTCCGGAGTCATGGATTGCACAATCGCCTGAGTCCGTACTAATTCCTTATCGTCAAGTGAATCAATCTGCTTCTTCATCGCTGCGTTGTTTGCACCGGGCAACATACCGAGCAATTTGGTCATCGAGCCCATTTTTTTCATGGCCTGCAGCTGTTCGAGAAAATCTTCCAATGTGAAGTCCTCGCCCGTTGCAAATTTCTCTTCCAATCGCTTTGCGCTATCGCCATCAAGTGCTTTCTTGGCTTGCTCAGCAAGAGTTTGAATATCACCCATCCCAAGGATGCGTGAAGCCATGCGATCGGGATAGAAATAATCAAAGTCAGAGAGTCTTTCACCGGTTGATGAAAAGAGAATGGGCTTGCCCGTAATTTCAGCGATTGATAACGCTGCGCCACCCTTTGCATCTCCATCAAGCTTTGTTAAGACAACTGCGTCGAATCCCACTCCATCTGCGAATGATTGGGCGGTTCGCACCGCATCTTGTCCAATCATGGCATCTACAACGAAGAGAATTTCATCTGGTGAAACCGCATCACGAATATCAGAGGCTTGCTTCATCAACTCGGCATCAACACCAAGACGTCCCGCAGTATCAATAATGACGATGTTATGAAGTTTCTCTTGCGCAAAGCGAATTGCATCTTTTGCAACCCTTACCGGGTCTCCAACTCCATTTCCTGGTTCGGGTGCGAATATTGGAACTTTGACTGAATCAGCCAGAACAGAAAGTTGCGTTACTGCATTGGGTCGCTGTAAATCTGCAGCAACGAGGAGAGGGGTATTTCCATCTTCCTTAAGGAAGCGAGCAAGTTTTCCTGCGAGGGTCGTCTTTCCTGAACCCTGAAGACCAGCGAGCATGATTACCGTAGGTGGGTTCTTGGAGAAACGAATACGCCGTGCTGCGCCGCCAAGAATCGCAATCAACTCTTGATTGATGATTCCGTAAATCTCTTGTGACTGATTAGTTGATTGGCGAATATCAACTAATGCGGTCAAGGACTTTTCGCGAACCCTCGCGATAAAGGAATCAACGACAGAGAGCGCGACATCGGCTTCAAGGAGAGCTGTACGCAATTCCACGCACGTTGAATCAATATCTGATTCAGTGATGCGCCCCTTCTTACGGAGCGAACCAAAAACTTCGCTGAATCTAGTGCTGAGGCCCTCGAACATAATCGCAAGCCTATCTAATGAGCCCAGATGTGAAAAAAGGTGGGTAGATACCGAAGTATCGACCCACCTTCTTCATTCATTCTGAGAGTGGCATTCAGAGAGTGGTATTGGAAAGTAAAGATGCGACTAGATAGCCGCTTCACCCTTCTCGCCAGTTCTTACTCGTACTACTTGATCAACAGGAGTGGTCCACACTTTTCCATCTCCTATTGATCCAGTCGATGCAGTTTTCACAATGATGTCGATCACGGAATCAACATCTTTGTTTTCGGCAAGAATTTCAAGGCGTATCTTTTGAATGAGGTCGATGGGATATTCAGCGCCACGATAAACCTCAACGTGACCACCTTGTCTTCCAACGCCCGATACTTCAGAGACTGTCATGCCTTTCACGCCAGCTTCCCGAAGTGCACCTTTAACTTCATCGAGCTTTCCAGGTTTAATAATTGCGGTGATGAGTTTCATGATTAACGACCTCCCTTGAGAATGCCGCCCATTTCGTAGGCGCTTTCTGCGTGCTCTGATAAGTCAACGCCCGCAAGTTCATTTTCACTCTTCACTCTGAATCCGATTGTCTTTTCAATCAGGAATCCGATGATCAGGGTCATAACGAAGGAATACGCCATGACAAGTCCGACACCGAGTGCTTGCTTGCCAAGAAGGGTTGTGCCTCCGCCATAGAAAAGACCATCGAGACCAAGTGAATTGACTTTGCTCGATCCAAAGAATCCGATCGCCAAGCTACCGACGATTCCACCGACAAGGTGTACGCCCACAACATCGAGCGCATCGTCAAAGCCGAACTTGTACTTCAAGCCAACTGCAAGTGCACAAATAACTCCAGCTAAGAAACCAATCACGACCGCGGCCCATGGAGCAACAAACGCGCAAGCTGGAGTAATTGCCACGAGTCCTGCTACTGCGCCTGAGGCAGCACCTAATGATGATGGATGACCATCACGGAATTTTTCCGTGAGGACCCATCCAAGAAGCGCGCCAGCGGTTGCAACTTGAGTATTGATAAATGCAAGTCCTGCGGTGGCATTTGCACCTAGAGCAGATCCGGCATTAAATCCAAACCAACCAAACCAGAGTAAACCTGCGCCAAGTAGTACTAGTGGCAATGAGTGTGGACGCATTGGACTCTTCTGCCAACCGATACGGCGACCGAGAACAATTGCGAGGGCTAAACCTGCAGCTCCAGCATTGATATGAACAGCAGTTCCACCAGCAAAATCTTCAACTCCACGTGATGCTAAGAATCCAGCACCAGTAACGGTATCTCCTACTTTATTTCCAAATGCAAA
>DAOROE010000034.1:4622-7656 GCA_035441345.1 Candidatus Nanopelagicaceae bacterium
GCGATATAGGTATCTGGATCAAAGGGGCGAATATCGCCAATCCCTTCACCCGTTCCTACGAATTTCAAAGGGATGCCAAGGCTTCGTTCGGTGGCCAACGCGATTCCACCCTTAGTGGAGCCATCAACCTTCGTAACTATTAAGCCTGAAAGTGCAACACTCTCTGAAAATGTCTTTGCCTGAGCAATTCCATTCTGGCCTGTAGTCCCATCGAGCACAAAGAGCACTTCATTAATCGGAGTTACTTTTTCAACTACCCGTCTTACTTTTCCGAGCTCATCCATCAAATTGCTCTTGGTGTGTAAACGCCCTGCCGTATCAATGATTAAAAGGTCAAAGTTCTCTGATGTGGCTCGTGAAGCTCCATCAAAACAGATTGCAGCAGGATCTGAGTTCTCTTTTCCACTAACAACGTCGACTCCGATGCGATCGCCCCACGTCTTGAGTTGTTCCACGGCAGCCGCACGAAAAGTGTCAGCGGCAACCAACAGAACTTTTCTGCCTTGCGACTTATAAAGATTGGCTAGCTTTGCAGCGCTTGTGGTCTTGCCCGTGCCATTTACCCCCACAATCAAGATTGTGGTGAGTCCGCCATGAGTTAAAGAGATTGCTCGAGGACCTTGAAAGAGAGATGACTTAATCTGAGAGATTACAGCGCTCTCTAGATTCTCAGCTTTCTCTTTGCGGACAAGTTCGATGATTTCATCAGCAGTATTGACGCCAAGATCCGATTCGATAAGCACTCTTCGGAACTCATCAAGATCTTCTATCGACGCTTTCGAGCGTGTGAATTTAGAGAAGAAAGAGCCAAACAAGCCCATAGTTAGACAGGTTCGGTTTCGATTTCGCGCAAGCGTTGCGAAATAACTTCGGAGACTCCATCACCGCGCATCGTGACTCCATACAAAGCATCGCCAATCTCCATCGTGCGCTTCTGGTGGGTAATGATGATGAGTTGCGAAGCTTGACGTAACTCTTCCAAAACTCCCAAAAGTCGTCCCAAGTTTGTGTCATCGAGCGCTGCTTCAACCTCATCCATGACATAGAACGGGCTCGGACGAGCTTTGAAAATCGCAACCAATAATGCGACCGCAGTCAGTGAGCGTTCGCCACCAGAGAGAAGCGAGAGTCGCTTAATTCGTTTTCCAGGAGGACGAGCCTCTACATCAACGCCAGAATTCAACATATCGCTCGGATCCGTAAGAACTAAACGTCCTTCGCCGCCTGGGAATAGGCGCGCAAAGATCTTCTCGAACTCACGGGCTGTATCTCGATAAGCCTCCTCAAAAATTTCTTGAACACGATCATCAACCTCTTTAATAATGTCAAGCAAATCTTTCTTTGACTTCTTCAGATCTTCGAGCTGCTCGGCGAGATATTTCAAACGTTCTTCCAACGAGGAATACTCTTCAAGTGCAAGTGGATTGATCTTTCCGAGCAGAGCTAGAGATCGCTCTGCAGTTGCAAGGCGCTTTTCTTGTTGTTCGCGAACATAAGGAATGAATTCTCCTTGCGAAAGATTGCCTTCTTCATCTTCCGTAAAGGTTGGGACATCTTTATCAGGGCCATATTCGTTGATCAAAGTGGCGCTATCGACACCAAACTCTTCCATTGCTTTAATCTCTAACTGCTCAATACGGAGTCGCTGTTCTGCACGAGCAATCTCATCACGATGAACGCTCGAGGTGAGTTGGTCGAGTTCCGTGCTCAAATCACGGACCTGGGCGCGAATCGCAAGAATTTCGCCATCGCGATTAGATCGAGAAATCTCCAAACGTTCGCGTTCTGCATTTGCTCGGGAGATTGAATTTTCTATTTGAATCAGCGCTTCATAAGCGGCATCAGCAATAGCTTGGGCGGTTACTGCGCCACGTGCGCGCGCTTCACGTCGAGCGATGCTCTTGCTTGCTGCTTCACGTTCGGTACGCGCTGCACTTTCTAAGTCAGTAGCTCGCTGGGAGATCGCAGCAACGCGCTCTTCCATCGTACGAAGTCCAAGACGCGCTTCTACTTCTACCGCTCGAGCAGTTGACACGGTTGCGCGTAAATTTTCGACTTGAGTTAGATCGGGTTCCACAGGCTCGGTGCTCTTGCCGAATTCATTTTGGGCAATTCCCAATTCATTCTGATCGGTACGCAACGCTTCACGAAGTTCAGCGATAGATCTTTGAAGTCGCTCTACTTCGGCGGCGCTGCTGCGAACGCTCTGACCAGCGGCCGCCATCTGTTCGGCAAGTCCTGCCATTGCAGCATCGGATTCATTTAACTTGGCCAGGGCCAGATCGTAGTTTGATTGATCACTACGGAATCGATTTTCTGCGGTTGAGATTTCGAAGCGGATCCGATCACAATCATGGCTAAATTTCTGTAAGGCAATTTCGCTCTTTTCAATCATCGAAGTGATTTCAATGAGCGATGAGCGAGAACCTGATCCACCACTGGCTCGGCCACGACCAATGAGGTCGCCATCGCGAGTGACGGCAATCAAGTTTGGGTTTGATCGAATAATTTCTTGAGCCTGCGCAAGCGATTCCGCCGCGATAAATCCAGCAAATAATTTTGGCAGGACTGAATGAAGTGTCGATGACGAAACTTTGGTGGATAGAGATGGGTATTGAGAGGAATAGGAACTATCTGCGCCACTCATGTCATCGGAAACAAAAAGGAGTTCGGCGCTACCGGCTGATTCTGATTTTAAGAATGAGAGAGCGGAGATTGCATGAGTTGCGTCATGGACAACAAGAGCATTAGCGAGCGATCCAAGTGCCACGGAGACTGCGCTCTCCCAACCTGGTTCGACGGAGATCAGCGATGCAACGCTGCCTCGAATCTCGATTCCGCGGCTATTAGTAAGAAGTGCGCCACTTCCATCTTTATGGAGAGTCGCTTGGCGTAGCGCATCAACTTTCGCCTCTGCTGCGCTTTTCTCTCGCTCCGCCTTAGCTAACTCACTATTGAGTCTTTCGAGATGTGCTTTGGATTGATCCAGTGCTGACTTCGCTTTTTCAAATTCTGCATCAAGACCTAGCTCTCC
>DAOROE010000035.1:0-7548 GCA_035441345.1 Candidatus Nanopelagicaceae bacterium
TGAGGTTTTTGAGAATCCCCGAGACGGGCAGTATTTGTCTCGGGGATTCTTAATGCGGCAATAATCGCAAGTGAGAAAACTGCAGCACTCACGGCAATTGCAGCGCGATAAGAGAAGTAATCAGAAATGAAGCCAAGTAACACTGGACCGACCATCATTCCCGCATCGCCCGACATCTGCCAGAAGGCATAGACCTTTCCACTCTTACCTTTAATGACATCTCCAACAATTGCGCCGGCCGATGCAGCAAAACCTGCGCCCAACCCCATCACAATCATGGCAGCAAAATAGAAGTAGATATTGGTAGCGAAAACGAGAAGCATCAATGCAGCCATAACGATGGTGAAACCAATAAGTATTACAGGTTTTCGACCATTCTTATCTGAATACTTACCAGCCCGAACCATGACTGAGCCTTGAGCAATAAGTGCAATAGTGAAACTCAAACCTACAATCGAAGCACTTGCGCCTAAATCCTCAACTACAAATAAAGGAAGAATTGAGGAACGCATTCCAAATAGAACCCAGCTTCCAAGGAATGCAAGAAATAGTGAATACAGATACGGCTTAATTTGTAGCGCTTCGCGAATCGTGAGCGCCCGCTCTTCTGAAGCTTTCTCTACTTTGGCACCGAGACGACTTTCATGTAAATAGATCAGCGAGACTGTGCCGGCAGCGATAAGTAAACCGGAGTAGATAAAGAATGGAGCACGTGGAGATATCGCTATAAGTGCTCCTCCGAAGGCTGGACCTGCAACGCCACCGGCGATGAATCCGCCGTTATAGAGGGACTGCGCACGACCGCGCTGACTATCGGAAACTACGCGCAAAATAAGCGCGCCTGCCGAAACGGAGAACATCGATGATCCGAGTCCTCCAGCAGTTCGAAAGATGAGGAGTTGTTCGTAACTCTGGGCGAGGCCAGCGAGCAGTGTGAAGACGGAGACCATAAATAGGCCAAACCCGAGCACCACACGTTCGCCAAATCTATCCACCAATTTTCCAGAGAAGAGCCCCGATACAAATCGCATAATGGCAAAGGAAGAAACGATGAGACCAATCAAAGTATTTGAGACCCCAAAAGTTTTTGCAAAGATTGGGATAGCAGGGATGATCAATCCAAAGCCGACAGCAACGAGGAAAGAAATAGTTGTGAGTACCGAAACTTCTTTAGGAAGCCCCTTAAATGGTGAGTTAATCTGAATTTTTATCCCAGTCCTTAACCTAGAGATTCGCCAGCAGCATCTTGTCGCGCTGAAGCATGGCCAGCGCTATCTTGTAGGGGTTTCTCTTCTAGAGCTATCGCAAAGAAGAATGCGAGTGCGACAACGGGAAATGCGAAGAGAAAGACGGTATGGAATGAAGCGGAGAAAGCTTCGAGGACCAGAGTCTTAATCTCGATAGGGAGAGTCGAGATGATCTCGGTATTTGTGCTGAGCGAATCTGCGAGGGAGGGATCAACGGATGCCAATTTTCCTGGATTTGCAGCAGCAAAGTCAGCAAAATTTCTTTCGAGATTTTGAGCCACTCGGTCGCTAAGAATCGTTCCAAAAATTGCCGTTCCAAATGCTCCACCAAGTGTTCGGAAGAAAGTATTAGAAGATGTAGCAATACCAAGATCCTTGAAATCTACGGCATTTTGTAGGGCAATAACGATAGTTTGCATGGATAAACCGAGTCCACCACCGATAATCACGGCAAAGATTGCAATCAACCAGTACGGGGTATCAACTCTCGCCGTACTCATTGCGAAGATTCCAACGCTCATGATGACTGTGCCAACAACTGGATAGACCTTGTACTTACCTGTCTTTGTGATCATTCGACCGCTCGTGACGGTAAAGGTCAAGATTCCTAACATAAGTGGAATCAATTTCAATCCTGCAGAGGTTGCAGAGTTTCCTTGAATGATTTGGAGATAAAGAGGAAGCATGATGATTGCACCGAACATTCCAGCGCCGATGATGAATCCGATGATGGAAGTGAGAGTGAAGGTGCGATTCTTAAAGAGCGCGAGAGGCAGAATTGGCTCGACAGCCTTTCCTTCCCACACTACAAAGAGCGCGGCAATCACTAATCCACCGATGATTGCCATGAGAGTACGGCTCTCAGTCCAACCATTTTCTGGTCCAAGTACGGAAAGTCCGATGAGTAATGAGGTAACGGCAGCAACAAGTAAGAACGCTCCGAGATAATCAATTTTATGTTCGCGCTTAACTTTAGGGATGTGCAGAACCATAGCTGTCACAGCCATAGCCAGTAATCCGAAAGGTAGATTGATGTAAAAGATCCAACGCCACCCTGTGATTCCAAGGATTGTGTCGTTATCTGAGAAGAAACCCCCGAGCAACGGACCAGCAACCGATGAAACGCCCCAGACAGCACCGAAAAGACCTTGGTATTTACCGCGATCGCGCGGCGAGACCAAATCTCCAACGATCACAAAGGTGAGTCCCATCAGGCCACCCGCACCTAAACCTTGAAGTGCACGAAATGCAATCAGTTGTTCCATGGAGTTCGAAGCGCCAGCTAGGAATGATCCAATTAAGAATATGATGATTGAAAATTGATAGACCGGACGTCGACCATATAAGTCAGAGATTTTTCCGTACAGCGGAGTAGATGCGGTCGATGTTAATAGATAGGCAGTGACTACCCATGAGTAATGATTGAGGCCATTGAAATCTTCAACGATGCTCTTTAATGCGGTCGAAACAATTGTCTGGTCTAGTGCAGCAAGAAGCATTCCGGTCATGAGGCTGCTCATGATGATGAGAATCTCTCGATGTGTGAGCGGCTTAGAGTGATCAACTTTCTGGCGACCGAACATAGCTTCCTAACGTCAATGCTTTGCAGCGGAGATTTGGCTTGAAGGCTCAAGGTTACTACCATCAGGTGAGTGAAAAGCGTTATTGCAGAGAATCTCGTCAAGACTTATGACAAAGGAAAAGTCAGAGCGCTCAACGGATTAAGCCTCGATGTTGAAGAGGGAACAGTTCTAGGCGTACTTGGCCCTAATGGTGCAGGAAAAACTACAACGGTAAGAATTCTTGCGACTCTTCTCACACCTGATTCAGGACACGCAACAGTTGCTGGCATTGATGTCATCAAAGATCCAGATCAAGTCCGTGAAGTTATTGGACTCTCCGGACAATACGCTGCAGTTGATGAAACGCTTACCGGTTGGGATAACTTGGTGATGTTCAGTCGTCTTTATCACCTCTCGCCATCGCATTCGAAAAAGCGAGCCGAAGAACTACTCGAGCAATTTTCTCTAACAGATGCAGCAAAACGCCCCATACGTACTTATTCCGGAGGTATGCGTCGCCGTCTTGATCTCGCAGCATCACTCATTGTTAAGCCAAAAATTCTATTTCTTGATGAACCAACCACGGGCCTTGATCCGCGCGGTCGCCAAGAGATGTGGGGAGTCATTGAAGGTTTAGTGAAGGATGGAACAACGCTTCTCCTGACTACCCAGTATCTAGAAGAAGCAGATCAACTTGCTGATGAGATTGCAGTTATTGATAACGGTACGGTCATTGCGCGCGGCACTTCAGATGAGCTGAAGCGCCAAGTTGGTGGGGAGCGCCTTGAGATTGTTGCGGAAACTCAAGATCTCAAGAAAGTCACCGCAATCGTTGAAAAGATTAGTGGTGGAAAAGTTCTCGTCGAAGAGAGCGCACGCCGAGTCTCTGCCCCGGTAAGTACCGGTTCGAAAGCGCTGATTGATGCCGCTCGCGCACTTGATGATGAAAGTATTCACCCGCTAGATATCGGATTGAAGCGCCCCTCTCTGGATGATGTATTCATCTCACTTACTGGTCACGCGGCAGAAGAGAAGAAGGAAGAAGAAGTTGTAGATCCACGCGCACGGAAGAGGAAGAAGAAATGAAGTACGCAGTATCGGATTCTCTTGTCATCACCAAGCGCCAATTACTTCAACTCATTCGCGTCCCAGAAGTACTTATCTTCTCGACTATTCAACCAGTGATGTTCGTGCTGCTCTTTAGGTATGTCTTTGGTGGATCCATCTCAACTGGAATCCCGGGCGTTGATTATGTTCAGCTTTTGATGCCTGGAATCTTTGTACAGACTGTTGCATTCACCCTGGCTGGAACTGCTGTTGGTCTTGCTGAAGATATGCAGAAAGGCTTGATTGATCGCTTCCGCTCTCTCCCTATTTCGCGTGCCGCTGTTGTCTTTGGTCGCACATTGGGCGATGGCGCACTCAATATCGTTGTTCTCTCGGTAATGGGCTTGGCTGGATTCCTTGTTGGCTGGAGACCTTCATCAGGACTTTTCAATGTTGTCCTGGGCTTTGCTTTCCTCCTTCTCTTTGGCTTTTCTATGGCATGGGTAGGTGTCCTTATCGGACTCTCAGTGAAATCTGCCCGCGTGGCCAATGCTGCAGTCTTCATCGCAGTCTTTCCGTTGACCTTCTTATCAAATGCATTTGCTCCAACGACAGGAATGCCAAAAGTTCTTCAATATTTCGCAGAATGGAACCCCGTCTCAACGATGGTAGCTGGGTGCCGCGAACTATTCGGCCTCCAGAACATCTTTGGTGTGACCGCTAATTCTTGGCCGAGCCAGAATCCGCTGGAAATGTCATTGATTTATATGGTGATTATCATGGCAATCTTTATTCCGCTCAGCGTGCGGAAATACATCAATACCGCTTCTAAATAGTTTTAATTAACTATAGATCTCGGCGTTGAGAATCTTGACCGAGATATTTTTCCCATTAGGAGCGGTGTAAGACTTTTCATCTCCAACTTTTGCACCCATTACTGCTGAACCCAATGGTGATTTTTCGCTATAGACATCGAGATCTCCTGATGAAATTTCGCGGGATCCAAGCAAGAACTGCATCTCATCGCCCAGAATCTCAACAGTAACTTTCATGCCCGGAGCAACGATTCCATCTGCAGAGGCTGGGGGAGTTCCGATTTCAGCATTTTCCAACATGTGCTTGAGTTGGCGGATACGAGCTTCCATCTTGCCTTGCTCTTCGCGAGCTGCGTGATAACCACCATTTTCTTTGAGGTCACCTTCAGCGCGAGCAGATTCGATTTTCTTCACGATTTCAGAGCGACCTGCAGTTTCAAGGTGCGCCAACTCAGCAGCTAAACGATCTGCTGCTTCTTGAGTTAGCCAAGTCTTGCTCATAAGGGGCTAAGGGTACTTTCTTCAGCTACCTGCTGCACGACATTCCAAAACTGCAGCATTAACTGGTGCAATACGGGCCGGAATGGTGCGAGAGATGGTGACACTTGAGTCTTTCGATGCAGGGACCTTGTCTTCGATTTCTCCGACCACATTCTTATCAATATCCCTAGCCACGAGCGTGCAGGTAAGGGGAGAACTCGGATTACGTCTATCAACCTTGTAGGTGATGTCAATGGAGTCGCTCTTCTCATTTTGGAAACTTATAAGAGTCACTCGAATCTCTGGATTTGCAAAGTGCCAAGCGCTCCACAACAGCCACGGCAATCCAATGAGGGAAAGTATTGCTGCTGTGATTTTCCAGCCATTTCTCCGTTTAATCCCGTAGCGCTGCGCCAGTAATTCCTGCGTTTCTGGGGGCAGATTTGAATAGTTGGCGCTCATGGCAGAATCATGGCATGGAACAACCTGTATTCGACGCTGGAGTTGCTGGCTCAATGACGATGATCTTTCTGACTCTTGCAACAATTATTCTGCTTCGTAGTTTCTATAAGCGATGGAAGCGGATGGATGAGCGTCGTATCAAAGATGAAAATAACTAGCGATACCGCTCTTAAAAAAGTTGGCCTTGCACTGGTTGTTCTCGGCCTATGTGGCGCTTTTATTCGCTTAGGGATATGGCAATTAGATCGCGCAGCTGATCTCAAAGAGTTGCAAAAGCCTTATATAGAACAACCACTTATTCCATTAACTGATATTGCGACTCCATCAACGAATCTCAGCGATAGCGCTATCAATCGCATTGTCACTTTCTCTGGAAGGTATGTTGCGCAATTTGATGCCCCTGGCCAAGAAGATAAATCTGGCGCGGTAGGCACCTGGCTGGTGGGTCTTCTTGAAGTAAACGGTGGTGGAGCAATCCTTGTGGTGCGCAGCGACCAGAAAGATGAACTTCCCAAGGGTGAAGTTAATGTGGAAGGCCGATTGTTGGTTCGCCAATTTGAAGATCGCGCAGATAAGCGCGGGGATCAACTCAGTCGTTTGGATCCTTCGCTCCTCGTTGGAACTTATGATCTACCAGTCTTTGATGGATACGTAGTCGCCCGATCTGAAATTGTTGATGGTACAGCGCTCGCGATTTCTCGCGTTCAGGTTGAACCTGCTCGACCGAGCGTGCCGGGTTACTACTGGCAACACATCTCCTATGTTGTTATTTGGTGGCTCATGGCCTTAGTAGTACTTTTTCTACCGCTCTATGGTCGCAGGCGAAAGAGCGAAGCGAAAAGTGAAGAGGAGCGCATATGAACGGCGTCATCAAGCGTTATCGAGTAATGGCTCTCGCAGCCGGCATCATGTCGCTATTGCTCTGGTTTGTAGAGCTGCCCGTTGTCTACCTATTAGATAACCCAGATTTAGAGGCAAAAGTGAAGTGGATTCCCTTTGTCCATGGCTACGTTTACGCTTTCTACGTTCTTGCTGCGATTCACTTCACCGCCCGCGCTCGCTTCACCATTAAGCGAATGATTCTCTTTATTTTGGCAGGCACCCTGCCCGTCGCATCCTTCATTGCAGAGCGAAGAGTCATGAGGGAATTTCCGCTCACATGACGGTCCGCTCCATCATCAAGTCTGCGCTCTATCCCCTCTATGAACGTAGGTTGGTGGCAAAACTTGATTTAACTCGGACCCCTCATCACATCGGTGTCATCCTTGATGGCAATCGACGATGGGCCAAGGAGAACCCCTCGAGTTCAGGCGATATCTCATCTTCACGGGGCCATCGCGCTGGAGCAGAAAAGATCATCGAGTTACTTACTTGGTGCGAAGAGACCGAGATCAATGTTGTCACGCTCTGGTTATTGTCCAGCGATAATTTAAAGCGCTCGCATGAAGAGCTGCAATCACTTATCTCCATTATCGGTGAGACCGTGGAAGCGCTTAGTTCCACAGGGCGTTGGAAGATTCACCCCGTCGGATCCCTTGAACTACTTCCCGAAGAGTTGCGTGCGCGGTTGAAAGCAGCAGCGAGCAAGACCGCTGAAATTCCTGGGATTACCGTCAATGTTGCAATTGGTTACGGTGGCCGCCTTGAAATTGTTGATGCGGTGAAGAGTTATATGCACGAGGCGAAAGCTGCTGGAAAAGATCTTGCAGCAGCAGCCGATCAACTCACCGCCCATTCCATCGACCAGTATCTCTACACCGCAGGACAACCTGATCCCGAGTTAGTCATCCGAACTTCAGGGGAGCAACGCCTAGGTGGATTCTTGTTGTGGCAGAGCCACCAATCTGAGTTCTATTTCTGCGAGGCGTATTGGCCAGATTTTCGTCGCGTTGATTTCTTACGAGCGCTACGTTCGTATGCGGCGAGAGAGCGACG
>DAOROE010000036.1:0-7384 GCA_035441345.1 Candidatus Nanopelagicaceae bacterium
GAGATATCGCGAGTTCCAAGGTTTGTGGTCATGATGATCACGGTGTTCTTGAAATCAACTTGGCGACCTTGCGCGTCGGTGAGGCGTCCTTCTTCAAGTACTTGGAGAAGTGAGTTGAAGATATCTGGGTGCGCTTTTTCGATTTCATCGAAAAGAACAACAGAGAATGGACGGCGACGTACTTTTTCGGTGAGCTGTCCGCCCTCGTCATAACCGACATATCCGGGAGGAGCGCCGAAGAGACGTGAAGCGGTGTGCTTCTCGGAGTACTCAGACATATCAAGTTGGATCAACGCATCGTCATCACCAAAGAGGAATTGGGCGAGAGTGCGGGAAAGTTCAGTCTTACCAACGCCAGAAGGACCAGCAAAGATAAATGATCCGCCAGGACGCTTTGGATCTTTAAGTCCAGCGCGAGTACGACGGATTGCTTGAGAGAGCGCCTTGATGGCTTGCTCTTGTCCGATAACGCGCTTGTGGAGTTCATCTTCCATACGAAGCAGTCGTGATGTTTCTGCTTCGGTGAGTTTGAAGACTGGAATTCCAGTAGCGGTAGAGAGAACTTCAGCGATGAGTTCTTCATCAACTTCAGCGACAACATCAAGGTCGCCAGCTTTCCAGGACTTTTCGCGCTCCGACTTCTCAGCCATGAGTTGCTTTTCCTTGTCGCGAAGCGATGCGGCTTTTTCAAAATCCTGTCCATCAATCGCGGATTCTTTTTCTTTACGGACATCAGCGATCTTGTCATCAAATGCGCGTAGTTCTGGTGGAGCGGTCATGCGACGGATGCGAAGACGTGAGCCAGCTTCATCGAGAAGATCAATCGCTTTATCTGGAAGGAAGCGATCAGAGATGTAGCGATCTGCAAGGGTTGCAGCAGCAACAATCGCATCATCGTTAATAGAAACTTTGTGGTGTGATTCGTAGCGATCACGAAGTCCTTTGAGGATTTCAATGGTGTGAGCAAGTGATGGCTCAGCAACCTGAATTGGTTGGAAACGGCGCTCGAGAGCGGCATCCTTTTCGAGGTGCTTGCGATATTCATCAAGAGTTGTTGCGCCGATTGTCTGGAGCTCACCACGCGCCAACATTGGCTTCAAGATGCTTGCTGCATCGATGGCGCCTTCTGCTGCGCCAGCGCCAACGAGGGTGTGAATTTCGTCGATGAAAAGAATAATGTCGCCACGAGTGCGGATTTCCTTCAGAACTTTCTTCAAACGCTCTTCGAAATCACCACGGTAACGAGATCCAGCAACAAGTGCGCCGAGATCGAGTGAGTAGAGCTGCTTATCTTTCAAAGTTTCTGGGACATCGCCTTTGATGATCGCTTGTGCGAGACCTTCAACAACGGCGGTCTTACCAACGCCTGGTTCACCAATGAGAACTGGGTTGTTCTTGGTGCGACGTGAAAGTACCTGCATTACGCGCTCGATTTCTTTTTCACGGCCGATAACGGGATCAAGTTTGCCTTCGCGTGCAGCGGTTGTGAGGTTACGGCCGAATTGATCAAGAACGAGTGAGGTAGATGGAGTTCCTTCTGCAGGGCCAGAAGCAACCGCTTCCTTTCCTTGGTAACCAGAGAGAAGTTGGATGACTTGTTGGCGGACGCGATTTAAATCAGCGCCAAGTTTTACAAGAACTTGAGCCGCAACGCCTTCACCTTCACGGATAAGTCCAAGAAGAATATGTTCTGTGCCAATGTAGTTGTGGCCGAGTTGGAGCGCTTCGCGAAGTGAGAGTTCGAGAACTTTCTTAGCGCGTGGAGTAAATGGAATATGTCCAGACGGTGCTTGTTGGCCTTGTCCGATAATTTCTTCGACTTGAGAGCGAACCGCTTCAAGTGAGATGCCGAGTGATTCCAAACCTTTTGCGGCGACGCCTTCGCCTTCATGGATGAGACCAAGGAGGATGTGTTCGGTACCAATGTAATTGTGATTGAGCATGCGAGCTTCTTCCTGCGCGAGGACAACAACGCGGCGGGCTCGGTCGGTAAAGCGCTCAAACATCTGTGGTGCTCCTTTTATCTCGTCGGGCTAGCGTATAAGAGGACGCCAAATGGGGCGACACCTATTTCTAACCTCGCAACAGGCTCTAGATATGGGAATCTGTGAGGGTAATAACCGCAAGATTTGGGTTTTTATGCCCCGATTGGCTCAGAGAATCTTGAGCATGCGGGTATTGCCGAGGGTGTTGGGCTTCACACTCTCCAGATCCAAGAATTCGGCGATACCTTCGTCATACGAGCGCAATAGTTGTTGGTACACATCGGGCTCGACTGGCGCGCCTTGTATTTCATTAAATCCATGTTTACCAAAGAATTCAGTTTCAAAAGTTAAACAGAAAAGTCTCTTTAAGCCGAGAGATTTCGCTCTTTCAATAATTGCAGTGAGTATTTGGTGGCCGATTTTCTGACCACGGAATTCTTCATTCACGGCAACAGTACGAACTTCGCCGAGATCCTCCCACAATACGTGGAGCGCTCCACAACCAATAATGGCGCCATCTTTTTCCGCAACGAAAAATTCTTGGACTGATTCATACAACATGACCGTCTCTTTAGAGAGCAAGCGGCGTTGGAGTGAATAGGTATCAATGATGGTGCGGATCGCTTTGATATCTGAGGTGCGTGCGGGACGAATAGCGACTGACATTTTTATTCTTCTGGTTTAACCAATGGGAAGAGGATTGTTTCGCGAATTCCAAGACCGGTAAGTGCCATCAATAAACGATCGATTCCCATTCCCACTCCACCCATCGGAGGCATGCCATGTTCCATGGCGCGTAAGAAATCTTCATCAACTTGCATCGCTTCTAAATCACCTTTAGCGCCGAGCTTTGCCTGTTCGACAAGTCGTTCACGCTGAATAACGGGGTCAACAAGTTCTGAGTAGCCGGTAGCTAATTCGAATCCATCAACATAGAGATCCCACTTCTCAACAATTCCGGGAGTATCACGATGTTCGCGAACCAGAGGCGAAGTATCAACGGGATAACCCATAACAAAAGTTGGGGCTTGGAGATTTTCCTTATAGACGTGCTCAAAAATCTCTTCGGCTAGCTTGCCGTGAATCCACTTCGGATCGATTTTAAGCCCGATTTTGTGGGCAATTTTCTTGAGATCATCGAATGAAGATTGTGGAGTTACGGTCTCGCCAACTTTTTCCGAGATCGCGTCATAGAAATTAACTTCACGCCACGCGCCTCCGAGATCGCTGACGCGACCATCGTGGTGCGTCACTTTATGTGAGCCCGCAACAGCAAGGGCTGCGTTCTGGATGAGATCTTGGGTGAGGGCCTTCATATCCCGCCAATCTGCGTATGCCCAATACATCTCAAGCATCGCAAATTCGGGAGAGTGGCTCGAGTCGGCGCCTTCATTGCGGAAATTACGATTGATTTCAAATACTTTTTCTAGGCCACCGACCACACATCTTTTCAAGAAAAGTTCGGGAGCGATACGCAAAAAGAGGTCGATATCGTAGGCATTACTAAATGTCTTAAATGGGCGAGCGGCAGCGCCACCATGCATGACTTGGAGCATGGGTGTTTCGACTTCGATGAAATCGCGCTTATCAAATGTGTCGCGCAAGGATTTCAAAACTTTGGGACGGATACGTGCGGTGTCACGCGCTTCTGGGCGAACAATAAGATCGACATAACGTTGGCGAACTCTGGTTTCTTCGCTCAATGGATTGTGTTCATTAGGTAGTGGACGTAGCGCTTTTGATGCAAGAGCATAGGAATTAGCGAGAATAGAAAGCTCGCCGCGCTTTGAGGTAATTACCTCACCTGTAACGCTGACGATGTCTCCGAGATCGATATCTGATTTCCAATTTTCTAGGACCTGCTCGCCCACTTTATCAAGTGAGAACATGGCTTGAAGTTCGGTGCCATCACCTTCACGAAGCGTTGCAAAGCAGAGTTTTCCGGTATCGCGCTTAAAAATAATTCTTCCTGTGACGCTTTCGGTAACGCCAGAAGCTTTATCAATCTCAAGATCTTTGAAACGTTCGCGAACTTCTTTGAGGGTTGCGGTGCGCGGGACTGCGACGGGATAGGGCGAGATGCCACGACCAAGAAGTGCTTCGCGCTTTTCGCGACGAATCCGTAATTGTTCGGGAAGGTCGTTTTCCGTCATAGTGACGGGAGTCTATCCATTCCGCTCATGCACAAGACGGAGGCCAATGAGTGTGAGATCTGGTTCGTGATAATCAATCGTCTCTGAAATTCCGAGTACCAGCGGCGCTAATCCACCAGTTGCAATCACGGAGATTTTCTCGTTATCAGGATAGAGCGCATCAAGTTCATCGCTGATGCGGTTTACCAAGCCATCAACTTGGCCTGCAAAGCCGTAAATAGTGCCTGATTGCAGGGCTTCTACTGTGTTCTTTCCGATAACGGACTTGGGCTTTACCAATTCAACTTTACGAAGTTGTGCAGCTCGAGCCGCTAACGCTTCAACAGAAATTTCAATTCCAGGTGCCAGAGCTCCGCCGAGGAATTCGCCTTTCGGTGATACGACATCGAGGTTTGTGGAGGTTCCAAAATCAACGACGATACATGCGCCTTCGCCATAGAGATTATGTGCGGCAAGAGTATTAACGATGCGGTCTGCGCCGATTTCTTTTGGGTTATCCACGAGAAGCGGCACTCCAGTTTTCACACCAGGTTCAATAATCGTGGTACGGACTTCTTGAAAGTAGCGCGAGATCATGGAGCGCGCTTCGCGAAGGACTGCAGGAACTGTGGAGCAGACAGATAGACCAGTGACGGTGTAACCCGTAATCAGCGAGCGATATTGCAACCATAACTCGTCGGCAGTATCACGCGCATCTGTCTTAACGCGCCATGAATCAACCATCTCGTCGCCATCAAAGATTCCAAGAACAGTATTTGTGTTTCCAATATCAATAGTGAGCAGCATTAGAAGTCCAATCCAATATCGAGTACGGGAGCTGAATGGGTCAGCGCACCTACAGCTAAGTAGTGGACTCCAGTTGCGGCATAGGCAGCTGCATTCTCGATCTTTAATCCACCTGATGATTCAAGTTTGGTTTTCGAATTCTTAGCAATTTCAACGGCAGCTTTGGTCTGTTCGATATTCATATTGTCGAGCAAGACAATATCGACCCCTGCTTGTAGCGCTTCCTTCAGTTGTTCCAAGTTATCTACTTCTACTTCGATCTCAACGCCAGGGAATTCCTTCTTTACTCGATTTATCGCTTCAGTAACCGAGCCGGCCGCAGCGATGTGGTTATCTTTAATTAACGCTCCATCGGTAAGAGTCATCCGATGGTTAGTGCCCCCGCCCATACGAACCGCATATTTTTCGAGTTCTCGTAGCCCAGGAGTGGTCTTACGAGTATCACGAACCTGAGTTGAGGTGCCTAATACTTCCTTTACCCAGAGCGATGTGATGGTTGCAATCCCAGAAAGGTGAGATAAGAAATTAAGTGCGGTGCGCTCCGCTAACAAAATTGCGCGGGTATTTCCTTCTACTTCAATGATCACTTCGCCAGCGCTTACGGAACTTCCATCCTTTTTCACAATCTCATAATTTGTTATTCCACACTGCTCAAGAACCGCCGCTGCAACAAGGGTTCCTGCAACAACACCGCTCTTGCGTGAAGTGAAATGAGCTTTACTTATGTGGTCAGCGCTAATCGTGGCTTTGCTGGTGAGATCTCCACCATGCGCATCTTCTGCTAGCGCCCCCGCAACTCTCTGTTCAATGAGCGCTACATCAAGTCCAGCGACTTCAATATTCTTAACGAGCGATGGAGAGATCATTGAACACCTCCTCTGTTGTGGAGTTCCAATCTCCTGTGCTCGAGAGATTTTGGTGAATACGTTTAGTCCACTTATCTGAGGTTTCGGGGAAATCTTCCCGCCAATGAGAACCGCGCGATTCAGTGCGTTCTAGAGCGGAACGGACGATTGCGGTAGCCAATAGATAAAGATTGGTGGTCTCCCATGCATCAAGGTTTGCATAAATAGTTGAAGCGCTCTTTATCTTCTCAAGGGCTGCAAGAGTTTCTTTCAAAGTCTTTTCAGAGCGCACAACGGATGCGCCCTTAGACATGGCGCGTTGCAGTTCACCGCGAATAGATGGTGAGAGAAGGAAATCAAAAGCATCTTGTGGCGCAGGCGTTTCAAAGTCAGAGAGATTTGCGGCAATATCTTCAGCAATTCGTGCACCAAAGACCAGGCCTTCAAGTAATGAATTAGAAGCCAAGCGATTGGCGCCATGAGCGCCGGTACATGCTGTTTCGCCTACCGCATAGAGCCCCGGAACTGAGGAATGGCCATTTAAGTCAGTGCGTACTCCACCTGATGCATAGTGCGATGCTGGTGCTACCGGAATCAAATCATGGGTCGGATCGATTCCAATCTCTTTACATGATGCATAAATCGTTGGGAAGCGATCAGAAAAATCTTTAATTTCACGGGCATCGAGCCAGACATGGAGTGATCCCGTTAATTGCATCTGACGAGAGATCTCTTTTGCAACGATATCTCGGGGCGCAAGATCAGCAAGTGGATGAACTCCGCGCATAAATCTCTCACCACGATCATTGACAAGAAATGCACCTTCACCACGAACCGCTTCAGAAATAAGTGGTTGTTGTCCGCGCGAGCCTTCACCCATATAAAGCACGGTGGGATGGAATTGAATGAACTCGACATCAGCAACATCTGCTCCGGCACGAAGTGCAAGTGCAACTCCATCACCCGTTGAAACAGATGGATTGGTAGTTTGTGAATAAACCTGACCAAGTCCACCTGTTGCTAACACAACGGCGCGGGCTAGAACTTGTCCAACTCCGTCACGACTTCCTTCACCAATCACGTGAAGAGTTACGCCACATACTCGACCATCTTTTGTCTTCAACGCATCTAAGACCAGCGCATGTTCAATAACTTCGATACCAGGATCATGAGAAACCGCAGCAAGAAGCGCGCGTGAGACTTCAGCTCCTGTGGCATCGCCACCGGCATGAAGAATGCGATTGCGTAGATGTCCGCCTTCGCGAGTAAGTGCAATCTCTCCGGTCTCTGATTTATCAAAGACCGCACCGCGTGCAATGAGTTTGCGAACCGCTTCTGGTCCTTCACTCACTAATACTTTTACCGCTGGAAGATCACATAATCCCGCGCCAGCTACCAAAGTATCTTTTTCATGTTGGTCTGGAGAATCTCCTGGACCAAGAGCGGCGGCGATTCCACCTTGGGCCCACTTGGTAGAACCAGCGTCAATAAATGACTTTGTGACGAGCAGAACCGATAAGTCATGGGCGCGGATTTGTAAGGCGGTTGTAAGTCCAGCAACGCCAGAACCAATCACAACAACATCTGCTTTCGCAGTCCATCCTGGAAGTGGAGC
>DAOROE010000037.1:0-6997 GCA_035441345.1 Candidatus Nanopelagicaceae bacterium
AATGTGTGGGGCACAGGTCGCCACACATATTCTGGTTTATAACTTACGTAAGAAATCTGGATTGTCGTCCGGTGGAACAATCTTGCCTTTGCGACGACGGCGACCGTTTCCTTTGGGGCGACCAGCAATAATCCACGCTAGTGAGCCAATTCCAGGGACAAAAATAATGATCACTAGCCACGCCCATTTAGGAAGGCTTCTAATCTGATTTTCTGGGGTTCGCGAACAATCAATGATCGCAAAGATCATCAGCGCAAGAACGATGATTGTGGCGATGACTGCGATGCGGACCATGAAGGAATTTTACCGCGCAACCAGCAAGGCCGCGAAAGAAAGAGCGAGCGCGTAAATAATTTGAATTCGACCAGTCTTTGCTAGGAGATCTATGAGCGCAGTTCCGCTCGCGCCAGAATTAACAGCTCTTACCGACTTAGAAACCAGCGGCAGGGATAGAAGAGCAAGCAGATAGAAGAAAGAGAAGAACGTTAGAGCTACTGACATGGCGAGGGCGAAGAACATCAGCCACTTATATAAGTCACGTGTTCCTTGATCTCCCATGACGACAGCAAGAGTCTTCTTATCTGCGCTCTTATCATTTTCTAGATCTCTCAGATTATTGAGAACCAAGATTGCGCAAGCCAGGGCGCCCATCGCGAAGGATGCAAGTAGAACTTCTCGGGAGACAGATTCAGTTTGTACATAATAAGTTCCAACCGTTGCAACAACCCCGAAGAAGATAAAGACTGAAACTTCACCGAGCGCTTGATATCCATAAGGTTTAGGGCCGCCGGTATATGTCCACGCTGCGAGGATGCAGATCGCACCAAGAATGATAAGTAACCATGAAGTGCGTGAAGCCAGAATCAACCCAGCAATTGCAGCGATAGCGAAGGAGATAAACGCAGCGTTCTTTACATCTTTAGCGGTTGCAGCCCCAGATCCAACAAGTCGCATCGGACCAACGCGATCAGCATCTGTGCCTTTGATGCCATCGGAGTAATCATTGGCGTAATTGACGCCAACTTGAAGAGCAAGCGCGACGATAAGGGCTAAAAATGTGTGAAGAACGGTGGCGTTATAGCCAGCAAAAGCAGTTCCAACTAAGACAGGGGCAATAGCAGCAGGGAGTGTTTTAGGACGAGCTCCTGCGATCCATTGTTCACGCGTTGTCATCAGCTAGTTTCTTTCGATCGGGTTTTCCAATACCCAAGTATGGAATAGCAGAAACTTTAATCAGCTCTTTTGGTGAGGCATGTGCGCCGAATTTTCCACGGAGCCGACCTTGAACATCATTGAGGTCAATGCTTTGTGTGGTGGCGATACAGAGTTTCTCGCCCCATTCTTTATCTGATTTTGCAAAGGCCACGATTTCTAGGGAAGAAAATTCAGACTGCAGGAAGTTTTCAATAGCGCTGAGTGAGATTTTTTCTCCGCCGGAAATGATTTGATCATCGGAACGTCCACTTACCTTCACAATTCCGTTCTCGATGCTGCCGTAATCGTTGGTGATAAACCAACCGTTATTGATCGGAAAATCTCCGTTGAGATAACCAAGTGCAACTTGAGGTCCTTTAAGAGCGATTCGTCCGTCTTGGATTTCTACCGAAATTCCGTCGATAGGTGCGCCGTTATAAATAACTCCACCAGATGTTTCGGTCATTCCGTAGGTAGTAATTACATTGATGCCAGAGTTACTGGCTTCTTTATGAAGTTCGGAGCCAAGTGGCCCACCACCAACCAAGACTGCTTTACATTGCTTTAAATGAGAAAGGAGTGTCGCATCACCGTTGAGCGCACGATGTAACTGGGTAGGAACAATTGCGGAGTAATCGGCTTGGCTCTCAACGCCAACAGGTTCAGTACCAAGTTCAATGGAACGGATCAAAATATTTAACCCTGCGATATGAGATGTGGGAAGAAGAAGTGACCAGCGCTCGCCACTTGAAGCTCCTAAGAATTTATGGGTAGCGCGTGCATTTGCAATCAGTGATTGTGCGGATAAGAGCACTGATTTTGGATTTCCAGTTGAACCGGATGTTGTTACAACGAGAGCG
The DNA here is from genome assembly GCA_035441345.1 of Candidatus Nanopelagicaceae bacterium. Classification (GTDB taxonomy): domain Bacteria; phylum Actinomycetota; class Actinomycetes; order Nanopelagicales; family Nanopelagicaceae; genus MAG-120802. The sequence goes on from DAOROE010000037.1 coordinate 2,055, forward strand.
GTTCGCGAATCAATCTCAGTGAGATCAAGTGGAGTGGTCGATAGCGCGGGTCCATCGCCCTTAAGTGCGAGCAATAACGCCTCAAGGAATTGTGGGGTCGACCACGAAGATTCGATGGTGCGTACTTTTCGCTTTACCGTGGAAACCATAACCACCGTAGGGTATGCCATATGAGCAAGCCGATTAAACGCGAACCCGGTAGCCGAGATATTCCGCAATGGAAACGTGGCGCAGGATCTGAAGATTTCACTGATGTGCGTTATGAAATCGCAGAAGGAATGGCGAAGATAACAATCAATCGCCCACACGTTCGCAATGCATTCCGCCCAGAAACGCTGGCGGAGTTACAACAAGCATTTAATTTCGCTCGCGATGATGACAAGGTCGGCGTCATTATCTTCACTGGCGAAGGCGATGAAGCATTCTGTTCTGGTGGTGATATCTCTGTTCGTGGCGATGATGGATATATCGGTAGCGATGAAGTTGGAAAAAAAGGAATCGGTCGCCTTAATGTTTTAGATCTACAAGTTCAGATTCGTCGCACACCAAAACCAGTTATCGCCATGGTTGCTGGTTGGGCAATTGGTGGCGGCCATGTTTTGCATGTGGTCTGCGACATCACAGTTGCTGCAGATAATGCAAAGTTTGGTCAGACCGGACCGATGGTTGGATCGTTCGATGGTGGATATGGCGCAGGCCTACTTGCACGCCATGTTGGCCAGAAAAAAGCGCGCGAGATCTGGTTTATGTGCCGACAGTACGACGCTCAAGAAGCGCTCGATATGGGCTTGGTAAATACCGTTGTGCCAGTCAAAGAGCTCGAAGCAGAAACAGTTTCCTGGGCGCGCGAGATGCTCCGTCACTCACCGATGGCGCTCCGACTTCTCAAAGCAGGACTCAACGCTGCAGATGATGGACTTGCTGGAGTACAACAACTTGCCGGAGATGCAACCTTGCTCTTTTATTTAACGGAAGAGGGACAAGAAGGGCGCGATGCATATAAAGAGAAGCGCGCACCTAATTTCGATAAATTCCCTAAGCGTCCGTAACCGCTTGTAGATCATGTCTTTCACGCTCGAGGATGCGCTCGCATCTCTTCGAGTTGTTGCGCTGCCGATGAAGACAAAGTTTCGCGGTATCGAGGTACGTGAAACCGCTTTATTTGAAGGCCCTGCAGGATGGGCAGAATTCGCACCATTTACTGAGTATGACGCCCGTGAATCACTGGCGTGGCTCGAAAGTGCGATTGAAGCTGCAACTATTCACGTTCCTAGTGGAAAGAGAACATCAATCCCGGTAAATGCCACCGTTCCAGCAAGTAATGATGAAGCAGAGATCGAAAAGATTCTCTCGTGGTATCCCGGCGTTGATACGGTAAAGATAAAAGTTGGAACGGGAATTCGGGAAGATTTAGCGCGGATCGCCCGGGTCCGTAAAGTTTTACCCACGGCAAAGATTCGCGTTGATGTGAATGGTTCATGGAGTGTGGATGATGCAATCTTCAATATTCGAACTATTTATGGCGAGGTTGCCGGAAACTTCTTAGAGTATGTCGAACAGCCTGTGGCGAGCCTCAATGAACTTCGAGAGTTAAAAGAAAGGCTCATTGTTGATGTAAAGATTGCGGGAGATGAAGTCCTAAGAAAAGCGGAAGATCCCTTTGCAATCAATCTTGATGGGGCTATCGATGTACTTATGCTCAAAGTTTCTCCACTTGGTGGCATCAAACGCTCATTGGAATTAGCAGCCCATCACAAGCTTCCCGTCGTTGTTTCGAGCGCTTTGGAGTCCGTGGTGGGAATTTCATATGGCTTGAAGTTAGCGGCGCAATTACCCGAACTTAACTATGCGTGTGGCTTAGCGACGAGCGCTTTAATGAAAGCAGATGTTGGGTTTATTCCGATAGAGAACGGCGCAATGAGCGTTAGCACTCCAGAAATATCTCGCGAAATGTTGGAAAAACTCAAAGTCTCCCAAGAGCGATTAGAGTGGTGGCGCAATCGCATCACAGAAGTATGGAGATTGAGGGGGGCAAAGTGAGCGTATCTACCGCACTTGCTCGCCATACCGTCCGTCAATTAATCGAACTTGGCGTTGAAGATGTTGTTTTGTCGCCCGGTTCGCGAAATGCACCGCTATCAATCGCGCTCTATCAAGCCAGTGAAAAAGGGCTAATTAATCTCCATGTCCGGATCGATGAACGTGGCGCAGCATTCTTTGCATTAGGCATTTCCAAGGCTTCGGGGAAATACGTTCCAGTGGTCTGTACTAGCGGAACTGCTGTAGCGAATTACTATCCCGCAGTCCTCGAGGCCCATCACAGCGAAGTTAATTTACTTTTGCTGACCGCTGATCGTCCTTCACGTTTACGTAAGACTGGTTCCAATCAGACTACTAATCAATCGAACATCTTCGGTGATTTCGTGCGACATAGCGTTGATACCGCAGCGCCGATTGATTTGTCTCATTTCCTCAACGGCCACGGACCAGTTCATATCAATCTCCAATTTGATGAGCCGCTCCTGCCAGAAGATTCCAGTGATTGGTTATCGGGAATCCACCCCACACCAATAGTTAATGGTGAAATAGTTCCGGGAGAGATTTCAGTAACTTCGCCGAAGAACGTCTTATTTGTCGGACACGATCGCGCTGGATTTAGCGTGGATGAGATTGAAGATTTCGCCACAGATCTTGGCGCGTTACTAGTCGCAGAAGATCCCTTGGTATTTGAAGGCGCGATTGCACATGCGCCAATTCTCTTATCTGATGATCGAGTGCGACGTGAGTTAAGCGCAGATCTCGTTGTAGTTATTGGACGCACAACTCTCTCTCGAAGCATCAACGCTTATATTCAAGGCTCAAAGCGGGTGATGGTGATTGATCCCCGCACTGAAAGCGTTGATACCGCACGCACCGCAGATGAGATTCACCGCGTCATTCCTTCACTTAAGAACCCGGTAGAGATTGACCAGGCCTGGCATGACGCGTGGCATAAATATGAAGAAGTAGCTGCTGCCGCTCTTGCGGTCCTTCCGGATTGGTCAGAAGCTGAAGTAGCTGCAGTTGTGGCAGAAGAGCTCGAGAACGATGCAGCGCTCTTCATCTCTTCATCGCGTCCCATTAGAGATTTTGAGAGCTTTGCAGTCCCACGTTCTGGCATTGAAACTTATGCCAACCGGGGACTTGCAGGAATTGATGGGAATATCTCAACCGCGTTGGGTATCGCCTCCAAACATGATGAGACATACGCAGTAATCGGCGATCTTGCTTTCTTACATGACATCTCAGCTCTCGCTAATCAAACTGATGACACATTGACCATCATTGTGGTCGATAACGATGGCGGCGGGATCTTTTCCACCTTGCCACAACGTGGAGTTGATGGCTTTGAAAGAATCTTTGGAACTCCCCATGGCCGCGATATTGCCGCGATAGTAAAAGGATTTGGAGTTTCGGTAGAAGAAGTGCGGAGCGGTAAAGAGCTACATATTGCTTTGCAGCGGATTCATCCCAAACTCCATGTCATTGTGGCGAAGATGCCAGATCGCGAAGCAAATGCAGATTCGATTTATGAGGTAGTAAAGAAATTTAAAGAGCTAGTGCTTCTCTAAAGCGCTACGCATCGGCAATAACTTCGCTTGGCTCTCGGCATATTCACGTTCCGGATCAGAACCCGCCACAATTCCGCAGCCCGCATAGATCCGAATTGATTGGCCATCATGAGAGATCTGGCCACAACGAAGCGCGATTCCCAATTCACCATCGCCTTTTGCATCGATCCATCCGATAGGACCGGCATAACGGCCGCGAGAAATACCTTCAATTTCATCAATCGTGCGCTTCGCTAACTCGGTAGGTGTACCGCAGACCGCAGCAGAAGGATGAAGTCGTGAGACTAAATCAAAGATATCTGCGGGGTTTGTGGAGTCAGATAGAACTCCCGTGACATCGGTTGCAAGATGCATAACGTTAGAGAGATGGAGAACAAAGGGGGTTTCAGGAACGTTTGTGGAGGTACAGAAAGGCGAGAGCGCATCTGCAACAGAACGCACCGCGTATTCATGTTCTTCGAGATCTTTAGAAGAGCGAGCAAGTGAACCAGCAAGAGCAAGATCGCGTTCATCATCACCGGTCTTGCGAATTGTTCCCGCCAAGATTCGAGAGGTAATCAGCGATTTACTCAGGCGCACAAGTAATTCAGGGGTAGCGCCAACAAGTCCGTGATTGGAGTAGACCCAGGTTGAGGGATATTCGCTCGCAAGTTGGGTGAGTAACTTACGTTGATCAATCTTCTCTTGAGTGGTTCCCGTGATAAAGCGAGCTAAGACAACTTTTTCTAACTGTTCATTCTTTATCTTCTCAACGGAGCGAGCGACGCGATCTTGCCAGACATCGCCATTGCTACCGCTCCAAGAAAGATTGAGAGGTTGTGGAGTATTGGTAGATCTTTGTAGCGCTGGCTGAGGAGTAGCGCCGATCCATGTAATCCATGATTTTCCATTGCGTTGGCCCACAACGACTTTCGGGATGATGAGAATGGAATCTTCAGCTTCATCAAAGGCGAAAGAAGTAAAGAGAATCGGGCCCGTTCCTGTGCCATGGACATTGTTATGAATATCAAGGCCATTTACTTGTTCGCGCCACCATTGGCGGGCTTGTTCAAAACGATGAGCGCCTTTAACGATATGGGATTTATAGATTCCAAAACCAATGAGTCCATCACCGCCGCGCACCCAGGAAGTAAGTGCATCATCTTGAATTTCAGGGATAGAAATTTCAAGCAGCGGCGGATGCTCTCCGAGCAACTCCGTCGTGATTGAAATGTGCATGGCACTCCATCCTGGTGTGATTCAACTGCAATTCAACTTGTGAAATAAGCCTACCGCTAGGAATGATGGGGGCGTGAGTCGAGCTGACCTAGGTAAGGATCCCGAAGAAGTCTC
>DAOROE010000038.1:0-1872 GCA_035441345.1 Candidatus Nanopelagicaceae bacterium
CGCATGTAATCCTTAATCGTCCAAGCGCTGAATGCACGGGAAACTTCTTCGTGGATGATGAAGTGCTGGCTTCAGTAGGCGTTACTGATTTGGATAAGTACGCCGTTGTTCCCGGAACTACAGATTTCTTGCTCGATTTCTTCTTAGATTAAGAATTAATCCTCAGACCTAATCTTAATTTCGGTATGGGTATGGTCAGTTTCTTCTATTCCTGAGGAGTATTTAGACTCAAAATTGCCAAGCTTCCATACCGCAACTGAGACCAGCCAAGCTAAAACAAAGCTCAGGACAATGAAATAGCCGATGCCACCTAGATCAACGCTGGCGATCGCAGTGAAGGGTTGATAGTTGTCGATATTCGTTTTGGTGGCTAGAACGTTGATGATTTGGATGGTTCCGATAACAAGAGCTACGAAGATTGAAATAGAAGTTGTGGTTAAGTTGTAATAAATCTTGCGCAATGGAGATGTGAAAGCCCATCCGTAAGCCTTGGTCATAAAGATACCGTCAAGGGCGTCCATCATTGACATACCTGCTGCAAAGATAAATGGCAGAGCAATAATTGCAAGTGGGGGAAGAACACCTCCGACGGTACCAATCGCAGCTGTTGCCGATAATCCAAGAATCGCCACTTCGGTTGCTGTATCAAATCCAAGTCCAAAGAGAACGCCGACTGGATAAATTTGGCGAGAATGATCAAAACCTTTCTTGAATCGACCTCGGAAAATTCGGCGCATCAATCCGCGGTCATTGAGCAATTCTTCAAGATGTTGATGTGAAAATTTCCCGGTTTTAGCCTTTTTCCAAACGTTAACAATGCCAACCAAGATCACCAAGTTGAGAATTCCGATGAGATACAAAAAGATTCCAGATACTGAAGTTCCGATGATGCCGCCTGTTTCAGCGAAATCATCTTGGAAGGCAACCGCTTTCTGAGCTGCAAAGGCAACTCCCACAGATAATGCCAAAACGACTGTCGAGTGGCCAAGTGAGAAGAAGAGTCCTACGCCAAGAGGTTTCTTACCTTTCGCCAACATAAGACGTGTGGTGTCATCAATTGCTGCGATGTGATCTGCGTCGAAGGCATGTCGTAAGCCGAAGGAGTATGCCAATGCGCCAGCGCCGGCATAAACAAGCGCACCTTTTGCGTCAGTGAGGCCGTGATACTCAGGATTGGAGTTGTAATAAAAAAAGAGCCCCCATCCAATGACATGGAGAAGTACGACAGTTCCAAGAATTCCTATGAGGGAAGGAATCTCATCTCGTTCAAAACGAAGATGTTGACGGAGGGATTTCTTAGGCGCTTCTGAAGCAAGAGTCATGAGGTAAGTCTATTGCAAATGATTTGCATCTGCAGAAAGTTCGCAAAAAGCTCTAGTTTTCGTCGCGCCAGGATCTCCATAGACGGGCATATGCGCCATTTGCCGCGATCAGCGCATCATGTGAACCCCACTCAGTAATTCGACCGTCATCGATCACAGCAATCAGATCAGCATCATGAGCGGTCTGTAAGCGATGGGCAATTGCAATCACCGTGCGACCTTCGAGAACTGCACCGAGCGAAGCTTCAAGATGTTTCGCTGCTTGTTGATCGAGAAGCGAGGTTGCTTCATCGAGAATCAAGGTATGTGGATCTGCCAGAACTAATCGGGAGAGCGCGAGTTGTTGTGCTTGTGCTGGGAGTAATCGATGTCCGCCATTGCCAACCACGGTATCAAGGCCAGTCTCAAGTTGTTCTGCCCATGTTGCTGCATCGACAGCTTGAAGGGCGCGCCAGACTTCCTCATCAGTTGCATCAGGTTTTGCAAGAGTGATGTTCTCGCGCAACGTTCCCACAAAAACATGATGTTCTTGAGTCACTAGTGCAACTTC
>DAOROE010000038.1:1972-6829 GCA_035441345.1 Candidatus Nanopelagicaceae bacterium
GCTTTTCCAGTTTGCAATTCATCAATCCACCAGAGCATCGCTTCAATAGGCCCTGCCAACATTTGGGCATATAAAATTCCAGCGGTAATAGTGGCGATTGTTGCTAAACCTCTATCGTAGAAATATGCACCCATTAATAACGCGGCTGAAACCGGCAAGATGTAGTTAATTTCAACTACGGGGAACCATCGGGTACGAAGTCTGAGCGTGTAGCGCTCCCATTCCACCCATCGACTAATGGCAGCATCGGTGCGGGCGGTGCGTTGTTCCCCAAGACGGAGCGCATCAATAGTGCGACCTGATTCTGCGCTCTCCACGAGAACTGAATTAACAATGGCGTAGGACGATGATTCAACGCGATAAGCCTGGGGGGAGCGGCGTAAATACCAGCGAGTGGCAGCGAATACCAAAGGAATTCCAATGAATACAGCGCTGAGGAATAGGGGAGCGGTGAGAGCAATAGCTGTGGAGATACCAAAGATGGAGACCAAGCAGATAGTGATGACGGGGACGGCATCGCGGACTGCCCACGTGATGTGATCAATATCGGTCGTGGTTCGAGTGAGAAGTTCTCCTGCACCAGCGCGCTCCACGACATTTGGGGGTAATTCGACAACGCGAGTTACAAATCTTTCGCGGAGTGCAGAGAGCACAAACTCTCCGAGAATTGATGCGCGTACTTTGGTGAAGTAAACAAAGATTGATTGCAGAATCAATGCGCCAATAACAATATAGACAGTCCGATTGACATCTACTGATTCAGGGCTGCGCTTCAAAGTATCGAGGAGATTTCCAAAAGCGCGCGGTGGAATGAGTGCAGCAGCTGTAGTGAAGAGTTGAAAGAGCGCAACAAGAAGAAAGCCTCGTTTATGGCTCCACAGCAACGACCACATCTCTTTATTGACCGTAGCTTCGCTGGCGATGGGAAGGCGGTTGGCAGATTTACCTAACCCAAAAGATTTATCGAGGCGATTGGTATCGGTCGGAGGTGCTGGATAAGCATTGCTTGGAAGAGCTGATTCATCGGTGCGCCGTAGCGGCAAGAAGAACTTCATTCGCCACGCACCACCAATTGTCGATAAGTAGCGTTAGTTTTAAGTAATTCAGCGTGCGTTCCAACCGTTGCGACTTTGCCAGAGATGACGAGAGCAACTTCACTGGTGTGATCAAGAATAAGAGGGCTATTGCTCACAACAACAGTAGTTTTCGCGCCACGAATTGATTTCAGTCGTTGCGCGATACGAGCTTCGGTATGAGCGTCAACGGCACTAGTTGGATCATCGAAGATTGCGATAGGTGCATCGACAAAGAGCGTGCGGGCAAGAGCGAGTCGTTGGCGCTGACCTCCCGAGAGAGTTCGTCCACGCTCCACGACTTCGGCGCTATATCCATCTCCATCAAGAGAATCCAAGATATCGCTCGCTGACGCCGCCTCAATCGCGTCTGAAATTGTTAGTCGCTCCGAATGATCAACTTTGAATAATGATTCGATCGTGCCCGAGAGAATCGCAGGCTCTTTCTCTTGAGCATAGATATTGGCTCGAAGGGATTCCCGATCGATTGTGGAGAGCGCGATGCCATCGACGTCTACTTCTGGCGCATCAACATAACCGCCGAGGCGATCAACAATGACATCAGCATCAAGTGAGTTATCGCAGACCACACCAAGGAAGCTTTCATTTCGGACGGTGAGTCCGGAAATATTGTCGTGAATCTCGTTGAAGTTATCAGGGAATTGAGCGCTGCCTAGTTTCTGCAACTTCTCGACGCTGAGTAATCTCATAACTCTTCGCGCAGCAACAGTTCCAGAAGTAAGTCGCTGTGCAGACTCGGTAAGAATCTGAAGTGGAATCATCAGAAAGGCGCTATAGCCGTAAAACGCTAAGAGTTCTCCGACTCGCAATTCACCACGGCTTACCAAGTTTCCGCCTATCCAGATAACTCCCACCACAAGAGTTCCAGGCAAGATAACTTGTAAACCATCAAGCAATGCTCGCATCCGCGCGGTGCGGACCGCAGCGGCGCGCACTTCCTGAGATGCTCGACTAAACCTCTTGAGGAATGTTTCTTCGCCGCCGATGCCGCGCAGAATTCGTAAACCTGCAACGGTATCTGCGGCTAGTTCAGAAGACTTTGAGAGTTTTTCACGTTGCACCGACTCTCTATTCTGTAGCGGTTTAATAATGGGGCCAATAGCAAGGCCCAGGAGTGGAACGCCAATCACAACAAGGAGTCCAAGAGTTGGAGAGGAAGTAATCAATAAAATTGAAACGAAGACAAAGGAGACGATTGCCCCTGTTAAACGAGGAATAAGATCGTAAACACGGGCTACGCGCTCAACATCGTTTGAGTTAATCGCAGAAACCTCGCCCGTTGAAACAAGACGGGGTAGATCTGCTCCTAAGTCGACAGCTTTGCGGGCCACCAATTGCTGTAGCCGAGTTGCAGCAGATATCCAACTTCCGACTGCGCGGCGATGACGGAGGATTCCGGCCGCGGCTTGAATAGTTCCAATCAGAAGCGCCACTAAAACCCATTGTTGTAATTCTTCATTTTTCTGATCTGCAATCGCTTGAATCCCTCGTCCTAAAACGCCGGGCATGATTGCAACACAGAGAAGGTTGATAACGCCAAAGAAAACTCCCGTTGCGATGATGCGACGTTGCTTTAGGCCAACCCACAGTAGGAATCTAGGAACGCTTGCAAGGTTTGGAATACCTGGATCTATAACAGGAACGTGGTCAAAGGGCGTGCGAGACATAACCGGCTTACCCTACTAGTAGATTGGTTCAGTGCCTGTAATCAGCAAATCTGCCTTAACGTGGATTTCTCTGTGGACCGTGTACGTAATTTGGGGCTCCACCTATTTTGCGATCGCATACGTCATAGAAACGATGCCACCACTTCTCAGTATGGGCATTCGCTTCCTTATTGCCGGAATCCTTCTCACTCTGATCATTGGCCTCACTCGTGGATTTAACGAGATGAAAGTTCCACGAGTTGAAATTGCAACATCATCGATTCTTGGATTTGTACTTCTGGGATTTGGTTTAGGAAATGTTGCAGTTGCCGAGAAACATGTGCCCTCAGGAATCGTTGCTCTCATCATCGCAGCGCTTCCACTATGGATCGGCATCTTTCGCTTTATTTCAGGGGAGCGGCCTTCGAGACGTAGCTGGACTGGTTTGGCTATTGGATTTATTGGTGTAGCTCTCTTGCTCAAACCAGGCAGTGTGCAATCAGTAAGCGGCGAAGGCGCATCCACTGTTGTCTTCTACATGTTCATGGTGTTGATTGGCAATATCGGTTGGGCGTTAGGAACTTTTCTCGCTCCGCGTTTTCAATTACCTAAAAATGCTCTGGTTTTTACCGCATATGAGTTGATGGCTGGAGGCGTCTCGTTGACGTTGGCAGGTTTCATCAAGGGCGAAGAAATCTCGGATTTCATTGATGGATCGTCATGGTCCTGGCTCTGGTTTGTCTATCTTGTTATTTTCGGCTCGATCATCGCTTACAGCGCCTATCTCTGGTTGGTACAGAATGCCCCAGTTTCTCTTACTGCCACCTATGCATATGTAAACCCGGTCATCGCGGTTGCTCTGGGAGCCATATTCCTAGATGAAGTCATCACCGCAAGCTATGCCCTTGGAGGATTAATCATCGTTCTCGGGGTTCTTGTTGTGGTCTCGGCAGAAAGCCGAAAACCAAAAGAGATTACAGGTCAATAACTTCCGCTTGTAGAGTTTTGCGATCGACGACCAGCATTTGGTGATTGTTCATCAAGGTCCACCCTTCTTGATTCCAGCCTGAGGATGCGACGGCGATGCCATTCTCATCGAGGCGATACCTCAACTCATAATAAATTTCATCAGCCCAGTCGGGTTTATTGTTGGGATCATGCTCTGAAGTGATTATCAAGTAATCCGAGTTCATAATCATGGAGTTAATAGAGCTATATTTGAAGTTAGCTTTAATGTTCTTTATGCATGCCTTCACGCCATCAATAAATCCAAGGCGCTCAATTTCCGTAAGGAGGTAAAGAAAGAATTGTTCACTGTCAGTCTCGCCTCGTTGTAACTCTGCAAATTTGGGAGCGACGAGAGATTTAACGGCGTCGTAGGGGCTGAGAGCGCCATTGTGAATGAAGGCAATGTCTTGATAAGTAAATGGATGGGCATTGGCATCAGTCACAGGTAAACCAGGAGAGGCCCAACGAAAATGAAGTAATCCGCCGTAGGAATTTGCCGATTGAATAGTCTCCTGAAAACTGGAGCTTAACGCTGCAGTTTCTGCTTTCTTGGTGAGAGTTGCGGTGCTTCCCTTAGAAAGTGCCAGACCCCAGGAATCGTCATGTACTTTAGAGAGCTCAACAAATTCTTGAAAAGCGCTACCCATAAAGGACGGCAGAGTAGTTTCAGTACGAGATGAAAAAGCCATCAATCTGCACATGCTTAAATCCTATCGGCTAACCTATGTAAATGCTCCTTACCGTATTAGTTGTCATCGTGGTTCTGGCTTATGTCGTCGAATCTCTTCTCGATAATCTCAATCAGAGCACAGCTCGAAATCCGCTAGACCCAAAAATTGCAGGTCTCTATGACCCACAAGAGCGAGAACGGTCAATCGCTTATAGCGCTGAGAAAACTCGCTTTGGTTTCTATTCATCAACTTTTTCAACCATCGTGATGATTCTGGCTCTCACCTACGGTTGGTTTGCCGCAATTGATAGTTGGGTTAGGGAGAGGTTCGATAATGAGATCGCTGTATCTCTTGCCTTTATCGCCTTGCTCAGTGTGATTTCGTGGTGGCTTGATCTTCCATTTCGCCTTTATTCAATCTTTGGAATTGAAGCAAAGT
>DAOROE010000039.1:0-6768 GCA_035441345.1 Candidatus Nanopelagicaceae bacterium
GGGCAGATGCCCTGTGCCATACGACGACCAGAGTCGGAGACCTTTACAGTTCCTTCGAACTGACGCTTCTCTTTGCACTTTACGCAGTAGGCCTCACCTTTATATGTCTCTGCCATAACTTCCTCCGATCCTCGCAGCACTTGGATTGTCTGCGAATAGGCTCACGATACCCCCGTGTCACGCTCAGACACGCGTAACCCACGCTCAAAAGGCAATCTTTTTCCGCGCAATACGCTCAATTCAGCCCCGCGCACCCGCCTCATAGCCGTCGAGATAGGCGCTCGCCTTATCGCTCGCTTCAAAGCGCGCCAGGAAGGCCTCAAATTGGGGGCCATGGTCAGGAATCATCAAGTGGATCAATTCATGGACAAGAAGGTAATCAACTACGTAATCAGGGGCGCCATTTAAGCGATCAGAAATCCGAATTGTCCGATCTAAGGTGGTGCACGAGCCCCAACGTTCATTCATCGGGCGCCAGGTCACGCTGGCAGGTGCAATGGGAAATTCTGGAAGATAACGCGCAAGCAGTTCATTAGCGCGATGGAAGAGCTCTGAGTCGCTGATCTTTTCGCGAGCTTCACGAGTAAGGATCTTTTCAACCATTTCCGGGATAACAGCGCTTACTTTTGAGTTGGAGAGGCGAGCAGGAACCTGGATAACGATGGCGCCCTGTTCGCGATAGGCGCTGATGCTTCTTTTTCGCCGTGAACTGCGTACCACTCGTATCTCTGCGCCACCAGAAATCTCGGTACCTGGAATTCGGATTTCAGAACTAGGTTTTGAAGCTTGGGCGCGCACGTCGCGGAGGTTAGCGTCGAAGATTTCTTCTTGAATGAAGTTTTCCACACCACAACCTCTCGTTTCCCCAAACGCAAGTTAAAACTCTATAGGAGTACATGAGTGTTTAGCTGGTAGAAACTCTCATCTGGAAGTTGATTATTGCCGTGCATCTGTCGTACTTTGCGCACACGAAGACCTCGGATAACCGTTCATTATCTGCAAGGGGAAGGCAGATAAAGAATTGTGCGCCCGGGGTCTTCGCTTTTTTAAATTAGACCTGAGAGGTCATCAGGGATAGTGCGAGCTTTCAGGAAAGCCTCAGCATCCAATAAATCTTCCGCGGTAGGAAGAAGAACTGCTTCATCCCAAATCTGATCGCGCGCTTGAATATCTTTTAGTTCTGCAACTTTCTCCCAAAATGTGATGGCTTCACGAGTGCGTCGCGGTGAAACTTCAAGTCCTACAAGTGTTGCGAAGAGTTGTTGGGTCGGTGAATTGGTAGCGCGACGACGTTGTTGAGTCTCGCGAAGTTTGATCATGGAAGGAAGTCGATCGCCCGCGGCACGGGTAACGACGGCATCGATCCATCCCTCGATAAGAGCGAGGACGGTCTCAAGTCTTTCAAGCGCTGCGCGCTGTTGTGGAGTTTCTTCTGGTGTAAACATCCCGCCCGAGAGTGCAAGCGTCATAGATTCAGGATTAGAAGGATCTAGTTCGCCGGAGCTCATCGCATCTTCTGCTTGTTGAGTGATTGCAGTTATATCGACGCGAATTCCTTTTCCGTAGAGCGCAATTGCGTTGCGGACATATTCGCGGAGCCATGGAGTTGCAGAGAACAAACGTGCCGCCGCAATTTCACGCAGCGCAAGGTAGATTCGGATTTCTGCTTCAGGAATCTCAAGATCTTTACCCCAGAGCGCGACGTTTTGTGGGATCAATTGCGGGCGAATAGGTGAGGTGAGAGGAAGGGCAACATCATTGGCACCAGTAACGCTCGTGGAGAGATTGCCGATGGTCTGGCCGAGTTGAGTGCTGATGAGCGAGCTCATGAAAGTCCCCATGATTGCAGAGATACTTGATTTTGAAATATTCATATTTCCAAACCCGGGTATCGAGAAACTTGGCGCGCTCTCACTGCCATCTTGAGTGCCAAGAGTTTCGTTGAGCATTTCTGACATCGCTTGAGACATTCCATCAACAAGTGGCTTAGTGAGTTCTTCCCAACCAGCAAGGGTGGAATCAATCCAGTCGCGGCGGCTTAAAGCGCAGGTATCAGGAATGACAAGAGTGGGGAAAGTAGTGGCCTCGTTGATCCAAAGATCAGCGATATTAAATGCTTCTTGAGTCGCAACAAGGTCGCTCACGCTTACGGGTAGTTCGCCATGGGCGGTAAGGAATTTGCGAGAGATATCTCGAATCATTTGTTGAGAAAGCGCGCTTGGTGATGATTGTCCAGAAAGTGAGGCGAGAAGACCTTGGAGATTCAAACCCATTCCTGAGAATTGCTGGAATATCTCACCGAAATTACCGAAACCAAAAGGACCGGAATTTGAGGGATTATTTGATTTATCGGGTGAATTGTCATCATCGCCATTGTTCGGCGTAAAGCCAAAGCTCGACATACAACCCTCCAAGAAAGTGATCTGTGGCATGGGAACAAATTTTTTCCAGGTTTTCTTCCCGAACGCTTCCCAATCCCGTTTCACTGCGTAATGTAGTTCAGAGCAACAGTTTTATCTCTTCTAGCCTAGGCTTCGCTCATGATTCTTGCTGCGGATTCAACCCCGCTATCAGCGCTCTTCTGGTGGATCATTCCATTGACCGCTCTGGTGGGTGCGTTGCTTTACGTAGTCTGGGTTACGCGATTCCAAGATAAGTATGAGAATCAAACCGAACGTTCGGTAGGGAAATTTAAGAAGTTCCAGGATTCCTTCAAGAAACCTGAGTAATGCGAAACATATCTCCTCTTCGTTACCGCTGGCCCTTCCCAGCCAAGTTCTTCTTCTACCTTCTTACTATTGCCACCCTCTTAGCTCCCATTCCTTTTGTCTTCTTCAAACCAGGTGTTCCTGACAATGTTGCAGGTAAATTAATTGAAATCAAAGAAGTCAAGACTTATCCAGTTAATGGAAAGCTGTATATAACGTCAATCTTGGTTACTAATCCAGATTCACCAGTTTTTGGGGCGGAGACGATTGTTAATTGGGCGACGGGACCTAATGTTGTTCTGCCGCGCGAATCTGTATATCCAATAGTCCAACCAGCAAAGGTAATTAATCGCAGCAGTCGGAATGAAATGGAGTCCTCAAAGGCAACAGCAACAGCTGCGGCACTGCGCTATCTCGGTTACCAATTTGATGAGTTCTACTACATCAGTGATATTCGTCAGTACTCCGATGCCCTTAACAAGCTTAAAGTCGGCGACATCATTACGGAAATAGATGGCAAGAAAATCAACGCCATCGAAGAGATTCGAACCTCCTATGCGGAGAAGAAGATTGGCGATAGCCTAAGAATTACCGTTGAGCGACGCGATAAAAATGAAAAATCCAGCATCATCATTCAGACTGTCACGCTGGTAAAGAACGTTGAGACTGCTGCTGAAACGGGTGAAGTTAAACCGGCCATTGGAATTCTGATTGGCACATCAGCAAAATTTCCTATCGATGTAGATTTCAATATCTCAGGAGTAGGTGGACCGAGCGCAGGAATGATCTTTGCCATAGGGATTATCGAGAAACTCACCGAAGAAGACTTGGTGCGTGGTCGCAAAATTGCTGGCACTGGAACCATTACTGCATCGGGCAAAGTAGGTGGAATTGGGGGCATCGAGGAGAAGATGATTGGCGCTTCTCGAATCGGCGCCACCGTATTCCTCGCACCGCGAGAGAACTGTCCGGACATAGAACATATTCCTGAGGGTTTAAAAGTAATCCCGGTCTCAACTTTGGCAGAAGCTATCGAAGTTTTGCGCGCCCCAGATAACTTTAAGTTTCCCAGCTGTTCTGACCGTTAATCTCTCAAATACCTAACTTGACGAGATTTGGCTAATCTCGCCCCATGACCTTTGGTGATAATCCCGATAATCCATTCCGTAACTTCCGTTTCCCTCCTCGAAATCCGGGAAGTGCTGGTCCACGACGGATTGGAGCACTCCCACTCACCGTCATCATTCTCACCGTCATCGCGGTGGTTCTAGTTTCACTCAGCGGCTTCTACGCAGATTTCTTATGGTTCCGCTCGGTTGATTACAGCAGCGTTTGGACAACGCTTCTCACAACGCGTGTCACTCTATTTTTCATCTTTGGATTGTTGACTTCGCTGATCATCACCTCAAATATTTACATCGCTTACAAGAAGCGCCCTATTTATGTTCCCGTCACAGTAGAAGCGGATAACCTCGAGCGATATCGCGCCCAAATTGAGCCAATTCGAAAAGTTGGTCTGATTGGAATTTTCCTTGCGCTCTTCTATTTCGCTGGAATGGCTGGCACCAGACTCTGGGAGAGCTGGTTGCTCTACACAAATGCCACCGATTTTGGTGTCACAGATCCCCAATTTGGCAAAGATGTTGCATTCTTTATGTTTACCCTGCCATTCTGGCAATCACTTGTTGGCTGGGCAATCTCTACTTTGATCTTGGCCACTATTGCTGCGCTTCTTGTTCACTATGTGTACGGCGGAATCCGCCCGCAAGTCCGCGAAGACCGTACAACAGTCGCCGCACGAGTACAGCTCTCTGTTCTCCTTGGATTTATCGTTGCCATCAAAGCCATTGCCTATTGGCTTGATCGTTACGCACTTGCTACATCAGATGAAGGTTTGATCACTGGTCTTACCTACACAGATGTCAACGCGGTTCTTCCCGCCAAGGCAATCTTGACCGGCATCGCTGCGCTCTGTTCTTTACTCTTCTTCGCCAACATCATCCGCCGCTCATGGGTGTTACCTGCTGCAGGCGTGGCGCTATTAGGAATCTCCTCCTTCCTCATTGCTGGTGTTTATCCAAGTTTGATCCAACAATTCCAAGTGAAGCCAAGCGAATCTTCTAAGGAAGCCCCTTACATCGAAAGAAATATTGAAGGTACCCGCGCTGCTTACGGTCTAGAAAATGTAGAAGTTAAGGATTATCAAGCAACTATCGATACTTCTGCTGGCCAACTTGCAAATGATGCTGCGACGATTTCGAACATTCGCTTGATGGATCCGAACGTTCTATCTGCAACATTCCGCCAGCTCCAACAGATCAAGCCTTATTACACCTTTACTGATTCTCTTGATATTGATCGCTACACAGTCGATGGTAAAACTCGCGATATGGTCGTTGCCGTTCGTGAAATCAATATCGAAGGTAATCCGAATCGAAACTGGATCAACGATCATTTGGTCTACACCCACGGTTTCGGCTTTGTTGGCTCATTTGGTAACGCCCAAGATGTAGATGGCAAACCAGTCTTCTCCGTTGGCGATATTCCACCCAAGGGCAAACTCGGAGACTTCCAACCACGTATTTATTTCGGTGAGAACAATCCGGAGTACTCCATCATCGGTGGAACAACCGATGGCAAAGAGGTCGAATTCGATTATCCAGATGATGCTTCTCCTAATGGGCAGAAGAGCTATACCTACACTGGAAAAGGCGGAGTCCCCATGGGCTCAATCTTCTCTCGTCTACTTTTTGCCATTAAATATCAAGAGCAGAGAATCTTGCTCTCTAATTTGATTAATGCTGATTCAAAGATCATCTTTGATCGCGTTCCTCGTGAACGAGTTGCAAAAGTCGCTCCGTGGTTAAAACTTGATGGCGATCCATATCCTGCGATTATTGATAACAAAGTTGTCTGGATTATTGATGGTTACACCACAAGTGCGGGTTACCCATACTCACGCACGGTGGATGTTTCAGGTGCAACTACAGATGCCCTCAACATCAATACCAATCCATTAACTGCGGTTCCGAATTCGACCATCAATTACATTCGAAACTCCGTGAAGGCGACTGTTGATGCTTACGATGGAACTGTCACTCTCTATGCGTGGGATGAGAAGGATCCTGTTCTTGCGACCTGGATGAAGGCATTCCCTAATGTCATCAAGAAGAAGTCAGAGATGTCAGATTCTTTGGTATCGCATGTTCGATATCCAGAAGATCTCTTCCGTGTGCAGCGCGATGTACTCTCGCTCTATCACGTGAAAAATGCCAACGCTTTCTATGGTGGACAAGATTTCTGGCGCGTACCTCGCGACCCATCAACTCTTGGTGCAAATGCTGGAGCACAACCTCCGTATTACTACACCTTGCAACTTCCAGGTGAGAAGAAAGCTTCGTTCTCTATCACAACACCTTTTGTTCCACGTGGTGGCCGTGAAAACCTCTCAGCTTTCGCAGTTGTGAACTCAGATCCTGGTGAGGACTATGGAAAATTCACAGTTCTACAACTACAGCGTTCCACGAACGTTGCCGGTCCTTCACAAGTTGCCTCTAACTTTGAAGCGAATCCAACAGTCGCGCTCTCACTATCACTATTGCGACAGGGTGGCTCTGATGTAGTACTTGGAAACTTGCTCACGCTTCCTGTCGGTGGCGGACTTCTCTATGTACAACCTGTTTATGTTCGCGCGACCGCAAATGCCGCTGCATATCCACTGCTTCAGAAAGTGCTCGTCTCTTTCGGTGAGAAGATTGGATTTGATGACACACTTCAAGGTGCGTTAGATCAAGTCTTCGGTGGAAATTCCGGAACCACAACCTCAACGCCACCAAGTGGTGGAGGTTCGACATCAACTCCTGGAACAAATAGAGATCTTGCAAATGCACTTGCAAGCGCGCAACAAGCGCTACGTGATGCACAAGCGGCGCTCGCTAAAGGTGATTTTGCAGCATATGGAAAAGCGCAAGATCGTTTGAAAGCAGCAATCGAAGCAGCGGTTTCAGCACAGAACCGTTAATCGTTTTGGAGTAATCGAGCGCAACCTCTACGATACGGA
>DAOROE010000040.1:0-6608 GCA_035441345.1 Candidatus Nanopelagicaceae bacterium
AGATACGAAGGCTCACAAATTATTTCGCCAGCTGATTCGGAAATTTCTGCAGATATCGCTGCTGTTCCTGCGCTGAATACCTTGGTTAGATCACAGGGCTGGACCATCCTCGATGAATCACATATCGATGCTTACGTATCTGCGACTTCACGTCTTGCAACGAAGCCTGGAACACTCAGAATTGTCTATACCGCTATGCATGGCGTTGGAACAGAGACGCTAGAAAAAGTCTTTAAAGCCGCAGGATTCCCTGCACCTATTCTGGTCTCGGAACAAGCTCAACCAGATCCAGATTTCCCCACAGTGAAGTTTCCTAACCCCGAAGAACCTGGCGCCATCGACCTCTCACTAGTGAAAGCCAGAGAAGTTTCTGCAGATCTTGTTATTGCAAATGATCCCGACGCTGATCGATGCGCGGCTGCAATCAAGGACCGCGATGGGCAATGGCGAATGTTACGTGGTGATGAAGTAGGTGCTTTGTTAGGCGAGTACATGGCGCGCAAAGCGCCAAATAAGGAAGTAATGCTGGCAAACTCGATTGTTTCATCTTCTATATTGTCAAAGATTGCTCAACATTACGGATTACCCTTTAAAGAAACCCTGACTGGATTTAAGTGGCTAGCAAAGATTCCAAACCTCTGGTTTGGTTATGAAGAAGCATTGGGTTATGCCGTTGATTCTAAATCTGTCAATGACAAAGATGGAATTAGCGCTGCTTTGGTTCTTGCACAACTTGCCACAGACCTTAAGGCAGAAGGTAAAACTCTGGTTGACCTCCTTGATGAAATTTGGGAACGTCACGGTTATCATGGCACCAAACAAATCTCAGTGCGCACAACGAGCGTGGCACAGATTGATGCAATCCTCTCCAAATTCCGCGATGCAACTCCCACAACTATTGGACGATTTTCACTTACCGCTTTTGATGATTTAGAGAAACCACAGGATGGTCTTCCTCCCACAAATGGAGTACGTATCCGATTGATGGATAACATTCGAATTATCGTCAGGCCAAGTGGAACTGAGCCGAAGATAAAGTGCTACATCGAAGTCATCACTAAGGATCGCGCTTCATCAGAGAAAATCATCGCTGAACTAGAGAAAGAGCTCCATACCTTTCTCTCTTAATACTCGGTAGACTGCACGCCATGTATTCCGACCGGCAATCCGAGCGCCTTATCGATGGGTCGGAATCATCACTGCGTCGCTTTCTTCAAACGCTCTCTCCAGTCGATCAGATCGGCGCCCAAGAACGCGCCACTATGTTGGGAACTCGGAGCATCAAGACTTCAAGTAAAAAGTGGGCCATTGATATGGCTATCAGCATGGTTGATTTAACAACGCTAGAAGGCGCTGATACACCAGGGAAAGTTCGAGCGCTATGTTCCAAAGCAGTACGTCCAGATCCACGTGACCTTACAGTTCCCCATGTTGGTGCGGTCTGCGTTTACAACGACATGGTGGGAATTGCGCGTCAACATTTAGATTCCATTGGTGGAGAAGAAGTTCCTGTTGCTGCGGTCTCAACAGCATTTCCTTCCGGAAGAGCTTCGCGGACGGTAAAGATTCAAGATACCCGTGATGCAATTGCACTTGGCGCAAGTGAAATTGATATGGTCATTGACCGTGGCGCATTCTTATCCGGAAGACTTGGCGAAGTTTTCGAGGAAATTGTGGCAATTAAAGAGATCTGTGGCGATAAAGCTCACTTAAAAGTAATCTTAGAAACTGGAGAGTTAGTCACCCTGGATAACGTTCGAAAAGCTTCGTATCTTGCAATGTTGGCAGGTGCAGATTTCATTAAGACCTCTACTGGAAAAGTTACTCCTGCTGCCACCGCACCTGTTGTGATGGTTATGCTGGAAGCGGTTCGCGATTATTTCCAACTTACTGGAACACGGATTGGAGTAAAGCCTGCAGGCGGAATTCGCACCACCAAAGATGCCATTAAGCAATTAGTTCTCGTCAATGAGACTGCTGGCCCTGAATGGTTGGATCCTGCGCTCTTTAGAATTGGGGCCAGTGCTTTACTCAACGATCTATTGATGCAGCGGATGAAGATGGCAAATGGCCGATATTCCAGCGCAAATTATGTTACGGTGGATTAGCCATGAGTAATTTCGAGTATGCACCAGCGCCTGAATCTCGTGCCATCGCCAAAATTGAAAAGGACTATGGACTTTTCATCAACGGTAAATTCCAAGCCCCCCACAGCAAGAAACGCTTTGAAACAATCAACCCCGCAACAGAAGAAGTCCTCTCTAAAGTCTCTTTTGCCGATGAGGCGGATGTCGATAAGGCCGTAAAAGCGGCTCGCGCTGCGTACACGAAAGTATGGTCAAAACTCAGCGGAAAAGAACGTGCCAAATACATATTCCGTATCGCTCGCCTCTTACAAGAACGAGCCCGCGAATTTGCCGTCGTTGAATCGCTCGATAACGGCAAACCCATCCGCGAAACGCGCGATGTTGATGTTCCTCTCGCTGCTGCTCACTTTTTCTATCACGCAGGCTGGGCTGACAAGTTGGAGCATGCTGGTTATGGCTCGCAACCAAAGCCCCATGGTGTTGTTGGCCAAGTTATTCCGTGGAACTTCCCACTCTTGATGCTGGCATGGAAAGTAGCGCCTGCACTCGCTACTGGTAACACAGTTGTTCTCAAACCTGCTGAAACTACGCCACTCACAGCGCTACTCTTTGCAGAAATCTGTCAGCAAGCAGAATTGCCAGCTGGTGTTGTAAATATCATCACTGGTGATGGACGAACTGGAAGCGCGCTCGTCAAACATCCTGGCGTAGACAAGATTGCATTTACAGGATCTACTGAAGTTGGAAAGCTCATCGCACAAAGCGTTGCGACTTCCGGTAAATCAGTCACTCTTGAACTCGGCGGTAAAGGCGCAAATATCGTCTTTGAAGATTCACCTATTGACCAAGCTGTTGAAGGAATAGTGAACGGCATCTTCTTTAATCAAGGCCATGTCTGTTGTGCTGGTTCAAGGCTCTTATTACAAGAGAATATTCATGATGAATTTCTCCATAAGTTACAAGTGCGAATGTCAAAGATCAGAGTTGGAGATCCGCTCGATAAGAACACTGATTTAGGCGCTATCAACTCTGCTGCCCAACTTGCAAAGATTCGCGAGCTCTCGCAATCAGGTGAATCTGAAGGCGCCCAGATCTGGTCTGCTCCATGTGAACTTCCATCTAAAGGTTTCTGGTTTGCGCCCACAGTATTTACCGGCGTAACTCAGGCGCATCGCATCGCTCGAGAAGAGATTTTTGGGCCAGTACTCTCCGTTCTCACATTCCGAACTCCCCAAGAAGCGATGGAAAAGGCGAATAACACTCCCTTTGGACTATCTGCGGGTGTGTGGACCGATAAAGGTTCGCGCATTCTCTGGGCGAGTAACCAACTTAAAGCCGGAGTTATCTGGGCCAATACATTTAACAAGTTTGATCCAGCGAGCCCCTTTGGTGGTTATAAAGAATCAGGATGGGGCCGCGAGGGTGGGCGCCATGGACTTGCGGCATACATTAAGGGAGCTCACTAATGCGCCTTGATGTGAAGAAGACATATAAATTGTTTATTGGTGGAGCATTTCCTCGTAGCGAATCTGGACGCTCTTATATTGTGAATGATTCAAAAGGTAAATTTGTTGCAAATCCCGCCCAAGCTTCTCGTAAAGATCTCCGTGATGCTGTTGTTGCTGCAAAGAACGCTCATCCACAATGGAGTAGTGCAACGGCATATAACCGTGGACAGATCCTCTATCGCATCGCAGAAATCATGGAAGGTCGCACTGAACAATTTGTGGCTGAAATTGTTGCTCTTGAGGGTGTAACGCCAAAAGCTGCGTTGTCTCAAGTACAAGAAGCGATTGATACCTGGGTTTGGTACGCAGGTTGGACCGATAAGATTTCAAGCACAGCGGGAAGTACAAATCCAATTGCTGGTCCTTACTACAACTTTACGATTCCTGAATCGCTTGGAGTTGTTGGAATTGTTGCTGATCAGAAATCTTCGCTTCTCGGCGTGGTTCGTGGTCTTGCTCCAGTTCTTGCTGGTGGAAATACTGCGCTTCTCATTACAAGTGAGAAACGACCACTGCCTGGAATCACTCTGGCTGAGTGTTTTGCCACCTCTGACGTTCCCGCTGGAGTTGTAAATATCCTTACCGGACTTACTTCCGAACTCACACCCTGGCTTGCATCTCACATGGAAGTAGATGGACTAGACCTGAGCGGAGTTGACACAAAATCTGAAGCAGATCTTCGTATCGCTGGAACGGAAAACCTCAAGAGAATTCATCGTTTTGGCGCTGAAAAATCCCCTTCTCGTATTCTCTCGTTTATGGAATATAAGACGGTCTGGCACCCAATCGGAATCTAGCCCGCCACTTTTGCAAAACCTGGTTTTACAACCTCTTCGATGATGTGAAGTCTCTCTTCGAAGGGTATGAATGCGCTTTTCATCGCATTCACCGTGACGCGTTGTAAATCTGCAAGCGTCCAATGGAAGGCTTTCACTAATTGATACATCTCATTTGTCATAGAAGTTCGTGACATCAATCGATTATCAGTATTCACGGTGACGCGGAAACGGAGTTCAGAGAGTTTTCCGATGGGGTGTTCTGCAATTGTCTTAGCAGCACCGGTTTGTAGATTTGAAGTGGGACAGATTTCCAATGGAATTCTGCGATCTCGAATGTAGGCGGCGAGCCTTCCTAGTGCTGGTTTATCGGTAGAGAAATCGATGTCGTCAATGATGCGCACTCCATGTCCTAGGCGTTCAGCTCCACAGTATTGAATCGCCTCCCAAATCGAAGGAAGTCCATAAGCTTCACCAGCATGGATTGTGAAATGTGCATTCTCACGACGTAAGTATTCAAAAGTCTGTAATTGATTAGTCGGAGGAAAACCATCTTCAGGTCCTGCGATATCAAATCCCACGACGCCTTTATCACGATACTTCACTACTGCTTTTGCCGCTTCGCGATCGCGATGATTTTGCCGAAGCGCACAGAGAATTGATTCAACCCGAATCTGATGGCCTTCACTTCGAGCAAGTTCCATACCTTGTCGATAGCCTTCAAGTGTTGCTTCAACAACTTTGTCGATACTCAAACCTTGGGTGGTAAAAAGTTCAGGAGCACCGCGCACCTCGGCATAGACCACGCCATCGCGAGCCAAATCGATAACGCATTCACGAGCTACTCGAATCAAATCTTCACGGCGCTGCATAACAGCGATGGTGTGGTCAAAAGTCTCGAGGTAACGCACCAAGGAGCCAGAATTACAGGATTCCTCAAACCAGGCCGCTAGTTTTTCCGGGTCCTTCGTTGGTAATTTGTCATAACCAATCTCGTTAGCAATCTCAATAATGGTTTCTGGACGTAAGCCACCATCTAAGTGATCATGAAGTAAGGCTTTGGGAAGCGCTCTTATCTGATCGAGTGTCGGAGTGAAATCAAGTGAGGTCATGAGAATCAATACGTGTCACAACAAGGGGTAAACGTGGAGCAACGAATCCATCTGTGGAGATCATTACTGCGCCATGGAGCGCTTCATGGGCTCGAGCAAATCGTTCTGGTTCATCCGTGTGTAGCGTGAAAAGTGGCGCTCCTGCTTCAATCTTCTCTCCTGGTTTGGCATGAATCTCAATTCCTGCACCTGCTTGGACTTTTTCACCTTGTCGCTCGCGACCTGCTCCTAGACGCCACGCGCTCACGCCAACTTTAAGAGCATCCATAGAAGAAATAGTTCCGGACTTCTCCGCAGTAACAACCTGCTTCTCGCGAGCAACAGGAAGAGGTGCATCTGGATTTCCGCCTTGCGCAGCAATCATGGCGCGCCACTTATCCATTGCACTGCCATCTTTCAATGCAACAGCAGGATCTTTTGCATTCTTTACACCAGCAGCATCGAGCATTTCGCGCGCCAACAGAACAGTTAGTTCAACAACATCAGAAGGTCCGCCTCCAGCTAAAACTTCGACAGATTCACGTACTTCAAGTGCATTACCCGCAGTAAGTCCGAGTGGAACATCCATTGCGGTTACCAGCGCGCGGGTTTTAACACCGGCTCGAGTGCCGAGTGAGACCATTGTGCGAGCTAATTCTTCGGCGCGCTTAGGATCTGACATAAATGCACCACTGCCAGTTTTCACATCAAGAATCAATGCGCTTGTGCCTTCAGCAATCTTTTTCGACATGATTGATGATGCAATAAGTGGAATCGCTTCAACCGTAGCTGTGACATCACGGAGCGCATAGAGCTTCTTATCGGCGGGGGCTAATCCGGCGCCTGCAGCACAGATAACCGCTCCAACATCTTGCAGAACTTTGAGCATTTCCGCGTTCGATAACGATGCTCGCCAGCCAGGGATGGCTTCTAATTTATCGAGAGTTCCACCGGTATGACCGAGTCCACGACCTGAAAGTTGTGGAACTGCAGCTCCACATGCCGCAACAAGAGGAGCAAGCGGAAGAGTAATTTTGTCGCCAACACCACCAGTTGAGTGCTTATCTACGG
The DNA here is from genome assembly GCA_035441345.1 of Candidatus Nanopelagicaceae bacterium. Classification (GTDB taxonomy): domain Bacteria; phylum Actinomycetota; class Actinomycetes; order Nanopelagicales; family Nanopelagicaceae; genus MAG-120802. The sequence continues at coordinate 6,534 of DAOROE010000040.1, forward strand.
TAGGAATCGTGAGCGCAGACCATGACATGCGTTCACCACTGTTGATCATGGCATCAGTCCAGCGCGAGATTTCCC
>DAOROE010000041.1:0-6265 GCA_035441345.1 Candidatus Nanopelagicaceae bacterium
TATTTGATCTCATTTCCTCACGAATTCACGAAGGAATGCCAGTTTACGGATCTTGCGCAGGAATGATTCTTATTGCAAATACGGTCCTTGATGCGATTGAAGGACAAGAAACTTTTGGCGGTATCGATGCTGTTGTTCGTAGAAATGCCTTCGGCCGACAAGTTGATTCATTTGAAGCTGATTTACAGTTTTCGGGAATTACTGATGCTCCATTTCGAGCAATTTTTATTAGAGCGCCATGGGTTGAATCTGTTGGATCCGAGGTCAAGGTTCTTGCGAGCGTAGATGGCCATCCCGTTGCAATTCGTCAGGGACATCTCCTTGCAACTTCATTTCATCCCGAGCTGACTGGCGATAACCGAGTACACCGCTATTTTGTTGATTCCGTCTGCAAAGAGTCTTTGAAGGTTGGTTCACGTTAATGTCGGGTCATTCCAAATGGGCAACAATCAAACGCAAGAAGGCGTTGATTGATTCCAAGCGTTCACGTGCCTTTGCTAAATACATAAAAGCAATTGAAGTATCAGCGCGAAACGGTGGCGCTGATCCGGCGGGAAATCCAACGCTCTATGATGCAATTCAAAAGGCGAAGAAGAACTCAGTCCCCAGCGACAATATTGAAAGAGCGTTGAAACGAGCATCGGGACAAGACGAGTCGGGTTCTCATTGGGAGACGATTATGTATGAGGGTTATGGCCCAGGTGGAGTAGCAATTCTCATTGAATGTCTTTCGGATAATCGCAATCGCGCAGCTTCTGAAGTCCGCGTCGCTGTCACCCGAAATGGTGGAACTATGGCTGATCCTGGTTCTGTTGCTTACATGTTCAATCGCAAAGGCGTCGTTATCGTGAAGAAAGTTCAGGGGAGTGCAACTCTCACGGAAGATCGAATTCTTGAATGCGTACTTGATGTTGGCGCCGAAGAAGTGAACGATCTTGGAGAGAACTTTGAAGTAGTAAGCGCAGCAACCGATTTGGTTGATATTCGCTCAGCGCTTCAGACAGCGGGTATTGATTATGAATCTGCCGATGTTTCATTTCTACCGTCGATATCTATCCCCGTGGATGCCACCCAAGCAAAAGCTATCTTTGAGTTAATTGATGCAATTGAGGACTGTGATGATGTCCAGAATGTTTATGGAAATTTTGATGTTTCTGACGAAGTGATGGCGAGCCTTTCTTAGCCTGTTTTTCTTGCGCATTAGGCTTTGGAGATGCGAGTTCTTGGAGTAGATCCTGGATTAACTCGATGCGGTATTGGCATCGTGGAGCGGCGCGGAGCGCGCGAACTTGTACTCATTGATTGTGGCGTTATCCGTACTGATGTAGATGCCACACTGGATCAACGACTTCTTCAATTACACGATGAACTAAATAATTGGATCAAGCGCTATAAGCCAGATGTAATTGCTGTCGAAAGAGTTTTCTCGCAATTGAATGTTCGAACTGCGATGGCAACTGGCCAAGCTGCCGGCGTCGCATTGTTGTTAGCTGCACAGTCGGGAGCTCCCATAGCGCTTCATACCCCTAGTGAGGTAAAGGCTGCAGTTTCGGGCTCAGGAAGAGCTGATAAGAAACAAGTCGCTGCAATGGTCACGAAAATTCTTAATTTAGATGCGCCACCGAAACCAGTTGATACAACAGATGCCCTGGCTCTGGCAATCTGCCATCATTGGAGAGGAGCAGGTTCAAAGAGAATTGCATCTGCAGCTGCGAAGGAGCGGTCTCGTTTGAAGATTTTGAAAAATAAGGCGAAGAAGTAGCGACGATGATTGCGCACCTATCTGGCTCTATTCTTGATGTTCGCCTCAACCAACTTGTCATCGACGTTGCCGGAATCGGCTACCAGGTTACTGTGGCGCCCGAACTTGCTGCAGAGAGCCGAGTCGGTCAATCGATTTCCCTTCATACCTCTCTCGTAGTTCGAGAAGACTCATGGACTTTATTTGGCTTTAGTAATGCCGATGCAAAGAACCTTTTCGAGCAACTTCAATCGGTCACTGGAATTGGTCCTAAAGTGGCCAGCGCGCTACTCGCGGTCTATCAACCAGAAGAACTCAGAAGTGCGATCGCCGCTCAAGACAACGCGGCGCTCGAAAGAGTTCCTGGTATCGGGAAAAAAGTTGCCTCCCGAATAATTCTCGAACTCAAAGATAAATTTGGTGGGGGATACCGCAGCAAGAGTTCACTATCTGGGCCTTGGCGTACTCAAGTTATCGGTGCGTTAACGGGATTGGGATACTCTGCGAAAGAAGCGGAATCTGCTCTGGATGATGTTCTTTCTGACTTTGGACGTACTCCAACCGAGGCGGATCTTCCTGAGATGCTGAAGTTAGCTCTGGCTCAGTCACGGCGTAAATCATGAGCGATGAGTTAATGAATTCATCGATGTCACCTGAGGACATCACAGCAGAACAAGCGCTGCGCCCAACATCGTTACAAGAGTTCGTGGGACAGCAACGAGTTAAAGACCAAGTTGACCTTCTATTAAGAGCCGCGCGTGAGCGCGGTACTCCATCGGATCACATTCTTCTTTCGGGGCCACCTGGTTTGGGTAAAACAACTCTCGCGTTAATCGTTGCAACAGAAATGCAAGCACCGATACGCGTGACGAGTGGACCTGCCATCACTCATGCAGGCGATTTAGCTTCGATACTCTCTTCACTCGTTGAAGGGGAGATTCTTTTCCTTGACGAAATTCATCGCATGGCGCGACCCGCTGAGGAAATGCTTTACATGGCAATGGAAGATTTCCGAGTAGATGTCGTTGTTGGCAAGGGACCTGGTGCAACGGCTATTCCGTTGAATCTTCCACATTTCACTCTTGTAGGAGCCACCACTCGTGCGGGTCTTTTGCCCGGACCATTAAGAGATCGTTTTGGTTTTACCGCTCATCTCGATTTTTACGACGAAGACGATATCGCCAAGATTGTTGAACGCAGCGCGACTTTGCTCGAAGTCTCGATAACAAAGGAGTCCGTTATTGAATTAGGTCGTCGCTCGCGAGGAACTCCGCGTATTGCTAATCGTCTACTCCGCCGGGTTCGTGATTACGCGCAAGTTCACGGAAACGGCGCGATTGATATTGAAACAACTCGCTCGGCGCTCACCATGTATGAGGTTGATGAAATTGGATTAGATCGCCTCGATACATCAATTTTGAAGGCTCTGATTGAGCAATTTGGTGGCGGACCTGTGGGACTGAACACATTGGCGATGGCTGTTGGCGAAGAGAGAGAAACAGTGGAATCGGTAGCAGAGCCTTTTCTTGTGAGAAGTGGATTTATGGTCCGTTCTCCTCGAGGGCGTGCTGCAACTGCGCTGGCCTGGAAGCATTTGGGCAAGACACCCCCGGCCCAATCACTCGGACTTTTCGACAGTCCTGAATTCCAGGCCTAGACTTTCGCCCCATGTCGTTCGAAAATAGGTCTTACGCAAATAATCAGCGCAACTCAGGCGCCGCAAAAAATGCGCGTCCCGTTCGCACCCTTCTCGTCACGGTTCTGGCGACCGCAATTCTTTATGGAGTAGCGATCGCAACCGGTGCTACCTCTATCAACCTCGGATTAGATCTGCGCGGTGGAACCAGTGTGACCTTGCAACCTCGACTACAAGCGGGACAAGAAGGCCAAGTCACCGCCGAAGCGATTGACCAAGCGGTTGCGATTATTCGCCAGCGCGTCAACTCTTTGGGTGTAGCGGAAGCTGAAGTTGCTGCAGAAGGAACCGGCACCAATCGACAGATTGTGATTTCCGTTCCTGGGGAGACAGGTCGTCGCGTTGTTGAACTCGTCGGACAAACTGCGGAGCTGCGATTTAGACAAGTTTTGCTTCAGGCAAGTGCGATCCCAACTGCGGAAGATGACACTTTGCTACAAGGAGGAACGCTTCCTCCGGAAATAGTGACTGCATTCAAGTCACTTGATTGCACCAAACCTGAATCAACTCTGGGAAGCGGTGGCGATGTTGCAACTTCTCCCATTGTTACCTGTGACCGCGATGGTGCAGCCCGATACATTTTGGCTGCCGCACAAGTAGTTGGAAGCGATATTAAAGGTGCAACAGCTGCCCTCGATCAACAGAACGCTAGCGGCTGGTTTGTCTCATTAGATTTCACTGGAGAAGGTTCAAAGAAGTTCGGAACTCTCACACAGAGCGTGGTCAATCTGCCGTCACCACAGAATCAGGTAGCTATCGTCCTTGATGGCGTCGTTGTATCTGCCCCAAGAATTAACGAAGCAATTCTCGGTGGAAGCGCGCAAATCACGGGAAGCTTTTCTCAGTTAGAGGCTCAAGATCTTGCCAACGTACTGAAATATGGTTCTCTTCCGCTCGCTTTTGATCGCGGAGAGGTTCAGCAAGTTTCACCGACTCTGGGAAATGATCAACTTGTTGCGGGTCTCCTAGCCGGTGGCCTTGGATTGCTTCTTGTTGTTCTCTATTCACTTCTCTATTACCGAGCGCTGGGTTCTGTGGTCATTGGATCACTTCTCATCGCGGGACTCCATGTTCTTCTCATCTGCTTGCTCCTAGGTAAGTGGGTTGGTTTCACACTTACGCTTGCCGGTATTGCAGGAATGATTGTGGCAATTGGTATCACCGCTGACTCATTCATTGTTTATTTCGAACGTATTCGTGACGAAATGCGTGATGGCAAGCCACTTCGAGTAGCAGTTGAAACTGGTTGGCAGCGAGCTCGTCGTACCATCATCGTCGCAGACCTTGTCTCAGTCATCTCTGCTGTCGTTCTCTACATCGTCTCGGTCGGAAGTGTTCGAGGCTTTGCATTTACTTTAGGACTTACAACAGCGGTCGACTTGATCGTCATCTTCTTCTTCACCAAGCCACTCGTAACATTGTTGGCGAAATTGAAGTATTTCCAGAGCGGATCAGCATGGTCAGGCGTTTCTCCACGTAGCGTTGGTATGGCTAACGCAGCTGTCGAAGGGAAGGTTGCTTAATTATGAAATTCACTGGACTTGGCGGTCGGCTTTATCGTGGTGAAACTTCTATCAACATCATTAACGCTCGTCGAAAGTGGTACGCGCTGTCTGGGGTTTTCGTACTCCTTTCAATCTTCGCTCTTGCAGTTCAGGGTTTGCACCTAGGAATTGAATTCAAGGGTGGTTCAGCGTTCACCGTAACAACAACGTCAGGCACGGTGGAAGAAGCTCGTTCGGTTGTTTCATCCACTGGATATACCGGAAATACCATTGTGCAGACTATTGGTAATGACAAGATTCGCATTCAGACCGGAGTGCTCGAACCGGCTCAGTCCAATGCAATTCAAGACGCGCTTGCAGCTAAGTTTGGCGTGACGGTTGAGTCAATCGATACCCAGAATGTAGGTCCATCTTGGGGTGATGAGATTTCAAGAAAGGCATTCCAAGGACTGATTGCATTCCTTATCTGCATCATGATCTACCTTGCGCTGACCTTTGAGCCAAAAATGGCCGTCGCAGCAATTGTTGCCGTGATCCATGACGTATTTATCACGGTAGGAATTTACGCATTGGTGGGTTTTGAAGTTACTCCATCAACCGTTATTGGCTTTCTTACTATCTTGGGCTATTCCTTGTATGACACCGTTGTTGTCTTCGACAAAGTGCGTGAAAATACCAGGACAATCACCAGCACTGGAAAGAGTACCTACGCGCAAGCGACAAATCTTGCTGTCAATCAAACTCTCGTGCGATCCATGAATACATCGCTCATCGCACTTCTTCCGGTTGCTGCGATTCTCTTCGTTGGCGCTGGACTACTGGGCGCTGGCACCCTGAAAGATTTGGCGCTGGCTCTCTTTATCGGACTTATTGCTGGAACTTATTCTTCAATCTTCATCGCAGCTCCCATTCTTGCCAGCCTACGTGAACGCGAGCCAGCCATTAAGGCGCTCAATCAACGCGTTGCGGCCCGACAAGGTGGATCTGTTGCGACAGAGATCTCACAGAAGAATCGCAAGAAGCGCCGCAAATAGAGCTCAAGTAATCTAAGCGCATGAACGCGCTCATCACTCCAGTCGTGCGACGGCTTCGTGATGCCAGTAATGAAGATGTCTCGATAGTAGAGCGCGCATTTGTTGCTGCGGAGAACGCTCATCGTGGACAGCTCCGCAAGAGCGGTGATCCTTACATCACTCACCCAGTCGCGGTTGCGGAGATTTTGGTTGATTTTGGATTAGACCCCGCCACGATCGCAGCCGCGCTTCTTCATGACACTGTGGAAGACACTTCCTATTCGCCGGCAAAGTTACGTGAAGAATTCGG
>DAOROE010000042.1:0-6238 GCA_035441345.1 Candidatus Nanopelagicaceae bacterium
GGTATCGAGCCTGACTTCTCACTCGTGAAGTTCAAGAAGCTTGTTGGCGGCGGTTCACTCCAGATCGTTAACCAGACAGTTCCTCAAGCGCTGCGCAAACTCGGTTACACCGAAGAGACAATCGAAGCGATCGTCGAATACATCACCGCAAACGGCCATGTCATTGATGCACCTGGTCTCAAGCCAGAACATTACGATGTCTTTGATTGCGCGCTCGGTGCACGTTCCATCGCTCCGATGGGCCACGTGCGAATGATGGCGGCCTGCCAACCATTCCTCTCCGGTGCAATCTCCAAGACCGTTAACCTTCCAGAATCAGCAACTGTTGAAGATGTTGAAGAGGTTTATTACGAAGGTTGGAAGATGGGCCTCAAGGCTCTCGCGGTCTATCGCGATAACTGCAAAGTTGGTCAACCACTTTCAGATGCGAAGGCAACCAAGAAGGAAGAGAGCGCTGAAGCATCAGCTCCAGCTCCTGCAACACGTAAGCGTCTTCCTAAGTCACGTCCTTCACGCACCACTTCATTCGCAGTAGGTGGCGCAGAGGGTTACATGACTGCAGGAACCTACGAAGATGGACAACTCGGAGAGATCTTCCTCAAGCTCGGTAAGCAAGGTTCAACTCTTGCCGGAGTTATGGATGCATTCTCAATCGCGGTATCCATTGGTTTGCAATACGGAGTTCCGCTAGAGACCTACGTTTCTAAGTTCACGAACTCACGCTTTGAACCAGCAGGTATGACAGATGATCCAGATATCCGCATGGCGCAATCCATGATGGATTACATCTTCCGCCGCCTCGCACTCGATTACTTACCGTATGAAGAGCGCGCTGCCTATGGCATCTACACCTCCGCAGAACGTGCCCACGCACTTGAGACTGGCGAATATGCTCAGGTTCAAGAAGTTGTTGCACCAAAGGCCGAGGTAGTTGTTGAGAAGAAAGTAGAAAGCAAGCCAGTCGAAGTAAAGATCGAGGCAGCTCCTGCACAGATCGGTTCTTCTACTGAACTTCTCGAGAAGATTGCTGGCATCAAATCTGATGCACCACTCTGCGTAACATGCGGCGTCAAGATGCGTGCATCTGGTGCTTGCTATGTCTGCGAAGGTTGTGGCTCAACTTCAGGTTGCAGCTAAACCACAGCTAACTTCTTACCTCGTTTCAATTCGGAACTAAGGTAAGGCAATGGAACTCGACAAAGTCCGCAGCGCCCTCAGCGCTGCGGTCTTTGCTATTGAGGGCTCACCTCGTGAAGGCCAGATTGAAATGGCCGAAGCTGTCGCAAACGCCCTCTCTGATCGCCACCATCTCTTAGTTCAAGCAGGTACCGGCACCGGAAAGTCACTTGCATATCTAGTTCCCGCACTTGTTCATGGCAAGAAAGTTCTCGTCGCTACTGCAACTCTTGCCTTACAACGCCAGCTTGTGGAGCGCGATCTTCCGCGCGTTAAAGATGCACTTGAAAAAGAATTGAAACGAAGTATCTCTTTCGCAGTTTATAAAGGCGTCGGAAATTATCTATGCCTCCAGAAAATGAATGCTGATGATGGCACCGCAGATAGCGAAGTTCTCGTCGATATCTCCTCGCTAGAAAAAGATGCCCGTCGCCTCCGCGAGTGGGCAGCAAAGCCCGGGATTTCTGGCGATCGCGATGATGCTCCCGATGTTGATCGTCGGGTCTGGCTCGCCAATTCCACATCAGGACGTGAATGTGTTGGCGCAGATGAATGTCGATTTGGAAGTGAATGTTTTGCGGTCAATGCAAAAGCCAAAGCCCAGACCGCAGATATCGTCGTCACCAATCACACGCTACTTGCGATCGAGATCGTTGATTCCCACCCGATATTGCCCGATCGCGATGCTGTCATCCTTGATGAAGCCCATGAATTTATGGATCGCACCACCCAAGCAGTAACTGAAGAACTAACCTCAGGGCGGGTTGCACGAGCTGCAAATATGGTCCGCCGCCATATGCCGGGCAAATTAGCTGATGCCTTTGTAAAAGCTGCCGAAGGATTTGCCGATGCCATGGATGAGTACGGTCAGGATTACCGAACGCGGAGCGATGAAGAGCGAAAGCTCAGTGAATTACCTACTGCGTTGGCCGCTCCCGTGCGAAAAATCAAAGAAGCGGCCGAAGCGGTGATCGCATATATCAGCGCTGATAGCGAGATCGTTGATCCCGATAGCCTCGCAGATCGCGCCCGCGTTAAAGGAGCCGTTAATGAAGTAAAAACTACGGCCCAGAAAATGATGCGGATGGGTGAGAGCCAAGTTCTCTGGTACGAACCGACTTTCTCAACTCTCTATCTCGCACCTCTTGCTGTCTCCCATGTTTTGCGAGAAAACCTTTTCACTCAAACCCCCGTCATTGCCACAAGTGCAACGCTCACTGTAGGAAAGAGTTTTGATCCCATCGCGCGAAGCTTAGGAATTCTTACCAGCGCCACAACGGAAGAAGAGAGTGAAGAGCAGGGCTCCGCAATTGATCCATCCAATGTACAAATGCTTGATGTTGGCTCACCTTTTGATTTCGCTAATCAAGGCATGCTCTATCTTCCAAAAGATCTCCCGGAGCCAGGACGTGATGGCCCCAGCAAAGAAGCGCTCGTCGAACTAGGAGAGTTAATTGATGCCGCAGGTGGTCGCACTCTTGCGCTCTTTTCTTCGTGGCGTGGAGTTGAGATGGCAGATGAACATCTCCGTCGCGTTTTAGCCGAACTTCCCATTGCAATCATCACCCAGCGACGCGGCGATAGCGTCGGTGCGCTCGTGGAAAGATTTGCAAACGATCCGACCTCAATTCTGCTCGGCACAATGAGTTTGTGGCAGGGCGTTGATGTGCCTGGACCTTCCTGCACTCTCGTAGCCATCGATCGCATTCCATTTCCGCGCCCCGATGATCCCGTTATGTCCGCTCGCGCGGCTGAAGCAGATGCTGCAGGCGGTTCAGGATTTATGCAGGTTTCTCTTCCTAGGGCTGCGCTCTTACTGGCCCAGGGCACGGGTCGTTTGATTCGCTCCGTTGATGATCGGGGAGTGGTTGCGATTCTTGATTCTCGCATCGTCAATAAACGCTATGGATCAATACTTCTCAACTCGATGCCGCCGCTATGGCGTACCAGCGATGGAAAGACCGTTAAGGAATCGCTCACCAGACTGCATCAACAATTCAGTTCGTAATCCTCACAACACACACTTTTCCACTAACTCTTACGGAGCCTTAATTTCCTGATCAATTTCCACAGAGACTCCTGCGATGAGAGTTCTGCTACTGACTTTAGCCTTTCTTCTTACTTCAATTCCAACGGTTCACGCTGATTGCGAGGGTGATACCTGTATTGATGTGAGCGCTGATCAAGAGAGTAATCAAGTTGTGATCACGGTTAAGAAAGGTAAGGCAGGAACATCTAGCACTTCATCCCCAAGACCACGAGCGAGGTCAACAGCTCGAAAACTCTTTATTCCGTGGCTACCTAAACCCGTTGCAACAGCAAAGCCACGACCTCGACCAAGCCTGACAGTCAAACCACGAGTAAAGAAGATTTCAGGATCCCAAATTTCGGATCAAGTTCGTAGCCTGCTGCCCTCAGGACTCATCATCACTCAACCTTTAGAAAACCCACTTGTTCAAGAGCCAGTAAATTTCATGACCACAGTCCCTACTCATTTCTCTACCGTCATCGTCGTACTCCGAATTCCGATCACAATTCATCTCACCGCACTTTATGAATGGGATTTTGGCGATGGCAGATCAATCACCACGCGAGTTCAAGGCGCTCCTTATCCCTTAACAATGATTAGCAACACATATGGATCATCTGGTGAGAAGGATGTGAGGCTCACAATCAAGTGGAGCGGAACGTGGAGCGCAGGCGGGATGAGCGCGCCGATTAATGGCGGTATCACCCAATCCATCACTAAGCGCCTTACTGTGCGATCTGGGAGAGCGGTGTACATCTCTTGATTTTCAACAAGCCCAGCTATCAACATTTATCAAACTCTCGATAAAGAAGCTGACAAGGGCGCTGATGCTTCGCCCATGACCACACTTACTTCACCTCATGATCTACTCGCAGCAATTCCATTCCTCGTTGGTTTTAAACCAGAAGATTCCATTGTTCTGATGAGCATCAAAGATGACTCAATCTTCATGGCGCTTCGTATTGATTTCCCAGATTCTCTCGACCCGGAGCAGATCGATACATTGGTTTCCCACTTACAGAGAGATGACGCCGACGCCGCAATCTCGGTTTATTACATCCCTGAGTCCAGCTCTGATGCGGATTTACTTATAAAGACCATAACAGATGCCATCGATGAGAAGAAAATTCCGCTGCGTGAATCCTTGATTGTTCATGCCAATCGCTGGAGATCGCTTATCTGTGAGGATTTAGAGTGCTGTCCTCCCGAAGGTTCGCCGCTTCCCGAACTTGATCATTCCCGAATTGCTGCAGAACAAGTTGCTCTTGGAAAACCCGTTCCTTTTGAAAACATCAATCAACTCGTCAATTCAATTTCAGCTCTCGAGCCAGACCAAGAATTACTCAACCTAATGAAGCAGATAAGAGAAATTGATTATGAAGGTGATCCGGTACCGTTGCAGCGACAAGGGGCAGAAGCCATCACCGATTTCATCGCAGATTTTGCAGCTGACGGATTATGTCGAGATAAGAAGCTGCTAGCACTTGTTCTTGTGAGGCTATTGGATCTACAAGTTCGTGACTTTGCGTTGGGGAGCGTTACAGATGAAACGAGCGATACCTATTTCAGCGCCTGGAGATGGCTATTAAGAGTTGCCCCAGAAGGATATGTAGCGCCAGTGGCTACTCTTTTTGCAGCTGTTGCATATGAACGAGGTGATGGCGCAATTGCCCATCGCGCATTAGATCGGGCAGAGGTTGATAATCCTGATTACGCCATGACCGGTTTGTTGCGCCAAGTCTTTTCAGCAGGTTGGTCTCCAAAGTCATTTGCTGCGATGAGAGCTGAGTTACATCCCAAAATTTGTGATGCTCTTTTCTCAGGTACCATGAGTGCATGAACATCGGTGTTCCTAAAGAAGTAAAAAATAATGAATTTCGTGTAGCAATAACCCCATCGGGCGTTCGAGAATTTATTAAGCATGGACACGCAGTCTTCATCGAAAAAGGCGCGGGACTTGGATCAGCAATAACTGATGCTGATTACACCAGCGTTGGTGCGACAATCCTTGATTCTGCCGATGAGGTATGGGCTAAAGCCGAACTCATTCTCAAAGTTAAGGAACCCATTTCCGTTGAATACTCAAGGTTGCGCAAAGACCAAGTTTTATTCACTTACCTCCACCTTGCTGCATCTCGTGAGTGCACCGATGCGCTAGTGAAGAGTGGAACAACTGCTATTGCCTATGAAACTGTAGAAGTAAATGGGACGCTTCCACTCCTAGCTCCCATGAGCGAAGTTGCTGGACGTATGGCAGCACAAGTTGGAGCTGCTGCTCTACAAAAAAGTGCTGGAGGGCGCGGGGTTCTTCTTGGTGGAGTTCCCGGCGTTCGTCCCGGAAAAGTTCTCGTCCTTGGCGGCGGTACAGCGGGATTAGCTGCAGCGACGATTGCTCATGGCATGCGCGCAGATGTGACCGTCGTTGATGTCAATCAGAAACGACTTGGTGAGATTGACCAGATCTTTAGCGGAACTGTGAAGACTCTGATGTCGAATACTCATGAGATTGAGGAACAAGCCAAGAGCGCTGATCTCGTCATCGGAGCGGTGTTGGTACATGGCGCAAAAGCTCCAAAGCTCATCACCAATGAATTAGTAAAGAAAATGAAGCCCGGCGCAGTCCTTGTCGATATCGCTATCGACCAAGGTGGCTGCTTTGAAGATTCGCGCCCCACAACCCATGCCGATCCAACATTTAAAGTCCATGAAACCCTCTTCTATTGCGTTGCGAATATGCCTGGCGCAGTTCCTTTTACTTCAACTTACGCGCTCTCGAATGCGACGCTTCCATATGCCTTAGCGCTGGCAAATAAGGGTTGGAAAACCGCGCTCAAAGATGATGCGGCGCTGCGCAAGGGCTTAAATGTCCATGATGGAACGATTTATTACCGCGCCGTTGGCGACGCCCATGGCCTACCCGCGTCTGAGTGGACTTTCTAGTTTCGAAAATCTAGAGTCCTTCCAAGTCCCTTACTTGTGAAAGGCTAGAAATGAAAAAACTTCTTAAAGTAATTCCACTTCTTGTTGCTGCGC
>DAOROE010000043.1:0-6132 GCA_035441345.1 Candidatus Nanopelagicaceae bacterium
GAAGCGGGAAGAAATGTTAGGTATTAAGTAGCGCGCGAGCGTCTTTGAGCATCTCGGGACACTTCCAACCGGGTGCGATATTTGGTTCGAAGTGCCACCATTCATTCTTAAAGACCCGACATAAACCAAATTTGTAGCCATTGGTCTCTAACCACTTTGCAGAATCTTGACCTTTTGGATAGTTCACATCAATAGCTAATCCGAGAGGATGGTGTGAGACTTCAGCCGGTGCCACCCATCGTGCCGCTCTTTCATAACTGCCATATTTCTTTATTGCTTGCGTGAATAAGTACTTCTGGCGTGAAAGTGTTCGATAACCAGAAGTAATCTCAAGTGATACACCCTCTTTCTTCGCTGCAGCTTGTGCCGCAAGAAAGCGATAACGAAGATTGGGATCCAAATCCTGTTTAGGTAATAAAGAAATTGGAATGGGACCTGCGCCAAGTGAGTACTCCGAATTCAAACATCCATCCATTACATTCGATACACGTAACTCAAAAGTCTTTTGGTCTGCACATGTGAGTGGAATATCAACCGCATAAGCGTCGGTGTTTGGCAGCAAGAGAAGCGATATAAGTATTGCCAGACGCTTCATATTTGAAGGGTAGCAGCGAAATTTGCCTCGTATTTTTTGGTGCTAATATTCGCAGGCAATTGCGCCCGTAGCTCAACGGATAGAGCATCTGACTACGGATCAGAAGGTTTGGGGTTCGAATCCCTACGGGCGCGCTCCTTAACCAACTATCTTTTACTCGACCCATTCTTCGCGAAAATCAAAATCAGAATTAGGGCTATTCCAACAACTATTAACTCCATAAGGCTGTCTTTCTAATTACGTGACGTACAACCGTTTACGGCACGATCTTAGGTCTAAAGTAGGTGTGCAGACATGCTGAATTCACGCTCAAAGTTCCATCACCGCTGAAATTTCTTTTCTAAGCCTCTTTTCATCGCTTGTAAGACCTGTTTACATTGGAGAAGCCGGCTCCGAGTAGCCATCTAATGAAAGGGATAAACGTGGGCAATCGAGTGTTTGTAAATTACTATTTCGAAGTCAAGTACGGACAAGGTGTAAAAGCAAATAAATACTTTGAAGAGATTAAAACAGAGGCGCTTAAGCTTGGAATTTCTGATGTACAGATGGGTCTCGTCGAGATTGGAACCAACTCACTTTCTACCTATGTATCTCTTATTTTTGAAAGTGCGGACGCATTTGGCCGCCAATGGGGTGGAGGGTCTGAGTACGCAGTGAAAAGTGCAGATTGGAAAGCACTCTTCAAGAGAATCAACGAAGAACCGACACAAATCTTTCAACGAAAAGGCTCTGATTTAATCTACGAGTTGTAGAAAATAACTCGCCCTTTAATCGAGATCCGATAGAAAGCAGAGGTTTCTGAATATGAAAAGAGAGAAACATGTTCTATCTGATGGGCGTTCTATTGAGTTTATGCGCAATGGAGTTGAATCAGATTCGGCCATTATTCTTCATGCAGGAACCTCTCAAGACATCACTGGATGGAAAGTTTGGCTTGAAAACTTTGCAAGCAATGGCGTTTTAAGTATTGCTTTCGGCAGAAGTGGATATGTGGGAAGCACCCCAAAACCGGGCCGAATCACGATAGATATCGCACACGATGTTGCTGAGCTTGCAGATTTCCTTGGAGTGAAGCGAATGGTGAATGTTGGCTTATCTGGTGGCGGGCAACATGCAATTGCAACCGGACTAGATCCACGTTCCGTGGGTGTTGTGACCTCTGGTTCTCTAGCTCCTTTTGAAGAGATGGGTGAAGATTTCTATCTTGGGATGCAACAGGCAGATATTGATGAATATGCAGATGCTCTCCGTGATATCAAGGATTTAGTCAAACGTTTTCAAGGTGGGCTAGCTACGGATCCGTCTGCTCAATTCACCCCTAAAGAAGTTTCGGCAAACGACAAGAGAGCCCAACAATCTCCATCATGGAAGATTCTTTTCGATTCGTGTGATTTAACGATGAAATCAGGTTGGGATTGGGTTGCTGATGACTACAGCTCTTATTTGAGGCCGTGGGGGTTCGATCCAAGGGAGATTCGAGTTCCGGTCATCCTGTGGCAGGGAGGACTCGACAAAAACGTTCCTCCCCAGCATGGGCAATGGTTGGCAAAACATATTCCTAATTCAAAGCTGAAATTGATTGAAGATGAAAGTCACGTAGGGCTTTACATCAACTATGAACAGCAAGCGATGAAAGATGCTATGGATTTACTGCGAGCTTAAGAAACCTTGAAGGTAACAGAAGCGCCGTCAACTCCCCACCTTTCACCGTTGCGTGAGAGTATGTACTCCATGGCATAAGAATCACCTTGATTGTCAGAGATTTTTACTTTGAAAGAGAACATTTCTCCACTTTTGTCGCAAGAAATAATCTGATAATCCTTGATGTC
Organism: Candidatus Nanopelagicaceae bacterium; assembly: GCA_035441345.1. Taxonomy (GTDB): domain Bacteria; phylum Actinomycetota; class Actinomycetes; order Nanopelagicales; family Nanopelagicaceae; genus MAG-120802. The sequence goes on from DAOROE010000043.1 coordinate 2,425, forward strand.
AAGGAGCATCGTGTATTGCGAGACGATAATTGCCGCAAAATCTTCAACACTGTTGGCACGTTGAAAAGTTTCAGAAGCGTATGAATATGCCTTCTCGGCATCCGCCTCTTCAAAAGCTTTGAGCTGTCCTTTAATCCAATCAGAACCTGCTACGAACTCTTGTGTGGAACATGTAGGCGTTGGTTGATCTATGCCATCGAGTTTGGAATTTGTCGGTTGTGAAATTTCTTCAGTAGATGAACAAGCAGTGAGAGTTGCTGCAAGAATAAGAGTCAATAAGGACGAGGTAACTCTTCTCATTGTGTAAGTATGGCGATGTGTCAGCGTTAACCCAAGAGGGGTCGAAGCTCCACTTTTCTATTGCAAGCCTTTGAACCTTTTTTGGCCAACTCTTCTGCGATCGCGCGACTAGGCACATCGATAATCCAGAAACCGCTGAAGAACTCTCCATCAGGGTGAAAGGCGCCATTCGCTTGACTACCTTGGCCTGCACGGAAATCGAATATCTGAGCTGTGTTTGGTGAATCAAGTCCTCCGGCAAAGACGCGGTATCCCGCTGCTGCCATCTCCTCATTAATTTGATCTATCGCAGCAATTTCTTCGGGCGTGTGTGGTGAGCGAGTTTGAGTATCGATAACAGAGATAACGAATTTCATGTGAAGCAGAATACAAGAATGCCCGCTTGCTCTGCGAATATACGAGAAATACGGAGCGAGGTACCCTTGCGGCATGGAGTTAAAGAATCGCACCTCAGCATCCGTAATGCTGATCGGGGCTATCGCGGGCTTTGTAGCCTCCTTTATTCTCACAATCGATAAATTCAAAGTACTCAAAGATTCAGGCTATACGCCTTCCTGCAATATCAATGCAACTCTTAATTGCAAGAGCGTGATGCTTTCCAAGCAAGCAGAAGTTTTCGGATTTCCTAACTCGATTATTGGTATCGGCGCCTTCGCCATAATGTTGGTAATTGCGGTTGCACTCTTTTATGGCGTGCGATTCCCAAAGAGTTTCTGGCAGATTGCTCTGGTTGGCACCTCACTTGCTGCGCTCTTCTGTCATTGGTTGGCGTTCCAAACCACTTTTGTTATCGGCGCGCTCTGTCCTTACTGCATGGTGGCTTGGTTTGCCACGTTGTTAGTTCTATCAGTAATCCTCCGCGAACTCTTGCACTTTAAGCGCGAAAGCCTCGAGGATGAAGATTCCCGTTTTGCCGTCGAAACTATTCAAAAGTGGATGGTTCCATTCCATATTCTGTGGGCCTCACTTCTTATCGGCGCGGCATTTCTCGGCGTCTAGTCCTAGACGTCAATGCAAGCTGAATTAAAAAAGATACTTGTCACTGGCTTTGAACCATTTGGTGGCTCACGACTCAATCCATCACAACTTCTTGTCACCGCATTAAAGAAAGAAGAGATTCCAGGAGTAAAGCTAGAAACTTTAGTACTCCCCGTTGAGTTTGAGGCAGCATCAAAATTGCTGCTTTCTAAAGTAAGAGAATGTAATCCAGCGTTTGTCATTTCATTTGGTCAGGCTGAAGGCAGAGAAGCAATCACTCCAGAAAAGATTGCGATCAATCTCGATGATGCGCGAATTCCAGATAATTCAGGGGACCAGAGAAGAAGCCAGACCATTATTGATTCAGCGCCTGATGGATATTTCTCCACCTTGCCAGTCGAGAGAATGGTTGAAGCAATCAAAGCAGCAGGCATTTCCTCACAATTATCACTTTCGGCCGGCGCCTTTGTTTGTAACCATGTTTTCTTTATGCTGCAACACTCCCTACGTGGAACTGGAATGAAGTCGGGGTTTATTCATCTACCTCTTGTTCCAGAACAGAGCTCTGAATTTCCGGGTAAACCCACAATGGAGCTCTCTGAGATGGTACGCGCGGCCCGAGCGGCAATTCTCAGCGCACTATGACCGAATTGCCAGCAAAATGACGACAGTTCATTCAACCTTAATAGGATAATTCTGAGATGCGTGAACGGCGATTAGTAATTCATGCGGGATTTCATAAATCAGGTACGACCGCGCTACAAGAAGCTTTCGATGCACAGAGTGATCAACTTAAATCTGCCGGAATTATCTACCCGAATATTGGTCGTAAAGCCCATCACCGAATCGCCTGGGCACTGACTGGAAGATCGTGGGGATGGAGTAAGCGTGGTGGCGAGAAGACTCCACGAAAAGAGTGGGATGTATTTGCAAAGTCAGCTAACAAGAGTAAAGAAGAAACAATTCTCATAAGCAGTGAATTCTTCTCGGAGCTTGATGGAGATGCGATTCGAACAATCTTTAGTGACATAAAAGAGAGAAAAGTCGAAGTTGTTTTCACAGTGCGCCCACTAGTGAAAGTTTTAGCATCCTCTTATCAGCAATATTTGAAATATGGGATAAAGGTTGATTACAACGAATGGCTTCATTCAGTACTAGATAACCCCAGCACATCAAAGATCAGCCCCACCTTTTGGAAGCGTCACCATCATGGCCAGGTTGTTGCGCGCTGGACCGATGTTCTTGGCCCCAACAACGTCACAGTGATTATTGTTGATGAAACCAAACCCGAATTCCTCTTTAACTCCATGAACTCATACCTGGGCCTACCTTCAGGTTTCTTGAAGTCACAAGAGACGGGAAGTAATCGCTCATTAACCATGGAAGAAATTGCGTTGCTAATCGAACTAAATCGGCGATTCCCAGAAGATCGAGATTGGGATGAATATGAAGTGTTTGTTAGGGGAGGCTATATACGCGCACTAACAGATCATGTGAAACCTTCTCCTGATTCCGAGAAACTTTTGACGCCGCAATGGGCAATAGATAAAGGTAATGAGATAGGTGCCCAGAATAAACGCGATCTCATTACAACCAAAGCGAAGATAATCGGGGATATTGAGAGCTTAGATAGTGCAAAAGTTCCAGCTGGCGAGTCGCAATATCCAGTAAAAGTTTCAATCGATGTCATCTCGCAGGCGATGTTGACCTTTGATAAATCTCTTGTCGGAAGATTGCCGATTCATTGGTTACAGAGGAGTATGGCAAAACGATATAAAGGTAAATTAAAGAAGGAAATAAAGCGGCGAGGTAAGAAGCTTTAGTTAAAGTTCTGGTTGGCGCGATCTAGATCAGCCTGAAAATCTACTTCGACGGCAAACAAATCTGAGATATCAACAGGTTCAATCTCAATACCTACGTTTTCGATGGCTAACTCAAGACCGCGCTCAAAGTAATCATTATCTGCGCATTGTTCAAGATATTTAATTGCTGCGTTTTTGTGATGCTTTGAGATGAAGTTTATGCCGACCGCTTCTCCCAGAGCGTTTTTTACCTGCTTTGAGAGCGCGTTGATATTTCCTTTTCCATCAACGGTGTACTTAACCTCTTCTTCTGCGGTAGCAGAGGTGTTTACGCATACAAAAGATTTCTCACTTCGGATGCGCTCGGCTATACGTTCAAGTACGCGAGCATCAAAGACCACATCTCCATTGAGCCAGAGCACGCCACTTTCTTGTGAGGCACGGAGCGCTTTGAGAAGACTCTTTGAAGTATTTGTTTGATCGTAATTTTCGTTATAGACAAAGGTTACGTTGGGGTGGGCCTCCATGATCATCTCCATCTTGAATCCAACCACGATGGTGACTCTGGCTTCATCTCTAAAGACTTTCTCAACATTCTCTAATTGTTGCTGCATGATGGAGCGTCCAT
>DAOROE010000044.1:0-5961 GCA_035441345.1 Candidatus Nanopelagicaceae bacterium
GAGAGTTCCCGAGCCTTCACAGTTTTTCCATCAGGCAATGTGACTTTAGATCCAGCAGTGAGATAAACACCCGCTTCAAGGACACAGTCATCTCCAAGAGAAATACCTAAGCCGGAGTTTGCTCCGAGAAGAGTTTTCTTACCGATAGAAATTACTTCTTTTCCTCCGCCGCTGAGGGTTCCCATGATTGAAGCTCCACCACCAATATCAGAGCCATCGCCAACGACGACGCCTGCAGAGATACGTCCTTCGACCATCGAAGCTCCCAGAGTTCCAGCATTGAAATTAACAAAACCTTCATGCATCACAGTTGTGCCTGAAGAGAGATGTGCGCCGAGTCGAACTCGATCACCATCTGCGATACGTACGCCTTCGGGGACCACGTAATCCACCATGCGTGGGAATTTATCTACGCCGTAAACTGCGACAAACCCATACGTAGCGCGGAGCTCAGCGCGGACCTTTTCAAATCCAGCAACAGCGCAAGGACCGTGTGAAGTCCAGACAACATTATTGAGAATCCCAAATATGCCATCGAGTGAAAGTCCATGTGGTTTAACGAGGCGATATGAGAGTAGGTGTAAGCGTAGATATGCATCTGAAACAGATGTTGGAGCTTTAGTTAAATCGATTTCAATGGCTACTGATTTTCGGGAAACCTTTCGAATGTCATCGTTACCTTCAAAGCCCGAAAGATCAACGACAGACGAGCCCTGAAGTGTTCCTAGACCGAGGTCGTGAAAGTAAGTATCAAGCACAGCGCCATCACTTGTGACGGTGGCGATGCCATAACCATACGCAGGCGATCCCGATACTTTTGAATCAGAGCTCATAGGCAAACGCTACCAATATCGTGTCAACGCGGCGGTCATTACCCTTTAGAGTGCGCTCATGAAAATTGCTGTCTATTGCGCATCGTCAACTGCAGTCTCACCCGAGAATCTGACTCTTGGTTTTAATCTTGGGGCAGCAATTGCACAACGTGGCCACGAACTGGTCTGGGGTGGCGGAGCGATTTCAGTAATGGGTGAAGTTGCAAAAGGTGCACGCGCTCACGGTGGGCGAACCATCGGAGTAATTCCTGAACGTCTAATGAATGTCGAATTTATTGATCATGATTCCTCTGAACTTCATGTTGTAGCGGATATGCGAGAAAGAAAAGGCCTAATTGAGAAACTCTCTGACTCATTTATTGCGCTACCTGGAGGAATCGGGACGTTAGAAGAGTTCTTCGAAATTTGGGTTGGGCGCTATCTTGGATTTCATAGTAAGCCCATCGCAGTCCTAGATCCAGATAATGTATATCGCTCATTACGTGATGCTCTCGATGACCTCACTGCAAAGAACTTTATGAAGCCAGGTCAGCATGAGCTGGTCTCTTGGTGCACTCGTGTTGATGACGCCTTACAACACGTGTCGCAATCTCAAGAAAGTGCACGGTAGATAAATAGGAATGCTGAATGAATTTAAAGTTTCAGTCACAGTTCCGGCATCCGTTGATGAAGTGTGGGCGAAGTTAGTAGATTGGAAATCTCAAGGGGAATGGATGGCGCTAACAAAGGTATGGTCTAGCGCAGATCACAAAGGAGATTCTGGAGTAGGTACCGTCATTGAAGCATTCACTGGAATTGGCAAATTTGGAATTCTTGATCAGATGAAAGTCATAACATGGCAACCGCCAACTTTCTGCGCCGTTGATCATTATGGAAAATACATCAAAGGATTGGGCGAATTTAGGTTGATCGCGCTCTCGCCCAACAAAACTCGCTTTGATTGGTATGAAAAAATTGATGCACCTTCATGGCTTCTTGCAGTGATCAAACCAGGCATACTCATCACGGTGCGCTACTCCTTACGGAAGTTTGCACGCACTGTGCGCGCCTAACGCGAAGCTCCCGAGTAACCTTCTCTATGTGGCTTCCAAGAAAAACCTGACTCTCACTGAGTTCATCGACTCTCTTCCAGAAGAAGAGCGGGTTGTCTTGACCCTGTACTTTGTAAAACGGTGCACAGTGGCAGAAATTGCAACCACGATTGGGGTCCCTGAGCGTGCAATCAGCGCAGTACTTGCCTCGGGTCGCGCTCGTATGAGCGCAGTTTTCAATTTCCCCTCAGGTAGCTAGATACGAGATAATTCTCCTTCCCAGCCAACGCTGTGGGCGAAGATTGAATGAAAGAGGAAAGAGGGCAGACCAATGGCAGCCATGAAACCCCGCACTGGCGATGGACCTATGGAAGTCACAAAAGAAGCCCGCAGTTTAGTTATGCGAATCCCTCTCGAAGGCGGCGGACGACTCGTCGTTGAGCTCAATCAAGAAGAAGCAAGAAATCTTGCCGATGTATTAAACGCCTCAATCTCCTTACTAAAGAAGTGAATCGGCCGATCCCGGTACTCGGATCGGTAAAAAATCCGGGTGAGCTCTCGGAAAAGTTTCTAAAGAATTATTCCCATCTCGCTCTACCACTGAAGACCTCAACAGTAAAAGAAAAGATTGAACTTACTGTTGATCTACCTGCTAAAGCAATTAAATCCCTGGAAAAAATTTATCAGATTGATTTTGCCCTTGAAATTTCAAAGCACGGTTCGGGCATCACAGGTAAAGCAGGCGAAGTTATTGATATTCCTGCCACCATCTCATCAAATACAACCGATCTCAAACGGATTCTTCTCATCGGCGTCGGTGGAAGAAGTGAAGGTGAGATAAGAAAAGCGGGCATCGCTGTTGGTCGAAAAGTTCGAAACACTTCATCACGAGTTCTATCGTGGATTCCTGAGCGTGACAATGAAGTTCAGATCTATCTCATCGCAAATGGACTTGCGACCTACTCTTGGAGTCAAAAGACTGGAGCCAAGACTGAGACTCCATCATTTGATGTTGTGGGCGCCTTCTCTGCTGTTGTTGATAAATCACAAGTTCTTCTGAGCGCGACTTGGAAGACTCGAGACTTGATTCATACGCCTTCCAATATCAAATCACCAGAATGGATGGCCGCTCAGGCAAAAGCGTTAGCAAAGAGCTCAACGCTCTCAGTAAAGGTGCGTTCTGGTAAAGACCTGCTTGAATTTGGTGGCCTGCGAGCGGTAGGTAATTCGAGCAAGAAGAATCCACCGCGTTTTGTTGAAGTTTCTTATAAGCCACGTGGGGTCAAGCGAGCTCCCCATGTTGTACTCGTAGGCAAAGGCATCACCTTTGATACTGGAGGCGTTTCGTTAAAGCGCCCGTACGACACTATGACTGCAATGAAGAGTGATATGTCAGGAGCAGCCGCTGTTCTAATGACCACCATTGCTGCAGCTCAATTAGGACTCAAAGTTCGTGTGACTGCACTTCTTATGCTTGCTGAAAACGCTCTCTCGGGTACCTCGCAACGTCCATCAGATGTCATCAAACATTACGGCGGCACCACCGTTGAAGTAATCAATACTGATGCTGAAGGACGCCTTGTGCTCGCAGATGGTTTGGCGTACGCAGATAAGAATCTCGATCCGGACTATCTCATCGACGTTGCAACTCTTACCGGAGCAGCAACGCTGGGACTCAGTCGTTACTACGGAGCGATGTACACACGCGATCAGAAACTTGCCAATAGTTTAATGAAACTCAGTGAATTTACGGGTGATCGAATCTGGCATATGCCATTGATTGATGATTATCAAATTGCACTTGCAAGCGATGTCGCAGATTTCAATCACACTGCCGATAAATATAAATTTCAAGGTGGCTCGGTAACAGCAGCGCTATTTCTCGAGAAGTTTTCCGGCCAGAGAAAGTGGGCTCATCTTGATATTGCAGGTCCAGCCCGCTCTGAAGTTGATGCTGGAGAAAATGTTAAGGGTGGAACTGGCTATGGCGTCCGACTACTGACTGAATGGATTGCCGCACTGTGATACCCGGAACGGGCGACAAGTCGAATTTAGAACGGGTATTTGCAGATCGCGGCGATATGCGCGCCTATTCAAATTCTTTCCTTCCGGAAACTGAGATTATCCAACGAGCGCGTCAACGAGGAAATGAGATTGGCACCTATGACACAACTCCAGCAGTCGGATCATTACTTCGATATCTCACCCACCTCATCGGTGCCACATCAATTGTTGAGATTGGCACAGGGGCTGGAGTAAGTGGATTATGGATTTTTCAAGCGATGACTCAGAAAGGGCTTCTCACTTCGATTGATGATGAAGTAGAGAATGCAAAACTTGCCAAGCAAGCATTTGATGAAGCGGGCATTAGTGCATCTCGTTATCGACTCATAACTGGAAACTCTCGCGAGATTGTTGGAAAGCTCGCTGATAGTTTGTATGACATCTTCATATTGCGTCGTAATGCCGATCTTTTAGAGAGCGTAGAAAATGCCTATCGTTCACTTCGGCCAGGAGGAATTCTTGTCATTGATCGCGCACTCCTCTCTGGAAAAGTCGCAGATCCCACGCAACGCGATCCGGAAAGTATTGGATATAGAGAAGTCATCAAAGTCATCAAGGAATCGCAAGAACACTGGCTTCCCATGCTGCTGCCTGTGGGCGATGGCGTGATGGTTGCAACCAAGATCTAATTCATCGCTACTCTCTCATTGAATCTGAAATAGGATGGGGACATGTTCGGAATAGGAATGGGCGAGTTTCTTGGACTAGTAGTCCTAGGCCTCTTCCTGGTCGGCCCCGATAAATTACCTAATGCCGCAAAGGACTTTGCTCGCTTTCTTCACAAAGTCAGAAATTTCACCTCGTATGCCTCTCGTGAATTGAAAGAAAATCTCGGTCCAGGTTTTGAGGATCTTGATGTCAAAGATCTGACGCCAAAGAATCTGGCTAAAAAAGTTCTTGGAAATGCAATGGATGATGTAAAACCAGTAGTCAATGAAGTTAAGCGTCAATCGAAAGATATTAAGGACGTTGCAAAGATTGATCCAGATCTCCTATGAGCTCAGAGGTAGTTAAAGAGATACACGCTGCCCTTGCGACTGTATCTGATCCTGAATTACATAGACCGCTTCCTGATCTTGGGATGGTAGAAAGCGTCACTTTTGATGGAGGAATTGCTTCCATCAAAATCCTTTTGACAATTTCGGGTTGCCCCATGCGTGATCGCCTTGAAAGAGATGTCAAAGCAGCTGTTGAAAAGGTATCGGAAGTAGAAGACATACACCTTGAATTTGGCGTGATGAATGAGACGCAACGCGACAACGTAAAGAAACTCTTACGCGGCGGTAGAGAGAAATTCATTCCGTTTGCCCAACCAGATTCCCTCACGCGAGTATGGGGAATTTCATCCGGAAAAGGTGGAGTGGGGAAGTCATCCGTAACGGTAAATCTTGCTGCAGCGTTGAGCGAACGCGGATTTAAGGTAGGCGTTCTCGATGCCGATGTCTACGGCCATTCCATCCCACGACTATTTGGAATTGAAGGGCAACGTCCGACTGCAATCGATCAGACCTTCATACCGGTCGAAGTGCGTGGCATCAAAGTTGTTTCCATCGAAATGTTTAAGCCTGATCGGGCTGATCCAGTGGCTTATCGTGGACCGCTCCTCCATCGAGTCCTTGAGCAACTACTCAGCGATGCTTATTGGGGCGATCTTGATTTTCTTCTCTTAGATTTGCCACCGGGAACTGGAGATATTGCTATTTCTCTTGGACAACTCATTCCTGCATCAGAAATCATTGTGGTAACTACCCCACAAGTTGCAGCGGCTGAAGTTGCAGAACGTGCAGGTCGAATCGCCCACCAACTCAAACAGCACATTGTTGGTGTCATCGAAAATATGTCAGCGTACGAAGACAGCGCCACGGGTGCGAAAATTGCGTTATTTGGTGAAGGTGGTGGCGCAGAAACGTCACAACGTCTCAGCACACTTGTTGGCGCTGAAGTTCCCTTAGTAGCCCAGATTCCTTTTGATCAAGAATTACGTGAGGGTGGCGATGAAGGCGCACCAATTGTGTGGCGCAATCCAGATTCAA
>DAOROE010000045.1:0-3557 GCA_035441345.1 Candidatus Nanopelagicaceae bacterium
CCTGCGACAACCCGCTTAGAAGGCGGGTGCTCTATCCGACTGAGCTACGGGCGCATTTGTGGCGCAAGTCTACCGAGTGCGATTAATACCGCGGCTAGACGATAAGGTTTCGCCTCGTGGCAGAGTTCATTTACACAATGAAGAAGGCGCGTAAAGCGCATGGTGACAAAGTCATTCTTGATGACGTCACTTTGATGTTCTTGCCGGGCGCAAAGATTGGTGTTGTTGGCCCCAATGGCGCTGGAAAATCAACAGTCCTACAGATCATGGCAGGGTTGCAACAACCTTCTAATGGCGAGGCTTACTTAACACCGGGATACTCGGTGGGAATTCTTCTGCAAGAGCCACCATTGAATGAAGAGAAAAATGTTTTAGAAAATGTTCAAGAAGGCGTTGCGGAAACTATGGGGCTCCTCGCACGTTTTAATCAAGTTTCAGAAGAGATGGCAAACCCTGATGCAGATTACGACAAGTTGCTTGCAGAAATGGGTAGCCTGCAAGAAAAGCTTGATCACCTCAATGCCTGGGATTTAGATTCACAACTCGAACAAGCGATGGATGCGCTTCGTTGCCCACCTCCCGATGCTGATGTGAAAGTCCTTTCTGGTGGAGAGCGACGTCGTGTTGCGCTCTGCAAATTACTTTTACAGAAGCCAGATTTGCTGCTGCTTGATGAGCCCACTAACCATCTTGATGCTGAATCAGTTCTTTGGTTGGAGCAGTTCCTCTCAAAATATGAGGGAACAGTTGTAGCAATTACCCACGATCGTTATTTTTTGGACAACGTTGCGCAATGGATTCTCGAGCTCGATCGAGGTCGCGCCTATCCGTATGAAGGTAATTACTCCACTTATCTCGAGACGAAAGCAGCTCGCTTAAAGATTGAGGGACAGAAAGATGCTAAGCGCGCTAAGCGATTAGCGGAAGAATTGGATTGGGTACGCCAGAACGCTAAAGGTCGCCAAGCCAAGTCCAAGGCACGTCTTGCTCGCTACGAAGAGATGGCAGCTGAAGCTGAAAAGGCACGCAAACTAGATTTCGAAGAGATTCAAATTCCTATGGGCCCACGCCTTGGAAATATTGTGGTTGACGTCGAGAACCTCTCTAAAGGATTTGGCGAGAGATTACTGATTGATAACTTGTCATTCTCCCTTCCACGAAATGGAATTGTCGGTGTAATTGGCCCAAATGGAGCGGGTAAAACAACGCTCTTCAAGATGATTCTTGGTTTAGAAACCCCAGACTCGGGAAGCATCAAGGTAGGCGAGACGGTAAAGATTTCTTACGTCGACCAGTCTCGCGGTGGAATTGATCCAAAGAAATCACTCTGGGAAGTTGTATCTGATGGTTTAGATTTCATGAAAGTTGGCGCTGTAGAGATGCCGAGTCGCGCTTATGTTTCTGCTTTTGGATTTAAGGGACCAGATCAACAGAAAGCTGCTGGAGTCCTATCGGGCGGAGAGCGAAATCGTCTTAATCTTGCGCTCACCCTAAAGATGGGTGGAAACCTTTTGCTACTCGATGAGCCCACCAATGATCTTGATGTAGAAACACTAGGGTCTTTGGAGAATGCACTTCTAGAATTTCCAGGATGCGCCGTTGTTATTTCCCATGATCGTTGGTTCTTGGACCGCGTGGCAACTCACATCCTGGCTTATGAGGGTGACTCTCAATGGTTCTGGTTTGAAGGAAACTTTGAGTCATATGAGAAAAATAAGGTCGATCGCCTTGGCCCCGAAGCAGCTCGTCCCCATCGTGTGACGTATAGAAAGTTAACTCGATGAAGTATCACCATAAAGCTTTTGTGCGTTGGGATGATCTCGACGCTATGGGCCATGTGAATAATGCTAAATACTTAACATTTGCCCAAGAAGCTCGCTTTGAATGGTCTTTTGTGCAACACACACGTGATGGAAAGCTACCTGGGATTTTAGAGATGGTTGTTGCGCGTGCAGAAGTGGATTTCTTAGCCCCGATATTCCAAGGTGGAATCTATGTCGATGTCGAACTCTGGGTTGAATCGATAGGGAATTCATCTTTTGCCATGGTCTATGAGATCAAAGACGAAAAGAAGATTTATGCCCGCGTGAAAACGGTTCAAGTCGCAGTCGATGAAAGTGTTGCAAAGTCTCGCCCGCTCAATGACGAGGAAAGGGCCTTTCTGCAGCAATATTTAGAGGAGAAAAAGTGAGTACCCAGCTAGCGCCTCGCGGCGTTCGCCCTTGGTGGCGCGATGCAGTTACCTATCAGATCTATATCCGCTCTTTTGCTGATTCAAATGGCGATGGCATCGGCGATGTAGAAGGTATTCGCTCGAAACTTGGTTACCTACAGAAGCTTGGTGTTGACGCAATATGGATTACGCCGTGGTACCCATCTCCTCAGAACGACCACGGATATGACGTCTCTGATTACATGAATATCGAACCAGATTATGGAACTCTTAAAGATGCAGAGCGCTTGATTAAAGATGCACACGAACATGGAATTAAAGTAATTGTTGATATTGTTCCTAATCACACATCAGATCAACATAAGTGGTTCCAAGCCGCATTAAAAGCAAAACCAGGTTCTCCAGAACGCGCTCGTTATATTTTCCGCGATGGTAAGGGTCCAAATGGAGACCTGCCTCCAAACAATTGGCAAGCCGTCTTTGGTGGACCAGCCTGGCATCGCATTGTTGAAGCTGATGGAAAGTTAGGGCAGTGGTACCTCCACCTTTTTGCTGTCGAACAACCAGATCTCAATTGGGAGAATTCAGAAGTTCGCAGCCACTTTGAAGATGTCTTGAAGTTCTGGCTCGATCGTGGAGTAGATGGATTCCGTATTGATGTTGCTCACGGGATGTTCAAGGAGAAGGGATTGCCTGACATTCGTGAAAGTTGGATATCCAAGATTCTTGGTAAAAATAACTTCACTCGCATGCTCAGCCCAGAACATAAACCTTTCTGGGACCAAGAAGGTGTTCACGATATTTATCGCAGTTGGCGCAAGATTCTTGATTCATATCAGGGTGATCGCATGGCAGTTGCCGAAGCCTGGGTCAGTCCAGCATCACGCATCGCGCGGTATGTTCGCGCTGACGAACTTCAGAATTCGTTTAATTTCGAGATGCTCACAACTCTCTGGAAACCCGAGGAAATTCGCAAGAAAATCGATAATTCCATCTCAGCTCTTGCTGAAGTGGGAGCACCAACATCGTGGGTATTTAATAATCATGATGTAGTTCGCTCCGTCGATCGCCTTGATTTAGGACTGACAAATCATGGTGACACGACGTGGTCGCGCCAAGGAGATCCCGCAAAGTTGAACATTGCACGTGGAACTCTGCGTGCACGAAGCGCAACCTTGATGGCTCTTGCACTTCCAGGTGGAACGTACCTTTATCAAGGCGAAGAACTCGCCGTTCCCGAAGTCCGTGACATCCCAGAAAATAGACTTACTGATCCACGATGGAAGATGAGTGGTTATAAAGATCGTGGTCGTGACGGTTGTCGTGTTCCAATTCCATGGAAGAGTTCATCACAAGGTGCATTCGGTTTCTCAACCAACGATAA
>DAOROE010000045.1:3657-5907 GCA_035441345.1 Candidatus Nanopelagicaceae bacterium
CTCAAGGGAAATCTCCTTCCCACAGATACTGCGGTCTGGATCAGAGTTAAGTAATGCCAAATACTGCGTTGCAAGAAAAGACCGTCAAGGTCCTTGCAACTGCGCAAGTACTCAATGGCGTTGGCGTTGCCGGCACGGTTGCGGCTGGCTCGTTGCTCGTTGCTTCCATAACTGAATCCGAAACTCTCGCCGGTCTGGCTCAAACTTCATCCGTCTTAGGTGCGGCTGCACTAGCTCTTCCACTGGCGCGATTAACCGCACGTGGTGGACGCAGGCTCGCTCTTTCAGCTGGCTTCATAGCCGGTGTTATTGGCTCACTTTTCGCAATTCTTGGTGGCTCCCAGAAGAACATCTACTTAATGCTTGCAGGAACATTCCTAGTGGGTGCGGCATCTGCAGCGGGATACCAGGCGCGCTTTGCGGCAGTCGACCTTGCCACAAATGAAACTCGAGCCAAACAACTTTCCTTTGTGGTGTGGGGTTCAACAGTAGGTGCAGTGGCAGGACCAAACTTGATGGAACCGGCGGGAAATGTTGCAGAGCAACTTGGTTTGCCAAGACTTGTTGGACCCTATGTAGTTTCAGCGGTCACACTTACGCTAGCAATCGTTGTGATTCAACTATTTCTAAGGCCTGATCCATTTCTTACCGCTGCACAACAATCGGGCGCTCTGGCTAAACCAAAAGGTGCAACCAAAGCTGCTCTTAAACACATTCGTTCTAATCCCAAAGCACTGTTTTCAATTCTTTCAATCGCTATAGGTCACGTCGCCATGGTTTCGATTATGGTGATGACGCCAGTTCATATGGCTCATGTCGATGTCACACTCACGATTATCGGACTCGTTATCAGCGTTCACGTATTAGGAATGTATGCATTCTCTCCAGTTGTTGGCGCTTTGAGTGATCGGTTAGGAAGAATTCGAGTAATTCAAATTGGTGTCGGCACACTTTTGCTTTCATCAATAGTCTCCGGTTTTGCTCAAGCAGATGATGCGATAACTCTTGGAATTGGACTATTTCTACTCGGCCTGGGCTGGTCATGCACTCTCATTGCTGGTTCCGCTTTATTAACAGAGTCTGTGGTGCCCGAGATGAAAACATCGTCACAAGGAGCAAGTGATCTTGTGATGAATCTTTCTGGTGCAGGCGGGGGAGCTTTGGCTGGAGTGATTATTGGAACTCTTTCTTATGGCTGGCTCTGTGCGTTTGCTGCAATTCCGGTTGGTTTGCTGGGTCTGTGGTCGCTCAAAATAAGCCGTGGATAAATCGTTATGAGCGACGAAACCAATCTTTATGAAGCGATGGGCGGCAGAGCTACATTCGAACAACTGGTGTCACACTTTTATGCGCTCGTAGCTGTAGATCCAGTATTACGCCCGATGTATCCCGATGAAGATTTCAAGGGAGCTGCAGAACGTTTACTTATGTTTCTCGAGCAGTATTGGGGCGGCCCAAAGACTTATAGCGAGCAAAGAGGTCACCCAAGACTAAGAATGCGTCATTCGGCATTTCACATTAGTGAAGTTGAACGAGATGTCTGGTTACAACATATGAAGTCAGCAGTTGATCAACTTGAGATGAAGGATGAACTGAGATCAGAGCTATGGAGCTACCTAGAGATGGCAGCTCATTCGATGGTGAATCAGCCCCGCGGCTTCTGAGATTTATTACCAACTTTAAGAATTTCGCCATTTCGTAAATACCATAACGTGCCTTGACGGTCGCGAATTGTTGTGATGCGCAAACCGACAGTTTCGACTTTTCCTTTGACATCAAGAACATCAACGTTATCGCCAACGCCATATTGATCTTCGAGAAGCATGATGATCCCAGAGAAGACATCGCGCACAATTGTTTGCGCGCCAAGACCGACGGCAAATCCCACAACACCGGCAGAAGCGACCAGAGGTCCGAGATCTACTCCGAGCTCACCAAGAATCATGGCGCCAGCGATGAGTCCAATCAGCGCCTTTGAACTGCTGTTTAAAACAGAAGATGCAGTACGTGCACGTTCACGTTGACGCGTTACAGAAGTTTTCTCTCCCGGAATGAAATCAGCTTCGGCGACCCTGCTTAAAACTTTGGTAATTGCTCGGGAAGCGATTTTCTGGAGAATGACCGCAAGCACCAGAATGATCAAGATGCGGATGGGAGAGCCAAGAAACCAGTCCAAGGCCTCATTGAGGCTCACATTCAGCTCCATTTGAGCAAGACTTTATAAGAACTTAATCAAATATCCGCACAATT
>DAOROE010000046.1:0-5460 GCA_035441345.1 Candidatus Nanopelagicaceae bacterium
CGATTAATGATCATCCAACATATTCACAACGCACGTGATGCCTGGTTCAAGTATTTGCGGAAGCAGAACGATTGATGACCAAAGTTCTCTCAGTTGGAATCGCAACAGTTGACACGATTGTCTTGGTAGATAAATACCCAGCTGCAAATGAGCGCGTTGTCGCGCTTGAATCTGTGAGGGCTGTTGGGGGACCTGCCACAACAGCAGCAGTCACAATGGCGAGACTCGGAATTGATGTAGCTCTTTCATGTGTGATTGGTGATGATGACGCAGGACGTTTTATCTTTGATACGTTGAAGCGCGAGGGTGTAGATACGAAAAATGTGATTGTGAATCCGCAGATAAAAACGGCAATTGGAACAATCGTGGTCTCCAAGAGCGAACAAACCCGAGCCATTATGGTTCAGCCTCACAATGAATTGCCCCTAAAGCCAGCCAATATCAATGATTATGGCTGGATTCATGTGGATCAATTTGGCATGCAGGCGCTGAAGAATTGGGGAATAAGCCGTGGGGGAAACGCACAACTCTCCATTGATATCGGCTATGTAACTCCAGGAGTGAATTCAGCAGATTACGATCTTTTCGCCCCATCAGAGAACATCACCACCGATGTTTCGACAGCTAAACAAGATAAGAACATCGTTGTTATCTCCAAGGGTGGGGAAGGCAGCGTCTACTCAGACGGAGTTAGCTCAGGAGTGATTCCTGCAATCTCTACAGAGATAGTTAGCACTCTTGGCGCAGGAGATGTTTTCCATGGCGCGCTCGTTGCTACTCAAGTATGGAATAAGCCGATAGAAGAGGCAGTCGCAATTGCAAATACCGTCGCCGGACTTTCATGTCGCGCGCTTGATGGACAAAGTGGAATTCCTACCAAAGCAGAGCTTGCTGCATTCCTTGCAGGAGCGCGGAGTTGATGGGGATATTGGGTTAATCGAGATATGGAAAGGAAATAGTTATGGCACAAGTGCCTGATTTTCTCCTTCACCACGATGGCGATTCAGTTGCCGTTGCAAACGATGATTTGCAACCCGGCACACTGCAAGGACTATCTGTGAAAGAGCAAACACAGCACACCGCTGTTCTCAATCACGCAATCCCACTCGGGCATAAATTTGCGTTGCGAGATCATGCAGAAGGTGAAGCAATCATTAAATATGGAATTAAGGTCGGCATCGCATCACAGCCGATCAAAAAAGGCGATTACGTACATACACACAACATGAGGAGTTATCGATGGGAAGCAAGCCGCGCTTAACTGGATACCGTCGCCCAGATGGGTCGATGGGTATCCGTAATCACGTCATCATCCTGCCGGTCGATGACCTTTCAAATGCAGCTGCTGAAGCGGTCGCAAAAGTAGTGCCTGGCACTCTCGCGCTGCCTCATGGCTACGGTCGCCTCCAATTTGGCGAAGATTTAGAACTCACATTCCGCACACTTATTGGCACTGGCCTCAACGGAAACGTTGCTGCTGTTGTGGTGATTGGTATCGAACCGAAGTGGACTGAACGAGTTGCTGCAGGTATCGCAAAATCTGGAAAGCCTGTTGCATCGTTTTCTATTGAAGGTAAAGGCGATCTCCAAGTCATTGCTGATGCAGCGCGCGTTGCCCAGATCTTCCTACAAGATGCATCTGAAATTACTCGCGAACCTGCAAGCGAAGGCGATTTGATCATGTCAATCAAGTGCGGCGAATCAGATACAACGTCAGGACTTGGTTCATGCCCCACAACCTCAGAGGCTGTTGATCGATGGGTTGCAGCTGGTGGAACGGTCTTCTTTGGCGAAACGTCAGAGCTCACTGGTGGAGAACATCTCATCGCAGAACGTTGTATCGATGATGCATGCCGCAATCTCTTCCAGAAAACTTACGATAACTACATCAAAGTTATTGAATCAACAGGTGCAAACTTGCTTGGTTCACAACCTACCCAAGGAAATATTGCTGGTGGACTCACCACAATTGAAGAGAAGGCGCTTGGCAATATTGCTAAGACTGGCTCGGTTCCTGTGGTTGGAGTACTTGCTCCAGCAGAAGCTCCTGATCGTAAGAAGCAAGGTCTGTACTTTATGGATACTTCATCTGCTGCGGCCGAGTGTGTAACTCTGATGGCAGCTGCTGGCGCAGTTATTCATCTCTTCCCGACTGGTCAAGGAAATGTGATTGGAAATCCAATCGAGCCGGTCTTGAAGTTAACCGCAAATAAGAAGACTGCTGCATCAATGCGTGAACATATCGATCTTGATGTCTCTGGTTTATTGCGTCAGGAATATAACTTGACCAAGGCTGGCGACATGATGATGGAGGTCATTGAACGCACTGTTAATGGCCGACTTTGCGCTGCAGAAGCCCTAGGTCACCGCGAATACACCTTCACCAAGTTGTATATCAGCGCATAAGTTCCTGACCAATCACCAAATATCGATTACCCAATAAATAACAAAGGACTGGTTCGTGATACTGATAAGTGAAGATGTATGGAGCGCAGATTTTGAAGCGCTTGCTGCACGTTTTCCATTAGTTCGCGAACCAGACCTTTGGAGTAAGAAAGATGAACTCAAAGCGAAATTATCAACAGCTACCGCGCTCGTCGTACGTAATAGAACTCAAGTGACTCGAGAAGTCATCGAAGCTGCACCAAATCTAAAGATCATTGCACGCGCGGGTGTTGGTCTCGACAATATAGATGTGAAAGCTGCCGACGATAATGGTGTGGTTGTTTCTGCAGCGCTAGGGATTAATGCCACAGCAGTCGGTGAAGAGACTCTTGCCATGGCGCTCGCGCTCTCTCGAAAGTTAATTGAATTAGATTCCAGCACTCGCAATGGTGAATGGAATCGCAGAGCTGGAAGCGAGATTTCCGGAAAAACATGGGGACTTCTCGGATTTGGCGCTACTGCACGTGCGACTGCAGAATTATTACGTGGCTTTAAAGTCAAAGTCCTGGCTTACGATCCATTTGCTAAGCCTGATCAAAGCTATTTGAATTCCATTAACGCTGAGATGGCATCTTTGGAGAGCGTTGTCACCCAATCAGATTTTCTTTCGGTTCACCTGCCCGCAACTCCTGAGACCAAGAACATCATCAATAGCGCTCTGCTCTCAACGATGAAGAAGAGTGCGCTAATAATCAGCGTGGGTCGGGGAGAAGTAATTAATGAAGAGGATTTAGAAGCAGCGCTCAAAAGTGGTGTGATTGCTGGCGCCGGTCTTGATGTACGAGCCCAAGAACCACCACAAGATAAGCGCTTTACTGATCTTTCGAGCGTTGTTCTGGCACCTCATATTGCTGGCATTACTCACGAGAGCCAAGCTGCAATTAATCGCGTACTGGTCAGCGAAATTACCGCCGCGCTGACGGGCGGAACACAGAGCTATGCGGTCGGTTCGATAAAGCGAGCGAAATAGTGGCGCTATCAATATCTCACGCACTCGAGCACGCGACGGCGATGTTCGTTGCAGCTGGTGTTCCAGAAGAAAATGCCGCAAAGACTGCGCGCGCCATCGTCACATCTGATGTCTGGGGAAATCCCAGCCATGGATTGATGCGACTACCTTTCTATTTACAGCGCATAACCATGGGCGGAGTCAACCCAGAAGCAACGCTCAAGATAATTTCGGAACGCGGTGCCATTACAAGTTTTGACGGAGAAGATGGTCTTGGCCATTGGCAAGTATGGAACGCTGCTGAACTCGGTGTAGTAAAAGCAAAAGAATTTGGAATCTCGTTAATCTCAGTCAAGAACTCGAGCCATTGTGGCGCACTTGGTGTTTATCTCTATCCAGCACTTGATGCCGGACAGATCGCAATGATTTTCACTAACGGACCTGCGGTGATGCCTGCTGTTGGTGGAAATGCACCGTTACTTTCTACTAGCCCGATTGCTTCGGGAATCCCATCTAATCCGCCCATGATTATCGATCTTTCAACATCTGCGGTTGCACGTGGAAAGATTGCAACAGCTGCGAAAGCAGGCGGAACAATTCCAGAAGGTTGGGCAGTGAATGCTCAGGGCCAACCCATTACAGATGCAAAAGAAGCGTTGATGGGAATGCTTGCTCCGCTAGGTGGCGCTAAAGGTTTCGCGCTCGGTTTGATGGTGGAGTCACTATCAGCTGGCCTTAGCGGAGGTGCGTTATCGCGCAAAGTTCCCGACATGTTCAATCCCGATGATGACACCAAGCCACAATCAATTTCTCATACAGTGATCACGATCGACCCCAACGATATTGGCGACTCTTCTTCCTATGAAGATTTCAATGCGTTGGCATCGAGCATCACCGAAACAGGTGGCCGTATTCCAGGTAGCAAGAGAGTGCATCCACAAAAGTTAGGCAATGGTGAGATTGCGATTGCTGAAGCAGTAATGAACGATCTCAATATTTGGAGCGAAAAACTAGGGCTCGCAAAACTCACATGAAGCTTACAAAGATCAATCTCATTTACTTTTCAATTATCCTAGTAAATGTTGCAGTCGCTTACGCAGTGAACAAATTTGAAGGTGCTATCTCACCATTATTCATGTCAATGGTAATGGGACTCATCTTTGTGAATGCAGGTGGTTGGAGTGATAGAGGGAAAGAGGCTGCAACCTTTGCTGCAAAGCGATGCTTGCGGTTCGGAGTTGTACTGCTTGGCTTTCAAATTTCGATTGATAAATTTAGTGAGGTTGGTCCCCAAGGTTTACTTGCTGTTGTAATCATTGTTACTGGAGTTTTTACCGGACTGCGCTTTGTCGCAAAACGTGCTGGGTTAAGTGATTCGCTCTCCACCTTTATTGCTGGTGGCTTTGCAATCTGTGGCGCCACGGCAATCGCGGCAATTAGTTCTACTCGCAAGAGTGAAGAGCGCGATGTTTCTTATGCGGTAGCACTCGTTGCGCTCTGTGGAACGCTCTCGGTTTTTGTCATTCCGCTCTTAGCCCAAGTCTTCTCACTCAGTGATGCAACTGCCGGCGCATGGATTGGTGCCGCAGTCCATGACGTTGGACAAGTCATTGCAACTGCTTCCATCATGGGTCCCGAAGCCCTTGATTCTGCTGTCATCGTGAAATTAACCCGTGTGGTTTTGCTGATTCCACTAATTCTTTTTCTATCTATGCGGAACTCTTCAGAAGATGGTGGAAAAAAATCACTACGTACCGCGACCCCAACTTTTGTTATTGGATTTGTGATCTGTGCGCTTCTGGTAAATGCACTGTCACTTCCTGAAACTGTCGTGAATGGTGGAAAAGAACTCTCCAAGATCTTCTTATCAATTGGACTCTTTGGAATGGGCCTCGGAGTGCGATGGGCATCGATCAAAGCCCTTGGCGCCAAACCCCTCGTGGTGGGCCTCGGGGCATGGGTGGTATGCGGGGGATTTGCCCTGGGAGTCATACGCTCGGTTGGTCTATAGGCGAATTTCCCTTTTCTAACCCCCTCTCATAAACTCGCCCTCTGCCCAAATGAGG
>DAOROE010000047.1:0-5391 GCA_035441345.1 Candidatus Nanopelagicaceae bacterium
AAGTTGGTTACACCATCGCTGACGTTGTGGCGAAGTGCGTATGGGGTCTAACAATTCTGAAGATCGCTCGCATGAAGTCCATTGCTGAAGGCATGAAGGACGATCACTAAGAACGTAGTTAAGTACTAGAAATCAGGGCTCGGGAAACCGAGCCCTGATTTTTTTTATTGACTGATTAGCTCTGCTCAGAGATGGTTTCCAGCAAGGATTGTTGCAACCAACCAATCCACGAATAAACGGCGTAGACCGCTTTCATCGGATCGCTCTCCACCATCAATTCGTATTTCTGATGCTGTTCAGCGGGAGTGGGCGAACCTTTTTCAGTTCCAATTCCTAAACGCACAGCGAGTGCAAGACGAAGATCATTGAGCCCTCCGAGCCAGGCCATTGCATCGCTTTCGGGAAATGAAATCTCGATGGATCCTTTATCGAGTGGGGTATCACCGCTCCACTCCTCATCTTGAGGCAAGAGCGCTTCATAAATTGTGAGGGCATGAGCTTTCTTCTTTTCGCGCAAACCATGCTCGGTATAGCGGCGAAACTCTCCTGCTGCTCTCTCGTCATCATATGCATTGGGAAGTAAACGGCGTAAAACGGGATCCTCTGGCAAGGAATCTGCGCTGGAGATACCGACGAGATGGAGAAGTGGATCTACTTGATGGGATTGACCATCGCCCTCAGCGAGTAATTCGAGAAGTTGCTCAGTCAAGTTAATCAGGACATGCGATTCTTGAGATGAGAAGGTGATGGCAAGCTTTGAACTCTCATCACTCGAGATTCGGCGGAAAGTAGACATGGTTAATTAATCATCTCTTACAACACACCTAGAACTCGTTATCGCGTTGCACGGTGGCCCAGAGACCATATTCATGGAGGCGTTGGGTATCGCGCTCCATCTCTTCACGCGTTCCTGAAGTTACGGTGGCGCGCCCTTCGTTATGAACTTTCAACATCAACTCCGTGGCCTTCTCTTTTGAATATCCAAAGAGCACCATAAAGACATGCGTTACATAGGACATCAAATTAACTGGGTCATCCCAGACCACACATACCCAGGGTCGATCGGCACGAAGATCGAGATCGCTCTCTGATTCGGTAACAGTTCCTAGTGCCATGGCTCTTGCTAGTCGTTATAACGTGATGGCATCACGATTGTTCAGAGCCATCATCGGGACCTTTGCGAAGTCCTGCATGAATCTCTTTACAAGTCGGGCAGATGGGAAACTTATTTGGATCCCGCGAAGGAATCCATTTCTTGCCACATAACGCGGTGACGGGTTTTCCTGAGACTGCAGATTCCACAATCTTTTCTTTACGGACGTAGTGCGCAAATCTCTCGTGATCACCAGGCTCGAGATCTTCTTGTGATTGCGTGCGAGTATCAATCAGAGTATCGGTCTCGCCGATCGCGCCAATATCATCAATAGTGGAAGGATCGAAAGCTGATTTGCCGCGCGAAAAGAGCCCCATTCGTAGCTCTCCAGACACGCGTGGCGAATTCATACCGCGAATAATAGGCGCTGCATTGGCTCTGGTCTCTAGCGCATCTACTTCTTCGTGAGCCACACCGTGGGCCGTAAGATACGCAGATGAAAGATCTCTTACGCACCGAAGATCTCTCGCGCGCTGATGTCGAGCTCCTGCTCGCCACCGCCGCAGATTTTGCGAAGGATCCCACCAAAGCCTCCAGCGCCCTGGCTCACAAGAGTGTGGCGATTTATATGTCGAAGCCTTCTACGCGCACCCGCTTGGCTTCCGAGACTGCCGTTGCTCATCTCGGTGGAACGCCAATTTTCTTGCGGGGCGATGAATTACAAATTGGTCGCGGCGAAACCATCGCAGATACCGCGCGCGTTGTTAGCCAATTCTGTAGCGCACTTTTAATCCGCACCTACGCCCAAGCCGACGTTGATGAATTAGGTGCTCATGCAACTATTCCTGTTATTAATGGGCTCACTGATTATGACCATCCCACACAGGTCTTGGCTGATTGGCTCACAATTCGTGAGAAATTTGGCAGCGATATTTCCGGTCGTAAATTTGTTTATCTCGGTGACGGAAACAACGTCACAACTGCATGGTTGATGATGGGCGCAATCATGGGAGCGCATGTTGTTGCTGCAACACCCGAAGGAAAGTGGGCGCCTGATGCCAACGTTGTTGCACGCGCACAAGCGATTGCTCAAGTAAGTGGTGGAAGAGTTGAAATTCTCCATGATCCCGAATTAGCTGCCAAAGATGCCTCTGTTCTCTATACCGATGTCTGGATGTCGATGGGCGATCCTGAAGCTGAGCGCAAAGAAAAAGAGAAAGTGCTTGCTCCATTTGCAGTTACCGAGAAATTAATGTCCGTGGGTGCGAAGGATTCAATCTTCATGCATTGCTTGCCAGCACATCGCGGTGAAGAGGTTGAAGCCTCAGTCATCGATGGTCCGCGCTCCGTTATTTGGCGGGAAGCCTTCCATCGTCGCACCACAATTCAAGCCATCATCTATCACCTCGTTCGCGGCGAATTAAACGGCGCTCACAAGTAGCCCGAGCACAGACCCAGAGATAGGCTTTCGATATGCGCGTTGTTGTGGTGGCCGAGAGTAAATCTGGCGAGAAGCGCGTTGCACTTCTTCCTGACATCATCTCCAAACTCACGCGCGCAGGGCTCGTTGTATCGGTTGAATCAGGAGCGGGCCTTAACGCTGGCGCTAACGATAAGGATTTCTCCAGTGCTGGCGCAGAAGTCTTTCCATCGAGCAATCAAAGTAAAGAGCTTTCGGGCGCCGATGTTGTGCTCTCAGTCCAACCATTGACGGTCCAACAAGCGAGCTCATTAAAAAGTGGCGCAATAACAATCTCATTTCTCTCAGCCAGTAGCGCTGGCGATTCAATCGCGGCGCTTGCCAAAGCAGGTGCAACTGCATTTTCTCTTGAAGCAGTTCCTCGTATCTCACGTGCGCAATCCATGGATGCGCTTACCTCACAAGCTTTATGTGCGGGATATCGCGCAGCCCTTGTGGGCGCTGAACTTTCACCACGTTTCTTCCCACTCTTGATGACCGCTGCAGGAACTGTGACTCCTGCCAATGTTCTGGTGCTCGGCGCAGGCGTTGCTGGATTACAGGCAATTGCGACGGCGCGACGTTTGGGAGCGGTCGTTTCTGCCTACGATGTCCGACCTTCCTCTGCCGATGAAGTGAAATCTATGGGCGCAACATTTATCGAATTGGAATTGGAGGCGTTGGAAGGCGCCGGTGGTTATGCGCGGGAAATGACAGAAGAGCGCGCTGCTAAACAACGTGAATTGTTAACTCCTTACATCACAAAATCACATGTCTTGATCACCACCGCAGCTGTGCCTGGACGACCAGCGCCTCGCCTTGTTACCAAAGAGATGTACCAAGCGATGGCAGAAGGTTCAGTCATTGTTGATTTAGCTGCAGAAAGCGGCGGCAATGTTGAGGGTTCAAAGCCGGGCGAAATTGTCACGGTTGGAAATGGGGTAAAGATTTGGGGCGGCAAAGATGTGCCGAGCCAACTCCCCTTCCATGCTTCTTATCTGTATTCACGTAACGTCGTGAACCTCTTGCTCTTGATGACCAAAGATGGAGTCGTAACTCCAGATTTCTCCGATGAGATTATCGATGCAGCTGCGCTTACTCATGGCGGCGTAAATCGGAAGGGTGCATAACATGGATGCAATTGCGATTATCTCCATCTTTGTTCTCGCGGTCTTCGTGGGCTTTGAAGTAGTTTCGAAGGTTTCATCCACTCTCCACACGCCGCTGATGAGCGGTGCAAATGCAATTCATGGCGTGATCTTGGTAGGAGCAATAATCGTGGCTGATCACAGCGAAACTGCCTTGGAATTGGGGCTATCGGTTGCTGCGATCGTGCTAGCAACCATCAACATGGTGGGCGGTTTTGTGGTCACTGATCGCATGCTCGAAATGTTTAAGGGTAAGTCCGGTAAGTCGGGCAAAACTTCCGAAAAATCTGCAGGCGGTGATAAGTAATGAACCGCACGATTTATGACTTAATCGGCCTCAGCGCTGGCGTGATGTTTATTCTCGCGCTTAAGGGATTGTCGCATCCACGAACTGCGCGACGTGGAAACTTGATTGGTGCGCTCGGTGCAACTGTTGCAACCATTGCAGTCTTTTTCTACACCACAGATGGCGAACTGCCCCTCAATAACTTGGGCTGGATAATCGGAGCGATTGCTTTTGGTGTGATCGTGGGAGTTCCTGCTGCGCGCCGGGTTCAGATGACCGCAATGCCACAACTGGTTGCGCTCTTTAATGGCGTGGGTGGCGGAGCTGCAGCATTAGTTGCAATCGTTGAATATTTAAAGCTGGGCGCGAGTGCAACGACAGCAGAAGTTATCGCCACAGTCTTTACTGTCCTTGTTGGTTGTACTTCTTTCTCTGGATCCATCGTCACTTTCTTGAAACTTCAAGAACTCATGACGACGCGGCCTGTTGTCTTCCCTGGTGGTCGCTTTGTAATCGCCGCAACCTTGGCTGGAACTTTGGTCAGCGCTGGTTGGGTGGTTAACTCACTTGGAACCACACCCCTTCTTGTTTTAGCAGGGCTCTCGTTGTTATTCGGCGTGCTCTTCGTACTCCCTGTTGGTGGCGCAGATGTTCCAATCGTCATCTCACTATTGAACGCATTTACTGGTCTTACCGTTGCGGCCGGTGGATATGTACTTGATGCAACGCTCTTGATCATTGCGGGAACCCTTGTTGGTGCCTCAGGAACGATTCTGACTCGCTTGATGGCGGAAGCGATGGGACGTTCGCTCTTTGGAACGCTCTTTGGCGCATTCACCGCTAAACCGCAAGATGCGGCTGGGGCTACCGAGACTCGTCCCGTTAAATCTGGAACGCCTGATGATGTTGCGATTTTGTTGAATTATGCACGTCGCGTTGTGATTGTTCCGGGCTTTGGTTTAGCTGTAGCGCAAGCGCAGCACACCGTACGCGAACTCGCCGATTTGTTATCGTCCAAAGGAATCGATGTTGCCTATGGCATTCATCCCGTTGCAGGCCGTATGCCAGGACATATGAATGTGCTCTTAGCTGAAGCAAATGTGCCATATGAGCAACTTTCGGAGATGGATGAAGTAAATCCAACATTCCCACAAACCGATGTTGCCCTCATTATTGGCGCCAATGACGTTGTTAATCCCGCTGCGAAGACCACTCCAGGATGTCCGATTTATGGAATGCCAATCCTTGATGTTGCCCAAGCAGGCAATGTCATCTTCTTGAAGCGATCGATGCGACCTGGTTTTGCTGGAATTGAAAATGAACTCCTCTTTGATTCCAAGACCACTCTCTTGTTTGGTGATGCCAAGGCCTCTCTCACAAAGGTTGTCAGCGCTCTAAAGGCGTT
>DAOROE010000048.1:0-5382 GCA_035441345.1 Candidatus Nanopelagicaceae bacterium
GCAGATGGCGTGACTCATCTCCCCATTACCTTGAGTACAAACCTTGAGAGCGCAACCAAACCTGTTGCCGATATTGCAGTTATTCAGCCAAAGAAGTGAGTCAGAGGTTGCGATGTATATAAAGACGCACCAGATTCCAATCTCGGTCAATACGAGTTTATTGAGCGACCTCGGACTAATCTCGCGACATGTCTACCGGGGTTAACTCGTCTTCATCTGATCGCCCGAGTGCGGTTGGTCGACGCTGCACGAGAAGTGGATGTAGCGCTCATGCTGCTCGCACGTTGACCTACATCTACTCAGATTCAACCGCCGTCCTTGGTCCACTTTCTACCTATGCAGAACCTCATGCATACGATCTCTGCGCGGAACACTCAGAGAAATTAAAGGTTCCCAACGGATGGACTGTGATCGCTCATGATCCAGAATCTCATCAATCAGAACCATCACCCGAGGATGTCCTTGCGATTGCTGAAGCCATTCGACAGAGTGCGAAAATTGATCTCGCTCCTAAACCCATAACACCAGAAGTTGGAAGACGTGGACATCTTCGCGCAATACCGCATCACACAACATCACAGCAGTCGTCAAACCCCGATAATCAAAGCTAGATAAAAAAGCACAGTAATTATGGATCGCGCTTTACTTGACAAGATAATTAAGGCTTACGACATTCGTGGTTTAGTTGATGACGAAATTACTCCCGATTTTACTTTTTCATTAGGCATTGCGTTTGCAAAATTCGTTGAACGAGAGCGTGAACCCGCCACAATCGTCGTGGGAGAGGATATGCGTCCATCTTCTCCTGATTTGGCAACGGCATTCTCTGATGGAATTACCTCGCAAGGTTTAGATGTCATTCGCATCGGACTTTCATCGACGGATCAACTCTATTTTGCTTCAGGTTCCCTCAATCTGCCTGGTGCAATGTTTACTGCTAGTCACAATCCTGCTGAATACAACGGAATAAAGTTATGTAAAAGCGGCGCTAAGCCCATCGGCCAAGAGTCTGGCCTACTCTGGATAAAAGAACAGATTGCGCTTGGAATAAGCGAGGGATTTGCCATTCCCAATCGCCCAGTCGGGAAAGAGAGTTCCCGCGACTTACTCACCGAATATGTTGAGTTTTTATTTGGTCTATTTCCGCCCAACACATTTGCAGCAACATTCAATGGACGCCCGATCCGCATCGCCATCGATGCTGGAAATGGCATGGGAGGACACACTGCGCCAGCTGTGATGTCCCGTATCAACGCAGTCGTAGATGGAATTTATTTTGACCTCGATGGAACTTTTCCAAATCATGAGGCCAATCCAATCGAAGCTAAAAATCTTGTTGACCTACAAAGACTTGTGCAGAACAAAGAAGCTGATATCGGACTGGCTTTTGATGGTGATGCTGACCGCTGTTTCCTTGTCGATGAAAAAGGTAATCTCGTTTCACCTTCAGCCTTGACCGCTCTTATTGCAGAGAGGGAGCTTGTAAGAAATCCCGGTGCTCCCATCATTTATAACTTGATTTGCTCGCGCGCTGTTCCAGAAGTTATCTCTGCAGCAGGCGGTGTTCCACTTCGAAGTCGAGTCGGCCATTCGTATATCAAAAAGATGATGGCAGAAAATCAAGCAGTATTTGGCGGTGAGCACTCTGGCCACTTTTACTTTAAAGACTTTTGGTGCGCAGATTCTGGAATGCTTGCTGCGCTACATGCGATAGCTGCACTTCTGCAGGAACAAGAATCGCTCTCAGCGCTACTGTCTCGTTTTAACAAATACGCGTTAAGTGGAGAGATCAACACCAAAGTGGGAGATCAAAAAGCTGCAATCCAACTCATCAAGACACATTTCTCTTCGAGCAAGAATTCGAGCAAGGATTCACGCGAGGAAGATGTCGCATTTGATGAATTAGATGGGCTTACAGTCTCCGCCCAAGATTGGTCCTTCAATGTACGTCCATCGAATACTGAGCCATTATTAAGGCTTAATGTTGAAGCTGTTACGCATGAGGAGATGCTTCGGGTACAAGATTTGGTGTTGCGCCTAATACGGAACGGGTAAACTGCCCACCTCATAGTTGCACCACACCTTGATATAAGCGAAGTTTTAGGAGAATCCCTTGAACCCTGCAACACAAACCGCTCCCAAGCACGATATTGCTAACCCTGCTCTTGCTGCAGAAGGAAAAAAGAGAATTGAGTGGGCAGAACGCAATATGCCGGTTCTCGCTCAAATTCGGGAGCGCTTTGAGAAGGAGCAGCCATTTAAGGGCATTCGATTCTCTGCATGTATGCATGTCACAACTGAGACAGCCAACCTCATGCGAACCCTCAAAGCCGGCGGTGCAGAACTAGCTCTCTGCGCATCAAATCCACTTTCAACCCAAGATGACACTGCAGCGGCTCTCGTTCATGAATATGGAATTAGCGTCTTTGCGAAAAATGGTGTTGATCGTGAAGGTTATTACTCACATATCAATGCAGCGCTTGATATTGCTCCACATCAAGTTTTTGATGATGGTTGCGATCTCGTTAATACACTTCACACAACTCGCACAGAATTATTGAAAGACATCACCGGTGGTTGTGAAGAAACCACAACGGGAGTTATCCGCCTCCAGCAAATGGCAAAAGATGGTGCGCTTACATTTCCGATGATTGCGGTCAATGACACTGATACAAAACATATGTTTGATAATCGCTATGGAACTGGCCAATCCACAATTGATGCCATCTTCCGAGCCACTAACCAGCTCATCGGTGGAAAAGTATTTGTAGTTGGGGGATTCGGATATTGCGGTAAAGGCGTTGCGGAACGTGCACGCGGCATGGGCGCAGATGTCATCATTACTGAGATTGATCCCACCAAGGCACTTGATGCTTTGATGCAGGGCTATCGCGTTATGCCAATGATTGAAGCAGCAAAGATTGGTGACATATTTATTACTGTAACTGGCAATAGAACGGTATTGACTGCCGAGCACTTTGGAGTGATGAAAGATGGATCAATCCTGGCAAATGCGGGCCACTTTGATATTGAGATCGATGTAGCGTGGTTAGAGAAAAATGCAAAGAAGAATTCACGTATTCGTCACCAGACCGATGAATATGTTCTTGCTAATGGTCGTCGACTGCTTCTTATTGCAGAAGGGCGCCTGGTAAACCTTGGTGCGGCCGAAGGTCATCCGGCAGTTGTTATGGATATGTCTTTTGCTGATCAGGCGCTTACTGCTGAATGGCTCGTCAAGACTGCAGCCTCTCTTGCACCTGGCGTTCACAATGTTCCTACCGAGATTGATAAAGAAGTTGCACGTCTTAAATTGAAGAGCATGGGAGCAACAATCGATACGCTGACTCCAATTCAAGACGAATATCTCAATTCTTGGAAGCACGGCAGCTAATGACTTCCGTTCTTGTCGTTGATGATGATCAAGATCTTGCCGAAATGCTTGGCATCGTTCTCAACGGTGTTGGAATCGAAGTAGATCTTGTCAGTCGCGGCGATGAAGCGATTGATGTCTTCCGTAATAATCCGCCAGATCTCGTCTTACTCGACATCATGCTTCCTGGTCTTGATGGAATTGAAGTCTGCAAGCAGATTCGTAAACAATCGATGCGCGTTCCCATCGTGATGCTCACGGCCAAGAGCGATACCCACGACATCGTTAAAGGTCTTGAAGCGGGCGCTGATGATTACATGGTCAAACCTTTTAAACCCTCAGAATTAGTCGCGCGAATCCGTACCCGCTTACGTCGAGTGGGTGGCGAGATTTCAAGTAATTTAACTATCGGTGATCTCGCAATCGATATTGTCGAGCACACTGTGACCCGCGGAGGAAAAGAGATTCCTTTGACGCGCCTGGAATTTGATCTGCTGGTTGCTCTAGCAAAAGAGCCCGGTCGAGTCTTTACCCGAGAAGCGCTTTTAGGTGAAGTCTGGGGTTATCGCCATTCAACAGATACGCGTCTTGTGAATGTTCACGTACAGAGATTACGAGCAAAGATTGAACATGATCCAGAAAATCCAACGATTATCAATACCGTCCGAGGAATTGGATATAAGGCAGGCGCACTAGGTCCACGAGGCTGAGCCTTAAGTCATGGCACTCAATATCTTTCGCCGCTCGCTCTTCTTAAAGGTCTTTACGCTTTCTAGTGTTATTTCGATTGCCCTCATCTATTTTCTCGGATCAAATCTCTACACCCGTATCGCCGATGGCATCTTCGAAGAGAAAATTGCTGCATCAATCACTGAAGGAGATTCTGCGATACAGAATGCGAACTATCGATTCATTATCGCCTCTCTCAATCGTTCGACAGATATTGCATCCCTCGTTGCAGAGTTAGTGAACTCCTCAGATGTGAGCGCTAAAGACTCGGGACGTGAGATTGCCTTCTTTAACTCAAAAGATAAAGAGATTCGCAACATTCCCGCAGTAACGACTTCAAACTTTCTTGAACCTGCATCAATTTCAGATCAATTGCGCTCTAAAGTACAAAAAGACGATGCCATTCACTGGGAGCGAACCCAGCTCAAATACATCAATGGAGAAATACTAAATGGCCTCGTCGTGGGAGAGAGGATCTCGATTCCTGGGGTGGGGAACTACGAGATGTATGTTTTATTTGGGTTCGATTCACAACAACGAACTGTTGACTTGATTGGTCGATCCATGTGGGGAACTGGAATTCTGTTGATTGTTCTGATCATGATGGTGGCATCAATAGTTTTACGCCAAGTCATTAAACCAGTGAAACAAGCGGCTGAAGTTGCAGAGCAGCTCACTTCAGGAGATTTGATGCAGCGTATGGAAGTGAAGGGCCAAGATGAGATTGCTCGACTTGGAACAGCGTTTAATGAAATGGCGGATACGCTGGAACAGCAAATTACAAGACTAGAAAATCTATCCCGCGTTCAGCAGCGCTTCGTATCTGATGTTTCTCATGAGCTTCGTACCCCGCTCACAACTATCAGAATGGCCTCTGATGTGATCTTCTCAGCTCGAGAGAGTTTTGATCCTGTAATTGCTCGCAGCGCTGAACTCTTGCTCTCACAGATTGAAAGATTTGAAAATCTACTGGCAGATCTACTAGAAGTCAGCAGGTTTGATGCTGAGGTGGCATCTCTATCACTTGATAAAGTTGATATGAACGCTCTAGTTCGACGTTGTGCTGATGACTTGGGTCTTTCCTCAAAAGAGAGTGATACTCAATTCATGTTTGATTTTCCAGATTCGAACATCATTATTGATGGCGATCCTCGTCGAATTGAACGAATCATGCGCAATCTCTTGGCTAATGCCATTGACCATTCTGAAGGAAAACCCATTGAGTTAACGCTACGAGTTAATGAAAGTGCGGTCTCAGTATCAGTCCGCGATTATGGCGT
>DAOROE010000049.1:0-5356 GCA_035441345.1 Candidatus Nanopelagicaceae bacterium
GGCCAAGAAAGCCAACCAAGAGGGCTAGACACGCCGTTTTGCCGCATAAATAGCCGATTTGTCAGTGGTCGGTTGTGTACTCACCTGCATCGCAAAAAACGCAATACTGCAGGAGGAAACACATGAACCTACGAGAGCTAGCTTTCCAACTCTCCGCCATTACCTTGATCGCTGATGCCGCAAAGGAAGCGAAGGATCGACTGCGACGCGAATTTGCCGCAGCCTTAGAAGAGGTTGGCGCTGATTCGGCGAAGGCCGCCCTCGAAGGTGAAGAGATTGCGAAGGTCTCACTCATCCAGCCTCGTAATACACCTGAAGTGTTAAACGAAAAGTCTTTTGTAGAGTGGGTTAAATCCAACTACGAATTTGAGATAGTTGAATCAGTCCGCGAATCTTTCCGCAAGCATGTGATGGACTCAGTCGAAAACGTTGATGGCAAAGCAATCTATAAGCGCACTGGAGAAGTTTTAGATTTCATTTCTTTTAACTCTCGCGACGCCTATATCGCAACACGTTTCCTTCATGGCGGGCGAGAAGTACTGACTGAAGCTTTCCGCGCTGGGACCCTTACGCCAACATCAGTTATGGCAGAAGAACTTCGAATGGCGGTGGGCCAATAATGAGTTACTTCAATTTAAGTGATTACGAACCCGTTGAAAATCGTATCCGTGCTTTCTGGCAGAAATATCCCAATGGCCGTTTACTCACCGATCTCCAACGCACTGAACGCCCCGATGGTCGCATCGAATGGATCTGCCGTACCGAGGCATACACAAATTCAGATGATGTTCGTCCACAATCCACGGGTTTTGCTACCGAGATTGAAGGAACATCTCCTGTCAATCGCGCTAACGCTAGCGAGAACTGCGAAACGTCAAGTATTGGTCGCTGCCTTGCAAATCTCGGCTTTGCAACGAAAGGGAAACGTCCCAGCCGCGAAGAGATGACAAAAGCAGCGCGGGCAAATACTCGTAAAGCCCTAACTAAGAGCGATTGGGAGAGCCTCATTAGCCGCCTCCATGGCTGCACCAATCTCAACCAACTCAAAGCCTGGTCTGCTTATGCCGCCGGTTTCTCCATGCCTGATAACAAGCGCAATGAACTACTTGGGATTTTCAATACCCATAAAGAGAGCTTAAGTCGGAAAGTGGATGTGGCGTAACGGGTTTCAAATTAGCGTCACGCTAATCGCACGATGATCGCTGACTCCATAATGCTCATGGATCACAGCCGTCACATCGCCTGGGCTTAACTCTTTACTCATGATGTAATCAAACTCAATCGATGGCTTCCATGATGGATATGTTGGACCAACTGCAAGATCATTCCAGCCTGCAACTCTTGGCCCCAGCCCCCATGGCAGATTGAAATCTCCCGTCATGATGTGAATCCCAGGCAATTGTTCGACCCACCTACTTATCTTGCGAAGTTGTTGAACATTCTTTAACGGCACAAAAGATAAATGTGTTGTCGTTACTGAAATCCCATTTTCAAGTTCAGCCACCAGCGCTGAACGAGGTTCATCTGAAACATAGATAAGTCGTGGTCGTTTTTCGCCTGCAACTAATAACGGCATACCTAGAGGCGCTTTGCCAAGGTTAATTCGATGCCATCTCTTAACCGGAACTTTGGAGACAATTCCAATTCCATACATAGCTTCATTAGGAAGCGATGAAGTGTTATCAAAAACAATGTCATCTTTCACTCCGTGCCACTTTTCACCAGGAGTGCCATACATCGATGGTGCGAATGCCCAATGTTTAGCTCCAAGCACTTCAGCTACATCCGCAATTTGATTTCCAAGTCCCGAACGACTCTGTTGCACATCCACCTCTTGCAAAGCAATCACATCGAAATCGGCTTCATCATGTAACTTCACAACCGCTTCATGAAGAGTTGTTCCAGATTGCGGCGGAATCGCCATTCCATGCAGCAGGTTCCACGAGGTCACAGTGAAGCCCGAGGTAGATGCCATGAAGGCAGGCTAGTAGGGTCGCCCCGTGCTCTTGAACCTTCCACTCTCACGTTCCAAACTCGATCGCGCTGCTCATCTTCGCGCTGATCAAGCTGCGATTGATGAGCTCTGGAGCAGGGCAAAAGTGATCGAAATGCTTGGCGATAAGTTCAAAGTTACCTCTAGCGGACTTAATTTCCAGAGCTCAAAAGATGTTGAAGGCGAACGATATTTCCTTGGTCTTGATAGAGATGGAGTTCCGTACTTTGTGGCCCATCGCAGTACGGATCAGAAAGAATTTCCAGAAGATTTCAAATCCCTTCGCACCATCGGCGCACTTCTTAATTCCCTTGAGATCGGCGCAGCAGTTCACGCGCTCGCCTTAACGCAATGGCATGAAGCGCACCAAAAGTGTGCAAAATGTGGCGCCTCTACTCACCCCACATTTGCTGGAGCAGTTCGGGAATGTGATTCCTGCGAAGCATCGCATCACCCTCGAACCGATCCTGCAATCATCGTGCTGGTTAAAGATTCTTCCGATCGAATTCTTTTGGGACGCCAGAAAATCTGGCCAGAAAAACGTTTCTCAACTTTTGCGGGCTTTGTTGAACCAGGTGAATCATTTGAAAGTTGCGTGAGCCGTGAAGTAGAAGAAGAGTGTGGTGGCGTTGTCACCGAGATGAAATATCTAGGCTCTCAACCTTGGCCATTCCCAGCCTCCATCATGATTGCATATGAAGCAGTCATCTCTAATCCCGATACCGTCAAAGCAGATGGCGAAGAGATTGAAGAAATCATCTGGCTCTCTCGTAGTGAGATTAAAGAAAAGTGTGGTTCCGGTGAATTACTTCTTCCACCAATCATTTCTGTCGCACGCGCGATGATTAATGCGTGGTACGGACCAAACGCCAAAGAAGAGCTACAAGGTGGCGAATCGTGGCGCAATTAGCAGAAGAAATTCTTGCTGCGCTGGATACTGAACAACGCGCTGTTGCTACTGCTGTACGTGGACCGGTCTGTGTCATTGCAGGAGCTGGTACTGGAAAAACTCGCGCCATCACTCATCGCCTTGCCTACGCCGTTGATATCGGTGTCGTCGATCCTCAGAGAATTCTTGCCCTGACATTTACGGCTCGAGCAGCGGGAGAGATGCGCACCCGACTTCGCGCCCTCGGTGTTCCCAACGTTGCGGCCCGCACCTTTCACGCAGCGGCTCTCAAGCAGCTCATGTATTTCTGGCCCCACGTCTTGGGCGGCCGTTTCCCCTCACTTCTCACCACAAAAACCGGCTTTCTAGGCGAGGCAATCAACCGGGCCAATGTCAGCGCCACAAAGAGCAACTCAGTCTTGCGTGATGTCGCAGGAGAAATCGAGTGGGCAAAGGTAATTGGCTTGGCTCCAGATGAGTACATCAAAGCGGTCGATGATTACGCCCGCCCCATTCGAGTCTCCAATAACAAAGTCGATGCCACTCAAATCGCAAAAGTCTATGAAGCATACGAATCTCTCAAGAAACAAGAACGCGCCATCGATTTTGAAGATGTATTACTACTCACTGTTGGAATGCTCGAAGAAGAACGTGACGTCCGGGACCGAGTCCGCGATCAATATCGCTACTTCACAGTTGATGAATACCAAGATGTCTCGCCTTTACAACAACGCCTCTTAGATCTCTGGTTGGGTAAGCGTGACGATATCTGTGTCGTAGGGGATCCTGCACAAACGATTTACTCATTTGCTGGCGCAACTCCTGCATTCTTACTTAACTTCACCAACAAATATCCAGGCGCTGAAGTAATTAGACTCACCTCGGGTTATCGCTCAACACCAGAAATTATCAACACTGCCAACACAATCCTGCGCAGCGCCAGCCTTGGCCACGAACTTGATGCCATCAACGAACATGGCGAGAAACCCGAAGCGCAAGGTTTTAAAACTGAAAAAGAAGAGATAGACGCTCTCGTTAATCTCATCCAAAAAGATTTAACAAATGGCATTCATGGTTACGAGATCGCCATTCTTGCTCGCACCAACTCTCAACTCGAAAGTTTTGAAGCAGCGCTTAACGCAGCAGGCATTGAAAATCAGATCCGTAACGCTGAGCGTTTCTTCAATCGCACAGAAGTCCGGGAAATCCTCAAAGCGATTCGCAGCGCTTCTGTTCTATCGGAAGGAGATTGGCTGGCAGATCTTCGTGACGCGATGAAGCCATTCGGTGAGAGCGAATATGTCCGCGCCTTTCTTCAGTTAGCGCGCGAATTGGAAACTGAGGGCCTCACTTCTCTCCGTGGCTTCTTACGCGAATTGGAAGATCGCGCTGAGCAGAACAACCCTCCAACGCTGCCTGGGGTTGCGCTCGCAACACTTCACGCGGCAAAAGGCTTGGAATGGAAGAAGGTCTATCTCGCAGGCGTCAGCGCCGACATCTTGCCGTGGGGTTCTCAGCCGGCCGAGGAGGAACGACGCCTTTTTTATGTTGGAGTCACGCGTGCGCAACAGAGCTTGGTGATTAGTTACTACGGAGTTCCGAGCCCATTTCTCGCAGAAGCAGGCTTATAAATTAATTAGTTTGCGCCGCGCAGATGCGATGCATTACCCTTCCACGACTATGACACAGGTAAGAACCACTTCAACAGCGATGAGTGCTACACGCACACACCGCCATTGGTTCGCGCCTGCATTTGGTTACAACTATTTTGCAACCAAGTCAGCCAAGGCCGATGGATTCGGCACCTGGAGCACTATCGGATAACACCGATAAGGAAGCCCAGGGGCCTCGAATCCACAAGGATTCAGGCCCCTTTTTCTTTATCCCGATAAATCTCCATCAAACAACGACCGATAAGCAGTTCAACAAGCTAGATAAAAGGGAAGGCAAAGGTGAGAACGATGACAGTTCTCTTCAGCGAACTATTGGTACCAGGATGGTCTGAAGGCGATAACGCCATGATCGGACTTGATGCAGTCACAGGTGTCTACGGCACCGACCGCTCATTTACCCTGCCCTGCCACAACTCCAATCCAGAGATTTTCTTCTCAGTGAAGAGTGAAGAGATCGCTTATGCCAAGTCCCTCTGCAGCGGTTGTCCCGTCAAGAAGGAGTGTTTAGAAGGCGCGCTCTCACGACAAGAACCGTGTGGAGTTTGGGGCGGAGAGTTATTTGAAGAAGGCGTTGTTATCGCAGAGAAACGTCTTCCGGGTCGTCCGCGACTTAACCCACAACCTTTAGTAGCTACTGCATAAAGTTTTATTGGCGTTGGTACGCAAATCGAATTTGCTCGCGCAAATTCAACATTTGCTTTACCCCAACGCCAAGAGAACTATTGCGCGAGCGTTGTTTGCAGATGAGTCGGAGTGATTTCAGGGAACCACGAAAGAGCCTCGTCGCGGAAGTTTCCTTCG
>DAOROE010000050.1:0-5200 GCA_035441345.1 Candidatus Nanopelagicaceae bacterium
CCAATCACTACAAACTTTCTCCTATGTAGATAAAGGTTCGATGGCCACTATTGGACGCCATAAAGCGGTCGTTGAAGTAAAAGGAATTCGTATTGGTGGCGCTCTGGCTTGGTATATGTGGTTATGGCTTCATCTCTTCTATCTCCTTGGCGGACGTAACAAAATTGGCACCATGGCAGATTGGACATGGAACTACTTAACCTTTGATCGCGGCAATCGCCACATCATGGATATCTCGTGAGCTTCATTAATCTTCGCGGCCATGAGATCTGGCACCAAGAATGGAAAAAGCGTAAAGAGGAACCGCTCTTACTTCTACATGGCGGTTTAAGTTCAACAGAAAGTTTTGCTCCCAAGATTCTTCCGAGCGTGAAGCGCACTCACCACATCTACGGTTACGACCGGACCGCACACGGTAAGACAAAAGTTCGTGATGGCTATTATCACTTTAAATTCCAACGAGATGAAGCGATTGCCTACCTCGAAGATGTCATAAAGAAGCCGGCCCACATTATTGGCCATAGTGATGGCGGAATTATTGGATTGATGGTCGCAATCGCGCGCCCTGATTTAGTGAAAACTCTGGTAGCAATCGGCGCTAACTTTCACTACGACTGCGGATTGAATCACCAGCTCTTCGATGGCGCTGTTGAAGAAGAAGCAAAAGATAGATTTGCGGCGCGTACCGGCCAACCAAGAGAATTACTCGTAGAGATCATCCATAAAGCGCATAAAGTCTGGGCTTCTGAGCCACGGATGACAAAATCTCAACTCAAGAAAATTAAGTGTCCAACCTTAGTTTTAGCAGGCGATGATGAACCTTTTTCGACTGATCACACCGTCTCTCTCTACGAATCAATTCCTAACGCCCAACTTGCCATCGTTCCAGGCACATCACATGCGGTTCTCAAAGAGAAACCAGAATTAGTGAAGAAAATCCTCCAAGATTTCTATCGAAATCCGAGTTTTCCCATGACCCTCAATCCCAATCGCAGATTGAAAGAAACGTTAAGAATGAGCGGGCAGGCGTAACGCTCCATAAGCGTGTTCTGGCACAAATGGGCTCTGTGGAGCTACTGCGTTAATTCTTTTGTAGGCACTTCCTTGAACTGGTCTGGTATCTGATTCACCTTTATTAGGCCAGAACGAAAACGCCCGTTCTGCTTGAGCAGTAATCGTTAATGAAGGATTTACTCCAAGGTTGGCGGTCACACTTGATCCATCAACAATATGAAGTGTTGGGTAGTTCCACACCCGGTGATACGCATCAATCACTCCCGTTTCAGCAGATTCTCCGATAACACATCCACCCACAAAGTGGGCAGTAAATGGCGCGCTTACCAGATCGCCAATATGTCCGCCCGGAGTTCCACCATATTTGTCAGCAATCTTTCGTACCACTTCATTTGCGGCTGGAATATAGGTTGCATTGGGTTTATCAGAATTATTCTTCGAGGTTAATCGCCAGCCAAATATTCCGCGCTTGCCTCGAACAGTTAAGGCTGAATCAACATTCTGCATTACCAATGCAATAACAGTTCTCTCACTCCAGCGACGTACATCAAAGATCTTGATAAACATTGATGGATGGCGCAGCACAGTCTTGATCCACATTGTTCTACGATCTTTTGAGCGTTCACCATCAGTCATCACAGTCTGGAGCAAACCCATGAAGTTTGAGCCTTTTCCATAACGGACTGGCTCAATGTGGGTATGTTCATCCGGAAAGAATGAAGAGGTGATTGCAGCACCTTTCGAGAAATCAATCTCGCTTTTATGCGGCATGATCGCACCGGTAAGAGCTTCAGAATTTGTGCGCGATAACTTCCCGAGCGCTGGCGATAACTTTGGAAGCGTTTTGGAATCCTTCATGCGATGCATCAATTTCTGGGTGTTATATGTTCCCGCCGCCACAACAACTTCGCCCGCAGTAAATACTCGCTTTCCACCCAACCATGCCGAACTCTTGCGCGCGGTAATTTTCCAACCGCCACCCGCGAGCTCTTCAATCTTCTCGACCGTCGTTTCCGGAAATACTTGCGCTCCTGCTTTCTCAGCAAGACCTAAATAATTCTTAGGCAGAGTATTTTTCGCATTGAATCTACATCCCGTCATACATGCACCACATTGTTGGCAACCGTGGCGATCTGGACCAACTCCACCAAAGTATGGATCTTTCTCAATCACTCCAGGGCCCTTTCCAAAGTGAACTCCGAGCGGCGCCATTTTGAAGGTATGCCCGACTCCCATCGCCTCTGCGGCTTCCTTCATTGCTTGATCAGAAGGAGAGAAATAAGGATTGTCTGCAACACCTAACATTCTCGATGCTTGGTCGTACCACGGAGTGAGTTCTGATTTCCAATCTGTAATTTTCTTCCATTGTTCATCATTGAAATACGAATCTGGTGGCATATACAAAGTATTGGCGTAGACAAGTGAGCCACCGCCAACTCCAGCGCCCGCCAATACAAGCACATCAGGCAACGCATGAATTCGTTGTATTCCGCGCAATCCAAGTCGTGGCATAAATAAAAAGCGCGATAATCGCCATGA
Source organism: Candidatus Nanopelagicaceae bacterium (assembly GCA_035441345.1). GTDB lineage: Bacteria > Actinomycetota > Actinomycetes > Nanopelagicales > Nanopelagicaceae > MAG-120802. The sequence goes on from DAOROE010000050.1 coordinate 2,554, forward strand.
AGTTTTGGGAAAATCTTTATCTTTGAAACGTCGCCCAGCTTCTAAGACCGCAACGCGATATCCCTTTTCAGTTAATCGTAGAGCTGCAACCGAACCACCAAATCCAGACCCGATGACAACTACATCGAAGTCACGTTGGCGTTGCGACATAGAAGTAGGCTACACGCATGGATCTAGCGCGCTCTTTTAATCTCAATGATCCAGATTTTGTGCGCGATCCCTATCCCGTACTCGCTCAACTCCGCAGCCATGGCAAACCCTTATGGCACGAGGAGATGCAGCTCTGGTTGGCCGCCACTCATGCTGATGCATCGGCTGTTCTCCGCTCAAAGACTCTGGGGCGTATCTATACGCCTCAAGAACCTAATGAAATGTGGGAGACATTTAATTGGCTACACGCTGACTCCATTATGGAAAATGAAGGCACAAAGCACACTCGTCTTCGCGCGCTGGTTTCAAAAGCTTTTAATCGTGGACAGATTGAACGTCTTGCTCCGCGAATCGAGAAGATAGTGACGGAACTCCTTGATCTGTGTGCTGAGAAAAAGGAATTTGATCTCCTTGCTGATTACGCAGAACCTCTCCCAGTGCGCGTTATTGCTGAACTCCTGGGCGTCTCTCCAGCTGATGCGGTGAATTTACGTCCTTGGTCACAAGCCATCGTGAAGATGTACGAGTTTGATGTCACCGAAGCTGAAGAAAGAGCAGCAGAAAAAGCCAGCGCTGAATTCGCCGAAATGATTACAGAAATGGTGGAGGATAGAAAGAAGAATCCCACCGAGGATTTAGTCTCAGAACTTGCACAAGTTGAGGAGGCTGGAGAGAAATTAACTCTTCGTGAGCTTATTGCTACCTGCGTTCTCCTACTCAACGCTGGTCACGAAGCATCTGTTAACGCCTTTGGCAATGGTTTTGTTGCAGCCATGAACGATGTTAAGTCTAAAGAACTTCTATTGAACAATCCTCGGGCGATTACATCTACAGCAATCGAAGAATTCTTTCGATTTGATGCTCCACTCCAACTCTTTGAACGTACCGCCATGGAGACTACAGAGATCAATGGAATTGTCATGGAAAGAGGTTCCAAGATAGCTGCCTTGCTTGGCTCGGCGAATCGAGATGAGAAAGTTTTCGAAAGAGCTAACTATTTTGATCTTCAACGCAACCCCAATAACCATGTCTCCTTTGGGGGTGGAATTCATTTCTGTTTGGGTGCGCCACTAGCTCGATTGGAATTAGGAATTTCTATGCCAGCTTTCTTTGAACATTTTCCCAACATTGAGATATCGCAGAAACCAACCAGAAGAGATAGTTTTGTATTACGCGGTTGGAGCGAGATTAAACTTTCACATCACTAAAGGATCCCGAGAGTGCACTCGGGATCCTTTAGCAATCAGCTAGTTTTGTGAGATTTCGTGAATTGACAGAGACCCAGTCAGCTCGTAACTAGTGATAATGAGTGCTTTTCCAGAAGGTGATTTATCGGCAGGAACGAAGACGATTCCTTCAGGTGACCAATGCTTGGCATCCTTCACGGGTGTTGCTTTAGTTGGAAGCATTTGAATCCACTCTTGGAAAATTGGTGAGCGCGGAGTTGTAATATCAAAAATCACCAACGCGCTCATTCGTTCCAATCCCAATATAGCGATGCGACGATCTCCGACTGTGCCAATCGCAACACCCTCCGGCTCGCTACCTTTGTCATCAGAGCGATCTTGACCTGTGAAATTGACAGTTGATTTATCAGAGGAAAGAGAGTGAGAGCCATTGATATTTGCAACACCAAAAGCCTTTGTTTGGATTTGGTCTAACAACTCTCCACTATCCCAAATCGGTACCCCATTGCGATACATGGTCATCGAATTAGAACCACGGAGATGGATTGTGTCGATATCACCATCGCCATCTCGATCACCATTGTTTGGATTCACTTTTGCTCTTCCCAATGCTGCGTTGTTCGATAAATTTTTCCAGTCTGCGAATCTACGAGCATCAACTTTGAGAGATGAGGCTCGAAGATCGTCGTTGAGGCATGGGTACTCTCGCGCATCGCCTTCATTCGCGGTAACAAAGTAGTGACCCGATCCAATCTTGAATCCTGCGATGGCATCAGGTTGGCTTGAACCCACCACATTGTCATACGAGCGTGGACCAGCTCCTGAGTCTCGATCACTTGTGTCACGTGGTGTGAACTTTAAACGTGATTCGAATCCCCGAGAAATGCTCTCAAAGGTCGCCGTGGTTATATTCAACTTGCCAATTGCGTTTGCCTCTTGAATTGTTACATAAGCATACTGATCATCAAGAGCCGCAACGTATTCGGGTTCAAAGTCTTTCGCCACATTGTTAACGGTAGATGAGAGTGAGATACCCTTTTGCTTCATCTCTACGTAAGAGAACTTTTCAAAACCTGCGAATTTCACCACGGGTGAAGTTGGATTTTTTAGATCAACTATGGAAACTCCCCCTACTGGATCAGATGCTTTGGAGTAATCGCTATCCTCTTTCGCCGTGGTCGCAGGATCATCTTTGGCACAAACTGGTTGTCCTTCAATCGCTACCAATGCGGTCGTACCGTTTGGCGCAAAAGTAACTGAATCTGGAAGTACGCCAAGAATGTCTGGAGCGCTTAAGACTTTTCCGTTTG
>DAOROE010000051.1:0-5096 GCA_035441345.1 Candidatus Nanopelagicaceae bacterium
CAAGGCGTGATCTTTGGTTCTGCAGCACTTCTTGGCGCAGTCATTACTGCCTTCTACATGACCCGCGTTATGTTGATGACCTTCGCTGGAAATAAGCGTTGGGCCGATGACGCCCACCCACACGAATCCCCATTCTTAATGTGGGCTCCAATGGCGGTTTTAGCTATCGGATCAGTCGCTTCGGGATACCTGCTCTACAGCGGAAAAGCGATTGTGAAGTGGTTGGCTCCTGTGGTCGACAAACATCACCATGAACATGAAGAGTTCTTGCAACCGATTGTTGTTACTTCACTTGCTATTACTGCCGTTGTTATCGGTGTTGGAATTGCTCTTGCCAAGTATCGCGGCGAACTTGCAGCAAGTGCTCCACAAGATGTCAGCATCTTCACGCGCGTTGCCCGTCGTGATTTGCTCCAAGATGATGCCAACGAATTCCTCTTTATGCGCCCTGGCCAGAAGTTAACCCAAGCACTTGTTGCGACGGATGAGAAAGTTATCGATGGCGTAGTTCGTGGCGTTGGCGCATCTGCGGTCGGAAGCGCGCGCGGTATGAGAAAACTTCAGACTGGTTATGTACGTAACTATGCGCTCTTGATTTTGATCGGCGCTCTTCTCGCACTCGTTGCGGTTTTGGTGGTCTCGCTATGAACTTACTAACCAGCATGGGTGCTCTTCCACTTCTGGGCGCACTCCTTATTGCTTTCTTGCCTGCAGCAAATACCAAGTTGATAAAGCAAGCAGCTTTTGTGATCTCACTTCTTGTCGCAGGAGTTGGAATCTCTGCAGCCCTTGGCTTTGATGTAAATAAGAGCGGCTTCCAGTATGTGGAGAAATACTCGTGGATCCCAGCGCTTGGCATTAACTACCAACTCGGCGTTGATGGCATCTCTCTCATTCTCATTCTTCTATCTGTCATTCTCGTACCGATTGTGATCTTGGCAGGATGGAATGAATCCGAGAATGGTCGCTTTAGCGTTAAGACTTTCTATGTATTGATTCTCATTCTTGAGACGATGATGATCGGCGTCTTTGCAGCGACCGATGTCTTCCTCTTCTACGTCTTCTTCGAAGCGATGTTAGTTCCGGTCTACTTCCTCATTGGTGGATATGGCACAGGAGCTCGACAGGCAGCAGCCGTAAAGTTCTTGCTTTATAGCCTTTTTGGCGGCCTTTTGATGCTCGCCTCGATCATTGGAATCTTTGTGATCTCTGGAAATCAGATTGGCCGTACCTTCGATATCGAAGCGCTCTCGACTCTTCAAATCGATTCCACCACACAGAACTTCTTATTCCTCGGCTTCTTTATCGCCTTTGCAATCAAAGCGCCGTTATGGCCAATGCATACCTGGTTGCCTGATGCCGCAAAGTCGGCAACACCAGGAACATCAGTACTTCTCCTTGGCGTGCTCGACAAAGTTGGAACCTTCGGAATGATCCGTTATTGCGTCGAGCTATTCCCAGAAGCATCCAAGACTTTCACGCCGTTGATTATTACTCTCTCAGTCATCTCAATTCTTTATGGCGCGTTTCTTGCAATCGGTCAGAAAGATATTAAAGGCCTCATTGCTTTCACATCAATCTCGCACTTTGGTTTCATCACGCTAGGAATTTTTGCGATGACTACCCAAGGAAATTCTGGGGCAACGCTCTACATGCTCAATCACGGTTTCTCAACCGCCGCGTTATTCCTTACTGCGGGGTGGATGATTTCACGTCGTGGCTCTTCAACTATTGCTGAGTTTGGTGGACTGCAACGCGTGACACCAATTTTGGCGTGGTCCTTCTTTATTGCAGGCATGTCATCTCTTGCGCTTCCTGGACTCTCGAGCTTCGTAAGTGAGTTCTTGGTTCTGGTTGGTACCTACACTCGCTATCCCGTTGCAGCAATCATCGCAACCTTCGGAATTATTCTGGCTGCGCTCTACATTCTTATTCCAGTCCAGAAAGCGCTCCACGGTCCGACCACTCCAGGAAATGAGAACTTGCCTGATTTGAATAAGCGAGAGATTGCAGCAATCGCTCCGGTTATCGCTGTGATCATCGCACTTGGCTTCTATCCCAAGCCCGCGCTCGACATTATTAATCCAGCTGCCCAAGCCACCATCACCAAGGCTGGCTTTAGCGATCCGGCACCCGTTGTAGGAGGCGATAAATAATGACTTTCACCGCTCCTGCTCTGGAATACGGCGCACTGGCTCCGATGCTCGTGATCTTCGGCGCTGCTGTAATCGCAGTTATCGTTGAAGCATTTGTCTCTGCAAAGCTTCGCGCTCCACTACAACTTTCTATCGCGCTCGGTGCAGTTGTTTTGAGCTTTGCTCAAGTCTGGCGCTTACGTGGAACATCGACCGCAACCGCTGCAGTCAATTCTGTTGTGGTGGATGGACCAGTTCTCTTCATGCAGGGAACAATTTTGATCTTAGCTTTCTTCGCATTCTTACTTATCGCTGATATGGATGCATTTGCTGCCCAAGCATCTGCTATCCCTGGTTCAGCAGAAGAGCGCAATGCTCTCCAAGTCGGAAAGATTCAAACTGAGGTTTATCCACTTACTCTCTTTGCAGTCGGTGGCATGATGCTATTTCCTGCAGCAAATGATCTCATCACGCTTTTTGTAGCTCTTGAAGTTCTCTCACTTCCACTTTATTTGATGGCTGGACTTTCTCGTCGTCGTAGATTGCTCTCGCAAGAAGCAGCACTGAAGTATTTCTTGCTCGGTGCGTATTCATCAGCATTCTTCCTCTTTGGAGCAGCATTCCTCTATGGATATGCCGGCGATGTTTCACTCAGCGGCATTCATACTGCAATTGCATCGGGCCCCGGAAATGATGCTTTCCTACTTATTGGAATGATTTCTTTAAGCGTTGGACTTCTCTTTAAAGTTGGCGCAGCTCCATTCCATGCCTGGACACCTGATGTCTATCAAGGCGCACCAACACCGGTTACTGCATTTATGGCAGCAGCCACCAAGGTTGCAGCTTTTGGTGCAGCACTTCGCATCTTTTATGTTGCACTGAGCGGCGCGCAATGGAGTTGGAAGCCAGTCATTACTGCGGTGGCAATCCTCACCATGATTGTCGGCTCCGTAATTGCGATTGCTCAGCGCGATGTAAAGCGCATGTTGGCCTATTCCTCAATAGCCCACGCTGGTTTCTTGCTGACTGGAGTTCTCGCTCTCAATCAAGAAGGTCTGAAAGCCTCGCTCTTCTACCTTGCCAGCTACGGCTTCACAACTCTCGGCGCATTTGCGCTCGTAACTCTCGTTCGCGATTCTTCAGGTGAAGTTACAGATCTCAATCGTTGGGTTGGTTTGGCGAAGCGTTCGCCATCTGTTGCGCTGATCTTCTCAATCTTCTTACTATCTTTTGCTGGAATTCCGCTAACCGCGGGCTTCATCGGTAAGTTCACAATCTTCACAGCTGCTTACGACAGCGGCAACATCGGAGTTGTTGTAGCTGGTGTTCTCTCTAGCGCAATTGCAGCCTTCTTCTACATCCGCGTGATTGTGATGATGTTCTTTACTGATCTAGAAGAAGATACCGTCACAGTCACCATTCCTTCGCTCTACACAAATCTGACGATTTGGATTGCTGCGATAGTAACTATCGCTCTTGGAGTATTCCCAACTCCAATCTTGGATGCGATTGCATCCCTTGCCACCTTCGTTCGGTAGCTAAATGTCAAACCTCGGTATCCCCAACCTCGATAAGGATCTCGAGCGCCAACTTTCGCAAGGACTTGATGAAGTTGAAAGCCTCCTTAGCTCACACATTCAAGGTGATTACCCGCTCGTTGTAGAGACTTCACGCCATCTAGTTGAAGCCGGTGGCAAGCGTTTCCGTCCGCTGATCACTTTGATCTCTTCACATTTTGGCAATGGCCAATCAAAAGAGGTAATCGCAGCTGCAGTTGTCTGCGAACTGACCCACGTTGCAACGCTCTATCACGATGATGTGATGGATGAAGCGCCACTTCGTCGTGGAGTTGAGAGCGCAAATAATCGCTGGGGCAATACCGTCGCGATTCTTACTGGTGACTACCTCTTCTCAAAAGCCTCAGATTTATTAGCTGATTTAGGCCCAGAAGCGGTCCGCCTCCAAGCAAAGACCTTTGAAAGGCTTGTTATTGGCCAGATTCAAGAAACCCAAGGGCCCAAAGATGGCGGCGATGCGCTGGCGCATTATTTACAAGTTGTTGCAGATAAAACTGGTTCACTGATTGCCACAAGCGCGCGCTTCGGAGCGCTGCTTTCGGGCGCAGATAAGTCAATCGTAGAGACGCTTACGGAGTTTGGAGAGAAGATTGGAATCGCATTCCAACTAGCTGATGATGTCATCGACATTGCAAGTGACTCATCGCAATCAGGAAAGACTCCAGGCACAGATCTTAAAGAAGGCGTTCCAACTCTTGTAACGCTACAGATCATGAAATCAGATCGCCCAGAAGATCAAGAACTCAAATCACTGCTTTCAGCGCCGATGGATGATGCGACAGTGGCTCGAGTTATTCCACAACTTCGCCAGCATCAAGCTTTGAAAGATGCCAAGAAGTATCTACATACCTTGGCTGATGAATCTAAAGCCTTACTTTCAACTCTTCCGACTGGTCCAGCTCGCAGCGCTCTGGAAAATCTATGCGTTGCTATTGTTGATCGTACGGCTTGATCGATAGAGATCACGACTTAGGACTGCAAGAGCAATCCAGATAAAGGCAAAGCCAGCAATCTTTGTAGTTGAGATATTCTCATTATTAATGAAAATTCCAATGAAGAACATAATTGTTGGAGTGATGTATTGAAGTAGTCCGACAGTGCTCAACGGCAGCCGCGTAGTTGAGCCATTGAAGAGCAAGAGCGGCACCACAGTTGCAGCTCCTGCACCAAAGAGCAGAATTGACATCATCCAACCATCGCCAAATTCTGCGCTGCCATTGCTTTCAATAATGAAGAGATAGATCAAATTTGGGAAGAATGCGAAGAGAGTTTCGACAGACAGCGTCTCTAAAGCCCCCAAATTCAAGGATTTCTTAATCAAGCTGTAGCTGCCCCATGAGATCGATAGAACCAGGGCAATCCACGGCAAAGCGCCATATCCCAC
>DAOROE010000052.1:0-3213 GCA_035441345.1 Candidatus Nanopelagicaceae bacterium
GCGCGCCATTGACCGAGAAAATCTGCAAGACCAATCTTCTTTCCATCACTCCATATCGCTTTTGGATTGAGAACAATTCTTATCGTCTGGGGTGATGCTTTGGTCTGAGCAAATACAGAGACGTAATTCTTATTGATTGTTAACTTGCCTTGGGAATCACTTATGACCAGAGATGGAAGCGTTGCGCTCAACATGCGACTGAGCTCTGAGTCATTGGCAGCAATATGTAACGGATTGAATTGACGCGGTTCTTGCGAGAGTGGGAGAAGTAGAGAACCACCAGTTTTCAGTTTTGAAATCGGTTGGGCGTTGATGCTCGACTTTGGCGCGGCTTGAGCCGCAGAAGTAGCTAATAAAGAGGTAGCTACTACAGCGAAGATGGAGACAGAGGCGATCGCGGCACGAACCAAGGTTCGATCAAGCCCCATAAACCATCCTCCGTTCGCCTAGGTTTCCCTCCAGCCTAAGGCAGGCCTACCCAACCGCAGTTGAGGCGCCACTGAACCTGAAAACGCGGGGTTTACAACGGATTCGTTATCTATTTTCGCAACATTCATGTTGTCGAATTACGAGCGTAGCGGCAATAATTTCGCCACTCTCGCGGGAGGCGAGGCAGCGAAACAGTCGACTTTTCACTGCACCAATTCCCCACGTAAAACCTTTTAGGAGGTTATCTTGAAGCACAAGAAGTTGAAGGCAGCAATTGTTGGATCGCTATCGATCCTTCTCGCTGTCTCTACTGTTCCGCCAGTAAACGCGGCAAAAAATGGAACAGTAATTCTCCATGAACCAAACCCACTTTCAGGCTTTAACTCAGCTGTTGTGGGCTTTAACTTGGTAACAAACTCCACTATCGGTTATCTCACCGGTATGGGATTCGGTTACTACGATGCATCCAGAACTTGGGTACAGAACACAACATTCGGTTCTTACAAAGTTACATCAAATAAGGCGACCGATTTCCGTGTTCAGTACACCGTGGCTCCTGGCCGCGTTTGGTCTGACGGTACCCCCATCACAGGAATTGATCTTCTTTCATCTCACATGATTTACAGCCGTGATTATGCAAAGGCTGCAGGACTTGGAGATTGGGCTAAGGGAGACAAGATGGCGTTCAACGCTGCAGGTCTCTCCTCAAGCACCTACTCGCTCTACCAGACTGGCGATCCAGTCGTAAGCTCTGATGAAATGTCAGTCACTTTCCGCTACAAGCAGAAGTTCCCAGACTGGTGGCTCACCGTAATCGGACCACGTCCAGTTCATGCTTACACACTCATCGCTGAAGGAAAGACATCACTTCAGACTGTTGCGCAAAACGAAGCTGCACGTGATCGTTGGTATGCCGCATACAAGGCAAAAGACACTGAACTTCTCAAGAAGATTGGTGATATCTGGTCAACTTCCTACAACAGCCCAGACGTAAACGCTGCAACAACTAACCCACTTCTCTGGGTTGGAAATGGTGGCTTTAACGTTGTGAGCGCAATCAAGGGTCAATCAGTAACCTTGAAGGCAAACCCTCTTTATAACTCAGGACCGAAGGTCTCCGGAGATATCAAGAACATCATCCAGAAGTATGTAGCCGATGGAAACCCTGTAGTACAGGCTCTTGGTAACGGTGAAGTTTCACTTTACTCAGGACAACAGACCGCTGACGGCGTCGCTGCTCTCAAGAAGCTCAACGGTGTAACCACTGTTGGTGGACTCGGTGGAGCATATGAGCACGTCGATCTACGTAGCGGTGCTTATTACTCAGGTGGAACTCCATACACCGGTCTCTTCGCTGGAAACGGCCAGAAAGCAACTGACCTACGTCGTGCATTCTTGCTCTGCGTTCCTCGCCAAGAAATCGTGGAGAAGTTGATTCAACCAATCAACGATGAAATTCCTCCACTTCGTTCTGTAACAGTTCCTTCGCACACAGATTCGAAGTATGCGAAAGTTATTGCTGCAAACGGATCTTCCTACTATGTCGGAACACAAGCTTCTCTAAACGCTCGTGGTCTCGCATTAGTAAAGAAGTATCAACCAGATGCTTTGAAGAACCCGCTCAAGGTGAACTTCCTTGTTCCTGGTAACAATGCACGTCGTGCAGCACAAGCGCTCTTGCTCAAGGCAAACTTGGCTAAGTGCGGCTTTGATGTAAACCTTGATACTCAAGTTGATTGGTCACCAAAGCTTCGTGATTCCAAGTACGACGCGACATTCTTTGCATGGGCTGCAACCAGCACAGCGCAAGGATCAATTCGCGCTAACTGGCGTTCAGATGGCTCCAACAACTACAGCGGAGCTAACTCTGGCCCAGCACTTGATGCGATTTTGGATGATGTTTTCGGTCGTCCAATGTCAGATTCAGTTCTTTCCACCGCGTTCATCAAGATCGAACGCGAAATTTTTGGAAAGGCTTACACACTACCTCTCTACCAGCACCCAGCCGTCACGGCTTATGACACGGATCTCAAAGGCGTAAAGCAGAATTCGTTGTCACCTGTGAAGGAATGGAACTTCTGGGATTGGAAGTACTAAAAAAGTAGAGCTTTTGGCTCGACTTTGAAGGCTTGTTGGGCCTTAGGGAGACGTAAAAAGTCTCTTTGAGGCCCACAGGCTTTATTTTTTGAAAATTTCAGTAACATTCGGGGACTCTCGTCAGAGAAAAAGTAGGGAATAAAAAGGAAAGGGGAGCGCCGTGCTAGCTTTTATTGCGCGCCGAATTGGCGTTCTCTTCCTCATTCTTTTTGGCTCTAGTTTCATCCTTTACAACTTAGCCGCAATCGCTGGAGATCCTGTTGGCGATCTTCGCTTCAGTGATGATCCAGAAATTCAAGCACAGATCAAAGAGCTAGAAACCTTCCTCAGACTGGATGTTCCACCTCCACTTAGATATTTCATCTGGCTCCGTGGCGTTTTAGGAATCTTCACGGGCAATTTAGATCTTGGTCTGACGCGACTCCGTCTTCCTGTTTCTGGCGAAATTGCTACCGCGATGCCTATCACAATCCGATTGGTTTTTTTCGCAACTATCTTTGCAATCATCGTTGGTATTGCACTCGGAATCGTTACCGCACTTCGCCAATACTCCCGCTTTGATTATTCGATGACATTTTTCGCATTCTTGCTCTTCTCACTCCCAATCTTCTGGGTAGCGGTTCTACTCAAGCAGTACCTTGCAATTCAATTCAATACTTTCTTATCTGATCCGCAGATCACCACTTC
>DAOROE010000052.1:3313-4862 GCA_035441345.1 Candidatus Nanopelagicaceae bacterium
ATTTCGTACTTCGTTGTCCAGGATTCGCTCAATTCATCTTCCTCAATCCCACAACTTCTTCGATATGCCTTGATCACAATCGTGGTCTGTGTCGTGGTGGCGCTGGCATTTGCTCGCATTGATCGCGGTCCGGTCGTACGAACCACGATCATCACAGGCTTGCTCTCGGCGCATTTAATTGTGGTCGATAAATTCATGCAGACCTGGAAGCCATACATGGAGGAAGGCGCTGTTAGCTTCAGACCGATTCCGACTCTTGGCCAGGCAAAAGAACTTCTTACTCCAAATGAATTCTGGATCTCAACCTTAGATATTTTGGTTCACTTGTTCTTGCCGACCATCGCACTAACTCTGATTTCATTTGCTGGCTACATCAGATATTCACGTGGAACTCTGTTAGAAGTTTTGAACCAGGATTACATCAGAACTGCGCGCGCTAAAGGTTTGAATGAGCGAACCGTCATCATGCGCCACGCGTTCCGCAACACATTGATTCCGCTCACCACAATTATGGTTGTTGACTTTGCTGGCATCGTGGGTGGAGCAATTATTACCGAGCGAGTTTTCGGTTGGTATGGAATGGGAACGCTCTTTAATCGAGCAATCTCTAGCCAGGACCTCAATCTACTTATGGGCGTTTTCTTCATCACCGCAACCTTGGCTGTTGTTGCCAACCTCATCGCAGATCTACTTTATTCAGCCCTTGACCCAAGAATTCGTGTTGGGAGTGGAAAGTGAAAATTAGAAAGAAGAAGAGCCAATCTGTTGAAGAGGTAACGATTGAATCTGGCGAAAATGCGATTGCTAATAAGGAAGTAGAAGGCTTAACGCAATCACAGATCATCCGCCGCCGCTTCTTCAAACATAAAGCAGCTGTTGCATCACTTATCTTCCTAACATTTATCATCATCTTCGTCTTCTCAGCCGTGGATTCAACTTTCGGCCCAATCAAGACCAAGGGCTGGTGGAAGTGGACTCCAGAAGATCTACCTGAACTTCGTTATGGAGATTGCCCCAATGACACCATTGGCTGCCCAACAATCTCGGTGGTTCCAAAGTTTCTGGGCGGACCGGGAATTGGGTTAGGCGATCACCCATTTGGCCAAGATGACATCGGTCGAGATTACTTCTCGCTAGTTATGAAGGGCACCCAGCGTTCGATTCAAGTTATGTTTGTTATTGGATTCTTTGCTGCAATCATCGGAACTGTCGTTGGCGCTATTGCGGGTTACTACCGTGGAGTTGTCGATAACGTCTTGATGCGTTTTACAGATTTCATCATCACCATCCCAGCGGTCATCGTTGGTTCAGTCATTGGTTCAAAGTTTGGAAACCTCGGAGCTATCGTTCTTGCGGTTTATCTCGGACTTTTTGCCTGGACTGGCTTATCTCGTCTGGTGCGTGGTGAATTCTTGACCTTGCGTGAGCGAGAGTTTGTTGATGCAGCTCGCGTTGCCGGTGCATCGACTCGAAGAATTATTTTCAAGCATATTCTTCCCAATGCTGTCGGCGTGATTATCGTTTCGGTCACCTTACTTCTTTCAGGTGC
>DAOROE010000053.1:0-4819 GCA_035441345.1 Candidatus Nanopelagicaceae bacterium
CTTTATCGCGGTCGAACAGGCGTTGCTCGTCTTGCTATGGAAAGTGGCGCACCGATAGTTCCTGTGGCGATGTTTAACACAGCAGATATCCAACCTACGGGAAAAGTAATTCCAAAGATTATGCGAGTAAAAATGGTTTTTGGTGAACCGATGTACTTTCCGACCCCTGATAAATCAAATGATCCAGAAGAGCTCCGCAAAGCAACGGATCTATTGATGAAGAAACTTCAGGAGATGTCAGGACAAGAGTATGTGGATATATACGCGTCTCAGGCTAAGGAAGCGATGCTAGAAGAGAAGCGTCGCAAAAAAGTGGATGAAGATTCCGACGACGAGTAGTTTTACTCGGCTCCAAAAATTTCACGACGTTCAGAGATAAATTTGCAGGTCTCACATCCCGTATCTCTAACGGGGGTAGGACCTGAGATAACTTCTATGAAATCCTGAAGTCGTTCCTGTAGACCATCTGGATTGCGAGTGATGGGGAACCACGAGCTGTTAAGTCCAAGTGAGAAGCCAGAGTGAGGATCACCGATGGGTTTTTTGGGGGACCAGACCAATAAACCAATGACCGAAACTTTTCGCGCTTCACCCGATACAGGATTTTCTAGTGCGTATGCATAAGCTTCAAGTTGGGGAGCGTAAAAATCACTCTTATCGTTATCTTTTCCTTGGAACTTACAGTCAATAATTCCAAAAGTTCCATCTTGGAACTCCATGAGTAAGTCATATTTACCGCGAATTGCGTAGGGCGATGGCTTGCCGTTATAGGGAATAGGTACTGATTTCACCCATCCACCACGATCTAGAACGCGACCTTCCTTGATCTCGGGATGGAGTTGGGAAGAGATAGCGCCATTGAAGTGATTTTCCTGCATCGCCGATAGTTCGCCGACAAGTGGCATAAATGATGGAGCTTTGACGCCATGGTTGTAATTAAGCCATAAACATCGATGGCAACCATTCCATGAAAAGGTCAGATCGCTAGGGCTAATAAATTCTCGGGCTTTACTCATGGCGCGATTCTGCCCTGCACCACTGACATTTCGGCTGATTACACCGCTGAAATCAGAGTGAATATCCCCAATGTGATCATGACGAGCCCACCGATTTTGCGCATCGTTACTAGACGCCCGGGTGATGTTGCCATCCATTCACGAACCGTGCCGGCAAGCAATCCCCACGAGCCATCAGAGAAGAACGCCAAGACTGCAAATGTTGCTCCCATGAGAACCAGTTGTGATGTCACACTGGTTGAATCTCGATCCAAGAATTGCGGCAATATCGCTGCGAAGAAAACTAACCCCTTTGGATTAAGAGCTCCCACCCAGAAACCATCTCTGGCTGATCTCAGAGCCGACGGTTTAATCTCGCCTTGATTCACCATATCTTCAGCATGAATTTTGGAATGACGAATTGCATCGATACCTAGATAGATCAAATAGAAACCACCAAGCACTTGTACGCCGATGAATGCTGCCTCACTTCTTTGCAGGATTGGTCCAAGGCCAAAAGCCACCATAAGTGAGAGCGTGAAAGCGCCGGTTACATTTCCCGCAGCAGTTGCAACGGCTGTTGCCCGACCCCACGCGATAGCTCGAGCGATGATGAAGAGAACGCTGGGCCCAGGAGCAAGAATGATCACCATCGCAGCAACGAGATATTCGGGATATCGAGCGGGAAAATCGAGAGCCATAAGGAAGAGTGTATTCGTTATAAAAGCACGAACGCCTGACCGTATGGCCAGGCGTTCGCAGTTACTGATCTATTTATGCAGCGCTTGTTCCACGTGACTTTGAAATTCCGTGGAATACGCGATAGCCAACAATAGCTACCACCGTTGCATTGATGATTCCGTTAAATGTGAAATCACCGTTGGTCCACGAGATATCCGCGATACCGATGATGATTGCCGATCCTGCAACGATGAGATTTGTTGAATCAGCAAAATTAACGCGTGATTCAATCCAAATCTTTGCTCCAAGGATTCCGATCATTCCGAAGAGCGCAACTTGTGCGCCTCCAAGGACGCCACCTGGGATGGCGCTCAACACTGCACCGAACTTAGGTGAAATAGAGAGAATGATCGCTCCAAGAGCTGCGATCCAATATGCAGCTGTTGAGTAGACGCGGGTTGCGGCCATAACGCCAATATTTTCAGCGTAGGTTGTTGTTCCTGAACCGCCACCGGCTCCAGCGAGAGTAGTAGCAACGCCGTCAGCAAAGAGAGCATTTCCCATCTGATCATCGAGATCTTTGCCGGTCATATTGGATACCGCTTTAACGTGTCCTACGTTCTCAGCGATAAGTACAAGTACGACGGGAATGAAGAGAATGATGGCGCTGACTTTGAATTCTGGAGTTGTGAAGGTTGGAGCTGCAACCCACTTCGCTGCAGTAATTCCATCAGTCTTCACATCACCCATAACGAAGGCAACCGCGTATCCGACGACAACTCCGAGGAAGATCGAGATGCGTCCGATGAAGCCGCGAGAGAAAGCGGCGAACCCAGCAATTGCAAGGAGGGTAATTGTTCCCAGCATTGGGCCGCTTGCTAATCCACCTTTAGCTGCGCCCGCAAGATTGAAACCAATCACCATAACGATGGTTCCCGTTACAACGGGTGGCAACATCCAGTTGATCCAACCGGTTCCGACTGCGCGAGCGATTAAGCCGACAAGTGCCAACATGACGCCCGTTGCTACAACGCCACCGAGCGCAACAGCCATGCTGTCGCTCTTTACAGATGCGGCGATGGGTGCAAGGAAAGCGAAAGATGATCCGAGATAGCTCGGAACTTTGTTTTGTGTGATGATGAGGAAGAGCATCGTTCCTACGCCAGAGAAGAAAAGTGTGGTCGTAGGTGGCAAGCCGGTAAGAATCGGCACGAGGAAGGTTGCGCCGAACATTGCTGCAATGTGCTGTAGGCCAACTCCAATAGTGCGTGGCCAACTTAGTCGTTCATCTGTGGAAACGACCGCACCAGGCGCGATGCTGGTTCCGGTCCCGTGTAGCTTCCAAGAGAAGAGACTCATGTAGAGGTCCTCATTTCTAGAGCGCCCTGTAGATCCGTAGACGACAAGAGGGTGCGGGCAATCTCTAGAAAAAGAGGGTACGACCGCACATGACCTACCCAGCGGTATGACGCGCCGAAACTGAGAATTCGATAACGACACGATGGGAGAAAAGTTGCAGGTCAGCCATATATCGAGTTAACTACCGACTCGATATATCGAATCGATATATACCCCTAAAGGAGAGACTCTCGTGAGATCCCGCTCAGAATCCTTGGAGTTTGCGCTCCTTGGGCTGCTCTCACAGAACTCGCTCCATGGATACGAGCTGCGCAAGCGCCTGACTTCAATCTTTGGACCATTCCGTGCGCTCTCATTCTCGGTGCTCTACCCACAACTTCGCCGCATGGTTGATGCAGGACTTATCTCTCAAGCCGAAGTCCCCAAAGGCGGACGTTCCAAAAGAGTTCGCATCGTTTACTCCATCACCAAAGATGGTCAAGAGAAATTTGATGAACTTACTGAAAGCGTCAACCCACAATCCTGGGATGACGATAACTTCGAAGTACACGTCGCCTTCTTCAGCCCGACATCTACTCGAAGCAGATTAAGAATTCTTGAGGGGCGCCATCGCCGCCTCAAGGAGAAGGCCGAAATTCTTCGCGCCGACCTCGAAAGGTCTGCCGTTGGCCTTGATAAATACCTCGTGGAATGGCGTCGCCACTCCCTTGAAACTGCAGAGCGAGAGATCGCTTGGCTCGAAGAAATGATTAAGTCTGAAAGGAAAACCTCGTGACCTCAACAAAAGAAATTCGCGTTGCCATCGTAGGAGTCGGCAATTGCGCAAACTCTCTGATTCAGGGCGTGCATTACTACAAAGATGCGCCGATTGATCAAGAGATCCCAGGACTCATGAATGTTGTTGTCGGGGGATATCACGTCAAGGATGTGAAGTTCGTTGCCGCATTTGATGTGGACTCCAAGAAGGTTGGCCTTGATCTCGTTGATGCGATGTGGGCGAGTGAAAATAACACCATTAAATTTGCTGATGTCCCAAAATCGGGAATCACAGTTCTTCGTGGGGAAACCAGAGATGGACTTGGGCGGTACTACAAAGAAACCATCACTGAATCAACCGCTGCGCCGGTAAATGTGGTCCAGGCCCTGAAAGACGCCAAAGTTGATGTACTCGTTTGTTATCTACCGGTCGGTTCGGAAGACGCCGCAAAGTTCTATGCCCAGTGCGCCCTCGATGCGGGATGCGCTTTTGTTAATGCGTTGCCCGTATTTATCGCCACAAATCCGGAATGGGCCGATAAGTTCAGCAAAGCTGGACTTCCAATCATCGGCGATGACATCAAGTCTCAAGTCGGCGCGACAATTACCCACCGCATCCTTACCAAGTTGTTCCAGGACCGCGGCGTGAAGGTAGAGCGCACATATCAACTCAATGTCGGCGGAAACATGGACTTCAAAAACATGTTGGAGCGCGATCGCCTTGAATCAAAGAAGATCTCCAAAACTCAATCCGTGACCTCACAACTTGATTACGACATGGGTGCAGGAAACGTTCATATTGGTCCTTCGGATTATGTTGAATGGCTTGATGATCGTAAGTGGGCGTTCGTACGCCTTGAGGGACGAGCATTCGGTGATGTTCCATTGAATATTGAATACAAGCTTGAAGTATGGGATTCACCAAACTCAGCAGGTGTGATTATTGATGCAGTTCGTTGTGCAAAGTTAGCTCTTGATCGAAAGATCGGCGGGCCATTACTTTCACCATCGAGTTACTTCATGAAATC
>DAOROE010000054.1:0-4696 GCA_035441345.1 Candidatus Nanopelagicaceae bacterium
GCGCGATTATCTCTGCGCGATTAGAGAAGAAACGTGGCCCACGATTTGTGATGTTAGGTTCCATGATTTTTAGCGCGCTCCTTGTTGCCGGATCATTTGCCCCGAGCTACGCGATTTATGCGATTTTCTTGCCGCTGATCGGTTGTGTTGCTCTCTTAACATTTATCGGGGCTAACACGATGGTTCAGATGCGAACAGATTCTGATATTCGAGGACGAGTGATGGGCATTTATCTCACGGTGTTTCTTGGTGGCACGCCAATCGTCTCTCCACTTATTGGTTGGATGACGCAAGTAATTGGCACTCGTGAAACTATTGGAATCTGTGGAACTATTTCATTATTAGCAGCAGCAATTACCTATTCACAATTCCACGATAAATCAGCTCCACCTGCAAGCTTCGCAGTAGCTGATGTTTTAGAGACCACTTATGAGGACAAAAAAGACTAAGCTAAAAAGAATTACAAGAGTGACGATTCTCCGAGTTTTGTAGTTCATTTCTCCTCCGATATTAACTCGCTCTTTGATGGAACCAAGGTAACAATAACAAAGGCGCAGATAATGAGCGCTGGAACAAGTAAGAATCCTTGAACAATGCCGAACCTATCTGCCAAAAGCCCGAGAAGTAGCGGAGATAGACCAATCGCAATGCCAGCGCTCAAGCTTGATTTTCCGATGGCAAGATCAGGTTTTTCTCTTCCGAAGCGAAGTAAACGAAGAGATGAAAGCGCAAATTGCATAGAAGTACCAAGTCCGACAATGAATAGCGCTGTGAAAGAGAGCCATGGATTAGTGGAGAACCAGAAGAGCGCGAATCCTCCGCCTTGGAGCGCAATAATCGCACGGAGTCGGTCATCGATATCCATCGTTGGGAAGATATGTGTTCCAAACCAACGGCCAATCATCATTCCACATGGAAAAGCGAGGACAAGTGTTGTTGAGAGCGCTGCACTGAGATCTGTCTTCTCTCTAAACAAGGCAGCTGCCCAGAATGCCACGGCAAATTCCGCTGCAATACAGAACATCATTCCTATCCAACTTAGCCAATATTTCAGAGGTAATGAACCGGTCTGATGTCCTTCGGTATCTGGAATATGTTCAGTTCTTTGTTGTCGGCCTAGTGTCAAATATAAAATAATGGCAAATGGCAAGCAGACCAGGAGTCCTAGTCGCCAACTAAATTGCGAACCAGCAATAACACCGATGATGAAGTTTCCCAATAAAACAAAGGCTGAATTCACGCCATTTGCTTGAGAAACCGCCCGGGGCGCATGAGATTTATAGTGCCCAGATACATTCATTAATGAATTGGTGATTGTTAAGGACATTCCAATTCCTGCGATGAGGATTGCTGGAATTGTTTGCCATGCTTTTGGTAGAACAATAAAAGACATGGCTCCGATGTTGAAAATTATCAGACCCAACCAGACACTTTGAGGCCGTCCAAATCTATGAGCCACACGCGCATTAATGGAGCCGGCGATAATTGAGGAGATACCCATCGCTGTTCCATGAAGTCCGGCGACGGCTGCAGAAGTACCTTGATCAGCTTGAAGAAGAGGAAGCGCTGGGCCAAATCCACCCATGAAGATGCCAAATACTCCAGTCTGGAGCGCTGCCAACCAAAATACTTGATCGCGTTTGTAGATCTGTCCAGACAAGAGTTGTGGCTCTGTTACTTCTTCAAGTTCTCGACAACAAATTCAATGCACTGTGTGAGAGCTGAAATATCCTCAGGATCAACAGAGGGAAACATTCCAATACGGAGTTGGTTCTTTCCTAGTTTGCGATAAGGCTCAGTATCAACAATTCCGTTAGCGCGGAGCGCTTTTGCAATCTCAAGTGCATCAATCGCATCATCGAAGTTGATAGTGGCAACGACTTTTGAGCGCATCGCAGGATCAGTGACAAAAGGAGTTGTGTACGAAGTCTTCTCAGCCCAGCCATACATGATTTCTGCAGATTTCGAAGAGCGTCCAGCTGCAAAGGACATACCGCCGTTGGTGTTCATCCACTCGATCTGATCAGCGAGCAACATCAAAGTCGCGACCGCAGGAGTGTTGTAAGTCTGATCTAAGCGAGAGTTCTCAATTGCAATCGTTAAGTCAAAGAACGCTGGAACCCAACGCCCACTTTCTTTGATTTTTGCAACGCGAGCAATCGCAGCGGGGCTCATCAGGGCCAGCCACAAACCACCATCAGATGCGAAAGATTTTTGTGGGGCGAAGTAATAGGTATCAAATTCTTGTGCGGAAACATCGAGTCCACCAGCAGCGCTGGTGGCGTCAACGAGAACCAGCGCGCCATCAGTACCAGCAGGACGTTTGATTGGCATTGCAACGCCAGTAGAAGTTTCATTATGAGTCAGGGCATAGACATCTACGCCAGCTTCTGCGACAGGAAGTGGATGAGAGCCCGGTTCAGATTTGATGACTGTGGGTTCGTCAAGGAATGGAGCTTCCTTTGCAGCAGAAGCAAATTTCGAAGAGAACTCACCGAAACTTAAGTGTTGTGATTTCTTTTCAATAAGTCCAAAAGTGGCGATATCCCAGAACGCAGTAGAACCACCATTTCCTAGAACAACTTCATATCCTTCAGGCAGATTGAAGAGTGAGGAGAGCCCAGTGCGCACTCTTCCGACAACGTTCTTAACGGCCTTTTGACGGTGCGAAGTTCCAAGAATGGAAGTACCCGATGCAGCGAGAGATGAGAGCGCTTCAGGTCGGATCTTTGATGGACCGCAACCAAAACGGCCATCGCGCGGCTTTAAATTATCGGGAATCTTGATATCGGACATAACGCGCTAAGCCTATGGGAAGAAGCGTTCTAGCTTCCAATTGGTTTCGGCTTGGTTGCTATCGAGCTCAACATTGCGTGTGAATCTGAGGCGATCATGGAGGCGTGAATACCGTCCTTGCCAGAATTCAATACTTATTGGTGTGACCAAGAACCCACCCCAATGTGGAGGTTTAGGCACTGTAGAACCTTCCGGATATTTAGCGGCGATATCTTTCCAACGCGCTTCGAGAACTTCTCGTGAATCAAGGACTTCTGATTGATTGCTGGCCCATGCACCAATTTGGCTCGACCAGGGGCGAGTTGCAAAATACTTTTCAGATTCTGTCTCTGAAATTCGCACTGCATCTCCTAAGACAATTACTTGGCGCTCCATCGGATACCAAGGAAAGAGAAGTGAGACGGCAGAGTTATTCGAAATTTCATTTGCCTTACGAGATCCATAGTTAGTGAAGAAGGTAAATCCTGAAGCAGTCACATCTTTGAGAAGGACGGTGCGCGATGTTGGCTTTCCAGATCCAACAGTGGAGAGGACCATGGCATTGGCTTCAACAATCATGGAGTTTGCCGCGGCTTCTTTGAGCCAGATTTGAAATTGCGAAATCGGATCCTGGTTGATGGCTGCTTCAGTGATTCCAACTTCGCCATAGGAACGGCGCATTGCCGAGATTTCAGCGCGGTCTACCTCAGGCTGATTTCTCTCTGTCATGGGTGTATCTAACGTCACTTTAGGCGATAGGGCATCTTTGACTGCGCCGTTTTGCGCACTTCACCGATAGGGGCAGAATACGGCGCATGGCAGATGACTTTAAACCCGGTCTTGAAGGCGTAATCGCATTTGAATCAGAAATCGCAGAACCAGATAAAGAAGGTAGTGCGCTTCGATACCGCGGTGTAGATATCGATGATCTCGTAGGGCGCGTTTCTTTTGGAAACGTGTGGGGATTGCTTGTCGATGATGAATTTAATCCTGGACTTCCTGCCGCAGAACCATTTCCCATTCCGATTCACTCCGGTGATGTTCGCGTTGACGTCCAATCTGCGATTGCGATGCTTGCGCCGGCCTGGGGATTGAAGCCACTTCTTGATATTTCTGATGAAGAAGCTCGGAGCAACCTCGCTCGAGTTTCAGTCATGTTGCTTTCCTATGTTGCCCAATCAGCTCGCGGAACTTGGCAGCCTATGGTTCCACAATCAGAAGTTGATAAAGCACACACTGTCGTAGAGCGCATGATGATTCGCTGGAGAGGTGAACCAGATCCAAAACATGTTCGCGCTATTGATGCCTATTTTGTTTCAGCAGCAGAACATGGAATGAATGCTTCAACATTTACCGCTCGTGTTATTGCTTCTACTGGTGCAGATGTTGCTGCATCCATTTCTGGCGCAATTGGCGCGATGTCTGGCCCACTCCATGGTGGCGCGCCATCTCGAGTTCTTCATATGATTGAAGAAGTTGAAAGAATCGGCGATGCACGTAAATATGTAAAAGAATTGCTCGATAAAGGCGAGCGTTTGATGGGATTTGGCCATCGCGTTTATCGCGCCCAAGATCCTCGCTCACGCACTCTTCGTCGTACCTGTGAAGAACTTGGCGCACCTCGTTACCAAGTTGCGAAAGCGCTTGAAGAAGCAGCGCTTGCCGAATTACGTGAACGTCGCCCTGATCGCGTACTTGAAACCAATGTTGAGTTCTGGGCCGCAGTACTTCTTGATTTCGCAGAAGTTCCTGGACATATGTTTACGCCGATGTTTACTTCGGCACGAACAGCTGGTTGGTCTGCGCATATCTTGGAACAGAAGCGCACCGGTCGATTGATTCGTCCATCTGCTCGTTACATTGGCAAGGCGCCTCGCAAGCCCGAAGATGTAAAGGGTTGGGACAACACCGTTCCTGGAGT
>DAOROE010000055.1:0-4539 GCA_035441345.1 Candidatus Nanopelagicaceae bacterium
TTATCAAGAGTTCAGGGAACCATAAATAAGGTTTCAGGGCTAAGAAATCGCATTGGGGATCTGCCGATCATGTTAGAACTCGCCAATAACGAGAATGACGTTAATGCGAGACAAGAAGTCGAAAAAGAACTTGATTCCTTAACTGCAGCCATCTCTGATCTTGAAGTTCAAACTCTGTTGAGCGGCGAATACGATCACCGCGATGCCCTTATCACGATTCGATCAGAAGCTGGTGGCGTCGATGCTGCGGATTGGGCTGAAATGGTTTCAAGAATGTATCTGAGATATTGCGAGCGCCATAATTATGGCGTCAATGTATTAGAAACCTCGTATGCTGAAGAAGCAGGAATCAAATCCACAACCTTTAGAGTTTCAGGCTCTTATGCATATGGAACGCTTTCTGTGGAGCAGGGAACCCATCGTTTGGTACGAATTTCACCATTTGATAGCCAAAACCGCCGGCACACATCTTTTGCAGGTGTTGAAGTAGTTCCCGTTGTTGATCAGAGCGATCACATAGATATTGATGAAAAAGATATTCGTGTAGATGTGTATCGCTCATCTGGGCCTGGCGGGCAAGGTGTAAATACAACCGACTCTGCTGTTCGAATTACGCATATTCCCACAGGGATTGTTGTTTCGTGTCAGAACGAACGTTCCCAGATACAAAATCGTGCGACTGCGATGGCAGTACTCCAGTCAAAACTTCTTGAAAAACGCAATCAAGAAGAGCGAGCAAAGATTGATGCACTGCGCGGAGATACCTCTGGATCATGGGGAAATCAGATTCGTTCCTATGTCCTTCATCCCTATCAAATGGTGAAGGATCATCGCACTGACTTTGAAACGGGTAATACTCAAGCTGTACTCGACGGTGATCTTGATGGATTTATTGCTTCGGGAATTCGTTGGCGCCGGGAGAAGAAGTAAGCGAGTTCCTTCTTCTCTGTGCAATATTCCCGCGCTTAACGCCTCTTTCTGCGTTTTTTCTCACCCCAAATAGGCGGGTTTATCCTGAACTTTTACCTGAGTGCTACCTAAAATCACACCCGTGATTCGCTTCGAAAACGTAACCAAGGTCTATTCCAAGACCGATCGACCTGCTCTCGATAATGTGAGCATCGATATCGAAAAAGGCGAGTTCGTTTTCTTGGTGGGTCTTTCCGGTTCCGGTAAGTCAACATTCCTGCGTCTTGTGCTTCGCGAAGAGAAGCCAACATCGGGACGTATCCATGTTGCAGGAAAAGACTTGGGAACGCTATCTAATTGGAAAGTTCCAGAGCTCCGTCGCCAAGTTGGAACGGTATTTCAAGATTTTCGATTGCTGCCGAATAAGACAGTCGCAGAGAACGTAGCTTTTACGCTTCACGTTCTGGGATTCTCGAAGAAAGAGATTGCTCGTGAAGTTCCTGAGGTTTTAGAACTTGTTGGTCTTGAAGATAAAGCAGATCGCAAACCTGGCGAATTATCGGGTGGCGAACAGCAACGCGTTGCAATCGCACGCGCTTATGTGAGTAATCCAGCCATTCTTATTGCTGATGAGCCCACAGGAAACTTAGATCCTGCAACATCGGTCGGGATTATGAAGTTGCTCGATCGCATTAATCGTGAGGGAACTACGGTTGTTATGGCGACTCATGATGCTGGAATTGTGGATCAGATGCGCAAGCGCGTTATCGAACTAGATAAAGGCCAAGTTATCCGCGACCAAGCCCGCGGAGTTTACGGATACACGGGGTAGCTATGCGCGCAGGATTTATTCTCAGTGAAGTAGGAATCGGACTCCGTCGCAATCTGACCATGACTTTTGCTGTCGTTATTACTGTTGCCATTTCTCTCTCCCTGCTAGGAATCGGATTGCTCTCTAATGCTCAAGTGAGAGTGATGAAGGATTACTGGTACGACAAGATTGAAGTATCGGTTTATCTCTGCGGCTCCCTCTCTGACTCACCGTCATGTGCTGGGGGAGTTGTGACTGCCCAGCAACGCCTTGAGATTCAAAATGATTTAGAAGAACTTCCTGTTGTGGACACGGTGTATTACGAATCCCAATCTGAAGCGTTTGATAGATTCCAAGAGAGATTTAAGGATTCTGCTATTTCTCAGAACGTAACTGCAGATCAACTACCAGAATCTTTCCGAGTGAAACTGAAAGACCCAACTCAATTTGCTGTTGTCCAAAGTGCTTTCTCAGGTCGACCTGGCGTTGATGTCGTACAAGATCAGCGATCAATCTTGGAGAAATTCTTCCGACTCTTGAATGTGCTACGCGATGGTGCGCTTGCCATTGGGTTTGCGAGCGTTCTTACTGCAGCGTTGCTTATTAGCAACACTTTGAGAATCGCGGCTTTCAATCGACGTCGCGAGACAAATGTGATGAAGCTTGTAGGCGCAAGCTCTTTCTCCATTCAACTTCCATTTATTTTGGAAGGTGTCTTCTCGGCGATCCTGGGTTGGGGATTCTCAGTTGGACTTCTATCGGGCTTGAAGTACGTTATTGATGACCGGATTGCTCCTTTGTTAACTTTTACAAATTTCTTTACCTGGAGTGATGTCTGGCTTGCTTCGGCATATCTGCTCGGCACTGGACTCCTAGTCTCGGCGCTCGCATCGGTGCTAACACTGCGTAAATACCTCAAGGTCTAACTCGCTAGTTGAGTTAGATTGCTTTACTGAGTTACCTTTCTCTCCCTAATTTCTCCAACTTAAGTTAGTGAATGAGGTTTCCCCACATGTCCGCGAAGAAGCCAGGTAATTCCTCGCAGACTTCTGCCAAGAAACGGACTGTGATTCGCGGACAAAGTAAAGTCAAAAAACCACCTGTCGAGGCGGTTATCAGCGATGGTGATGAAATTGCCTTGAGTGTTAAGCCTCAAGGAGTTAAAAGAGACGTAAAACTAAATGTAGATTTCTATCGCAGAGCAACAATTCTCTTGATAATTATGGGTTTGATCTTTGGTATTGGCGTTCAAGTTGGAAGCAAGACGGGAACTACACAAGTAGATGAAGCGATCTCCACGATTTTAGATTCTGGTGCCAAGCAAATTGATCGTGAAGTTCTCGAACGCGCTGCTATTGAAGGAGCTTTGAAAGCTTCTGGAGATGAATGGGCTAATTACTTCCCGAAGAGTGCTCTCGAAGTTCTAGAGGAACAGAGCTCCAATATGTTTACGGGAATCGGAGTATGGCTTTCGAAGTCACGCGGTGGACAAGTAAAGATCTCTTCAATTCAAGAAGATTCTCCAGCATCACGCTCGGGTCTCAACGTTGGCGATCAAGTTCTAGAGGTGAATGGAACTGACGTTCGCGGCGCATCTCTCACCTCCGTTATTGCTTTAATTCGAGGCGAAGTAGGTAAGAGAATTGAATTATTGGTTGATCGTGAAGATAAGAGAATTCTGGCTACTCTATCCACAGAAAAAGTTGCGTTAAGAACCGTTGAAGCGAGCCAAGTAACAGACTCTGTTGCACTGATCGAAATTGCCTCTTTCGGCACGGGAACTGCAGCAGATGTAGCTGAGTCTCTCTCCAAACTAAAATTTAAGTCAGGGGTAATTCTTGATCTGCGAAATAACCCTGGTGGATTGATTGAAGAAGCAGTGAAGGTAGCTCAACTCTTCATTGGTAATGGAGTGATTGTTTCTTATCAAGTTAATGGAAATGAAAGGCTCTTTAAAGCTTCTAATCCAAAACCCATAAATGCTCCGGTGATTCTCATGATCAATCGCAATACAGCAAGTTCTGCGGAGATATTGGCAGGAGCTTTCCAGGATCGTAATCGTGGGGTAGTTGTTGGTGAGCGTAGTTATGGAAAAGGATCTGTCCAAGAATTAGTTACCTTGGATGATGGATCAAAGTTGGAATTAACGGTAGCTCTCTATCGCACTCCATCAGGAAGAGTGATTGAAGAATTAGGAATCATCCCGGATCTTGAGGTCAGCTCCTCCGAAATAGGAATTAAGGCGCTCCAGGTACTTGGTGGACTTGCATCGCTTACCTCGAAGAAATAGCTCTGCAGTAAAGATACCCTTGACCTATGGTCAAGGAAGTAGGCAAGAAGTTAATCGCCCAGAATAAGAAGGGGCGTCATGACTACTTCATTGACGAAGTATTTGAAGCAGGTCTTGTCTTAATGGGAACGGAAGTGAAGTCACTCCGTGCTGGACGCGCCACCCTGACAGATGGATACGCACTTGTTGAAGATGGAGAGCTCTGGCTCAGTGGTGTGCATATTCCTGAATACAACGAGGGATCATGGACCAATCATGAGCCTCGTAGAAAAAGAAAACTTCTCATGAGTAAACGTGAGATAACGAAACTCATTGGAACTCTCAAAGAGGGTGGAATGACACTAATTCCTTTGTCTCTCTACTTTAAAGATGGCAAAGCAAAAGTTGAGATGGGTCTTGCGCGAGGAAAGAAAGCACACGATAAGCGTGCGGCGTTGATGGAGAAACAAGCTAATCGAGAAGTTGATCGCGAGTTGGCTCGACGTTCTTCGGGCAAAAGTGGTGGATCGCGACGCTCGAAATTCGAGGA
>DAOROE010000056.1:0-4373 GCA_035441345.1 Candidatus Nanopelagicaceae bacterium
CATTAATGATGTCGGAAATTCTTGTGAGCGCTTGACGATTTAAATCTTCACAACGCTGGAGCGCTTCAGGGGTACAGAGACGATCAACAGCACGAATACCTGCCATCGCAAGGTAATGGCCATTAAATGTTCCAAGGTGTGAGTGTTGACCCTTAACAACAACATCCATGTATTCGCGCTTTCCACCAAATGCTGCAACAGGAATTCCGCCACCGATGGATTTTGCGAGCGCGATGAGATCAGGTTTAACGCCCAGTCTTTGTGCGGCGCCTTGAGGACCTGCGGTGAGTCCGGTCTTTACTTCATCAAAAACAAGGAGCACGCCATATTGATCGCAGAGCTCGCGAACTCTTTCGAGGTATCCCATATCAGGAAGCACAATT
This sequence comes from Candidatus Nanopelagicaceae bacterium, assembly GCA_035441345.1. GTDB lineage: Bacteria > Actinomycetota > Actinomycetes > Nanopelagicales > Nanopelagicaceae > MAG-120802. The sequence continues at coordinate 384 of DAOROE010000056.1, forward strand.
CCAATATTTTCTAGAACCGGCTCCATAAATACACATGCGATCTTGTCAGCATCTTTCTTTAAAACTCTCTCAATTGCATCTGCATCGTTATAAGGAACGACATAGACATCGCCAGGAACTGTGGCAGGAAGTGGAACCGAGTTAGGTGAATGTGGATCGCCGGCTTTATCGAGCGCTGGTTTAGCAGAAACCATAAGTGGATCAAATGAACCGTGGTATCCGCCCTCAATCTTGATGACTCCAAGCTTTCCGGTGGCGGCGCGAGCAGTGCGCAGCGCATACATCGTGGCTTCTGTGCCGGAGTTGGCGAAGCGGACCATGTCGAGGCCGAAGCGGCGGCAGATGATTTCAGCGCCATCTCGGGTGATGGGTGAAGGAGTGGCAAAGAGAGTGCCGACATCGAGAGTGGCGTGGGCTTCTTTTACTACTTCGTCATTGAGGTGGCCGACAAGGAGTGCGCCAAATCCCATCGAGAGATCAAGCATCTCGCGACCATCGACATCCTTTAACCAAGCGCCTTTAGCAGCAACGATTGAAATTGGATACGGATCCCAATGCTGGAAACTGGATGCGACGCCAAGTGGCGTAACTTTTGAAGCACGGAGATTTTCTGCGCCAGATTCAGGAGCTTGCTTTGTAAATTTCGCGCGCTCAATATCGAGAAGTTCTTGGATGCGCGCTGCAGGAACCGGTTTAACACGGTTAGGTGTTGATCTGAAGGTTTGTTGATGATGCGTTTTATTAAACATGGGAGTTTCGGGACTTCCCAAATACGGATCAGAAGATCCGATTTGTTGGTACCACACCCCTGTTCTAAAGAAAAACTGTTGTCTTGCTAAAGGGGAGTTTACTCCTGGGTATTAGGGGCAGTCAAGAGATGGTTTTTATGCGTGGCTCATGCGTAATTACCGCATAAACAAGTTTCGTAATCTCCGTGTTGTGAAATATAGACCCGTCACAATCATTACACAGAAATAACTCACATGTATCAACGTTCCGCTATCGAAAGCTGAGAACCAGACATCTCTTATTAATTCAATACCATGCCATGAAGGCATCAATTTAATTAAGAACTCTAACCAATCTGGATAAACAGAGATGGGATACAGAGATCCCGAGAAGAGAAACATGGGAAGAAGAACGATATTGATCATTCCCATTTGTTGGTAAGTTTTAAAGTACGAGGTAATCGCCATTCCAAAAGATGCAAAACCAAATGCGATAAAGACTGCAGCAGGTATTGCAAGGATGGCAGCCGCTCCAGGGACTAATCCCAGTGGCGCTGTGATTGCCATAAACGCAATCGCATATGAAAGTCCACGAAGTAGCGCCCAAGTGATTTCTCCGAGCGCAACATCTAGTGGCCCAAGTGGAGTTGCGAGCATGCCTTGGTAGAGCTTGCTCTCGTTGAGTTTGAAGAAGACATTCCATGTAGAGTCGTAAATCGCGCCATTCATAGCGCTCGTGGCGAGCAAACCTGGGGCGATGAAGACGGTGTAATCGATTGTCTTACCACCGAAATCGATATTTCCAATAAGTTCACCCATACCGTAGCCGAAAGCCAGTAGATAAAGAACTGGTTCGACAAAACCTGTGGCGATGGGAACCCAGGTCGAAGATCGAAGTGCGATAAGTGAACGCTCAATGATGGCGCGAGCGCGTCCAGCATAAAGTTGGTGGCCAACACGATTCGCACGTGCATCAGCGATCTGAACGGCGTTGCTCATTTAGTTAGCCTCACAGTGAATGTGCGATTTGCAATTGCAAACCCGGTGGCAAGCATGGCTGCGAGATATGCGAAATGTATAAATATCATCGATGCGCTAATCGAATAACCATAAGAAAAATAACGTCCCAATTCAGTTGCGTGCCAGAGCGGTGATATCCAACCGATAGGTTGAAGGAATCTCGGCATGCTTTCCAACGGGAAAAAGGTTCCCGAAAAGAGAAACATCGGCATTATTACTAGGCGTCCAAGAATCGTCATGAAGTAATCGTCGTTCTTCACCTTTGCGGTGATTCCCATAATGATTGCCGCGAACGCTCCTGCTGCAAACATAGTTACCGGAATGACATCCCATGATTGGGAAATCGTGACGATTCCAAAGGCAACTAACAAGATCCAATAACAGATTACGGTAAAGGCAACCCGGATCATTGCTGCGATAAATACCCCCAGCGCAATTTGAGGTCCAGTAATGGGAGTTGCATTCATGGCGTAAAAAAGTTTGCGCCATTTGAAACCTTCCATCACGGGAAACATTGCTTCATCCATAGCGCCTGTGAGGGCTGCGCTCGCTAGAAGTGCTGGGGCTATGAAAGTTATATATTCAACGCCTCCAGTTCCTGATGTTCCAGAATTCTCATTTACCAATACGCCAATTCCAATTCCAATCGCAACGAGATAGAAGAGCGGATTACCGATCGCGACAATGGCGATAATGCCTTTCCATTTCATCATCTGAGAGATGCGCGCTTCGGCGATGTACGCAGCTCCTATGCTGCGAATCTTGGCGACGTTAATTCCAGAGTTCATCTTTACTCAATCAGAGATCGGCCGGTCAATCTCAAGAAGACATCTTCAAGAGAGCTACGACGGACCAAGGATGTAGTGGGGTGTAACTTCTTGGCGACAATCTCTTCGAGAAGCGCTTCGCCATCTTCGACATACATCAAGATGCGATCAGGCAACTCTTCGATGCGATCGCACATAGATCGCAAGATTGGAGCTACTTCTTTATTCCGCTCAGAACCAAAACGGACTTCCAAAACTTCCTTAGTGGAGTAAGTCTTGATGAGTTCGAGGGGCGAGCCTTCAGCCATGATTCGGCCTTTATCCATCACCACAAGACGGTCGCAGAGCTGTTCCGCTTCATCCATAAAGTGAGTTGTTAGAACTAGCGTGACTCCAGTCTCTTTTAAGCGGAATAGACGATCCCACAAGATATGTCGCGCTTGTGGGTCAAGACCAGTCGTTGGTTCATCTAGCATCAGAATGTCTGGCTCACTAATCAATGCACGCGCAATTGTTAAGCGACGTTTCATGCCTCCACTCAAGGCATCAACTTTTGAATTTCGTTTCTCTTCAAGTTGTGCAAACTCAAGCAGCTCTTCGATTTTTCCGCGGATAAATTTCTTACTCAATCCAAAGTAGCGACCATAGATAAAGAGATTCTCGGCAACTGTTAATTCGCCATCCAAATTATCTTGTTGAGGGACAACGCCAAGGTGAGCGCGGATTTGGGGGCCATGCTCTTCAGGATCGCGATCGAGAATCGTGATGGTTCCAGAAGTTCGTTGTGAAGTGGCGGCGATGATGCGCATCGTTGTGGATTTGCCAGCTCCGTTAGGGCCAAGAAGTCCAAAGGATTCTCCCTTGGCTACATCAAAGTCGATGGCATCTACCGCAGTGAAGTCACCGTACTTCTTGGTCAATCCACGCGCACTTATTAGCGATTCGGGCATTGATTTATCTTATCGCGTTGACAGGTCTATAGTTTCCCTACGTGCGGTTACTACATCAACCAAATCACGATCTCACTTACGACGATGTTTTTATGATTCCGTCGCGCTCCAATGTAACGAGCCGTATGGATGTAGATCTATACACCACCGATAAGACTGGCGCCACAATTCCTCTTGTCGTAGCAAATATGACTGCGATTTCTGGACGTCGTATGGCAGAAACGGTTGCGCGACGTGGTGGCCTCACGGTTATTCCCCAAGACATTCCTCTTCCTGTGGTCGCAGAAGTTATTTCCTGGATGAAATCACGCCATATTCTTTTTGATACACCTATTACATTGGAAGCCCACCAAACAGTTGCTGATGCGGCATCACTCATTCATAAGCGTGCTCATGGCGCAATCGTGGTCGTAGAAAATAGCAAGCCACTCGGAATTGTGATGGAAGAAGATTGGGAGGGCGTTGATCGATTCACCCAAGTTCATCGCATAATGTCGAAAGATTTGATGGTTATTCCCGATACCG
>DAOROE010000057.1:0-4222 GCA_035441345.1 Candidatus Nanopelagicaceae bacterium
CTGGGATATGAACCTAGATATCTCACATCTTCACAGATGCGGCGAAGTCCCATTAGCGCATCTCCTACACGCTCTTCGTTGATATGACCTTCGGCATCAATGATGAAGTGGTAGTGACCGAGTTCGCGTCCGGTAGGTCGTGATTGGATAAAAGTTAGATTTACGCCGCGGACTGAAAATTCTGTGAGAACTTCAAGAAGAGCGCCGGCATGGTCTGCGCCAATAAACGCAGCGAGTGAAGTTCGATCATGTCCGGTTGGTGATGGAACTGTTCCAGGTTTTCCAACTAAAACAAATCGCGTAACGGCACCATCGTTATCGCCGATATTTGTGGCAACGGTTGATAGTCCATAAGTCTCGGCTGCAATAGGTGCTGCGATTGCAGCATCAAATTCATTTTTTGTCAGAGACTGTGCAGCAGCTGCAGTTGATGATGTGATGATGATTTCGGCATCTGGATAATTCTTAGCGATAAATGTTCGGCATTGCGCTTCGGCGTGTGGATGGGTAGCAATCTTCTTAATTGGATTTTTCTCATTACCTTTACTTACTAGCAAAGCAAAAGAGACGGGAAGTGTTACTTCGCCATAAATAACGAGCGGCTCACCAATTGCTAACTCATCAAGAGTTCGAGCTACAACACCTTCCACAGAATTTTCGATTGGGACAAGTGCGCGATCTGCCTTGCCATGGCGTACCGCATCTAAAGCAGCAGTAACGTTCGAGTAAGGCAGTAATTCATCACCGGATTGCGAGATAGTTCGTAGCGCGGCCTCAGTAAATGTGCCTGCGGGACCTAGGTATGCGTATCTCGTCACTGCGTAAGGATACTCGGCGCCCTGATAGAGAAGCGCGCACTTTATTAAGCAGCGCTCTGCCCGTTAGGCTTCGTTAATTATGGCGACAAATCTTCACTTCTCGAATATTGCTTGGCGATCAGAAGTGGGGTTACAGCGCGAAGGAAATGAAGATTCTGGTTTTGTCTCTCCCAACATTCTTGCCGTTGCTGATGGAATGGGTGGATATATCGGTGGTGAGATTGCTTCACGAACTGTCATCACAAAGCTTGCAGAATTAAATCCGATCCTCTCGAACCTAGAACTCGATAATGAATCTCGTGAAGATTTATTGCGATCTTCAATAACAACGATGGATAGCGCTATCGCTGAGATAGGCGCCCAACGTCCTGAATTAGTTGGGATGGGTACAACGCTTACATCTATCTCGCTTTTTAATAATTATGTTTTGCTGCTTCATGTTGGAGATTCCCGCGCTTACCGCATACGCGGAAAGAAGATTGAGCAGATCAGTCACGATCACACCGTCGTTCAAGAGTTAGTTGATCAAGGCCGACTTACTTTGGATGAGATTGCTGATCACCCACAACGATCCTTTTTAACTCAAGCAATCATGGGTAAAGAAAATCTCACCCCGATTTTGGTTGCCTATCCTGCTGTTAAAGGTGACAAGTATCTGGTGTGCAGTGATGGCCTTACCGCTGTAGTCGATGAAGGAAAGATTGCACAAGCGCTACAGGAAGACTTACAAAGCGCTGTGAATACTCTGGTTGACCTTACATATAAGAATGGTGCGCCCGATAATGTCACGGTGATTGCAACTGAAGTTGGAGAGTCTTCTCTCTCAATCGCTCCCACTTCTTTTGGAGCTGCATCATGAAAAGAATTCTCGGCGATCGCTACCAACTAGGCGCGATGATCGGAACTGGCGGCATGGCAGATGTTTATGTCGCGGAAGATCAAAGGTTGCATCGTGAAGTTGCGGTAAAGATTTTAAGAAGCGATTTAGCTCGTGATCCATCTTTTGTAACGCGATTTAATAAAGAAGCACTTGCTGTTGCCGCGCTCAATCATCCCGGAATTGTCTCGGTTTATGACTCTGGAAAAGAAGATACGCCAAGCGGTGCAATGCCGTACATCGTCATGGAATATGTAGAGGGCCAAACTCTCCGTGACATTATGCATAAAGGCGAGCGTTTTCCGCTCCAAAGAGCGGTTGAAATCGTTGAAGGAATTTTGATTGCGCTGCAGTACTCCCATAAGAGCGGAATCGTTCATCGCGATATAAAGCCTGGAAATATCATGATTACTGATTCTGGCGATATTAAAGTGATGGATTTCGGAATCGCACGCGCTCTTGCTGATGGCGGCGCAACTATGACCAGCACTTGGAACATTGTTGGAACTGCGCAATATCTCTCACCAGAACAAGCTACTGGAACCCAGGCTGATGCTCGTAGTGATTTGTATTCTGTTGGATGTCTCTTCTATGAATTAGTTTCTGGTAAGCCTCCGTTTTCTGGAGATACCCCTGTTGCTATTGCTTACCAACATGTATCTGCACAACTCACTCCAGTTACTGAAATTGAGCCTTCGCTAGATCCAGCGCTTAATAATTTCTTTAGCGTTGCCTTGGCAAAGGATCCGAGTGATCGCTACCAGAGCGCTAACGCAATGTTGAAAGATTTAAAGAAGTTATCAAAAGGTGAAGGCATCACCACCCAAATCCCACGCCAAAAGAAACCGATTAATCGTCGTAATCGAATCGCTACGCTTGCACTTGCTCTTGTTCTTCTTGTCGGCGGCGGAAGTTACGTAGTTTTCAGCCCTACCTCCACAACCATGCAGACGCTGCCTAATGTTGTGGGTTTAACTGAAGGTGAAGCGCGCGCGCAACTCGAAGGATTTACCATCACTATCCAACGCGCACCCGATCCCCGCATTCCACGCGATCGAGTCTCGAATCAATTACCACTCGCCACAACTCGTGTCTCTCAAGGATCAGCGGTAACGCTCACTCTCTCTGATGGTCCAGGCGATACAACAGTTCCAGTTGGATTAATCGGTAAACCACTAGAAGAAGTACGTACTGCACTTGTTGCTGCAGGACTTCGTGTGAGCCGAACTGTTGCGGTTGATTCCGAACAGGAACCTGGAATTGTTTTGAAAGTTATTCCAGAGCCTGGCACCACTATCGAAGCTGGATCTGGAGTTGTGCTCGAAATTGCTAGTGGAAATGTCCAAGTTCCTTCATTAGTCGGCGTTACCGAGATTGAAGCAAGGACCTTGTTAACTCAAGGTGGTTTCTTTGTGAAAGTTGTTGAGGTGTATGACGCTAATCAACCACTGGGAATTGTTCTCGCCCAAGCTCCCAGCGCTGGCGAGATCAAAATTATTGGATCTCCCGTAACGATTACGATTAATAAAGCGCCGAACTAACGGCTCATTACCGGAGAGAGTCCTTCGGATTTCTTTCTGCCATCTTTATCCCCACACTCCACTAACCAATTCCCCAACATTTGGTAGCCATGTTCTGTGAGTACTGATTCGGGATGAAATTGCACGCCGTGAATAGGAAGCGATGTGTGGCGAATCGACATCACAACTCCACTTTCGCTACGTCCCGTTACTTCAATTTCTTGAGGAAGTGTTTTCTCTTCAATTGCGAGTGAGTGATAGCGCGTTGCAGTAAATGGCGTTGGAATCTCATTAAGAACTCCAGAGTTGTTATGGGAAACAACAGATGTCTTGCCATGCAATAGTTCTGGGGCGCGACTTACTGTTGCGCCGTATGCAACACCGATTGCTTGGTGGCCCAAACAAACACCAAGAAGTGGTTTTTTGATTTCAGCGCAGTGTTTGATCATTGCAATAGAAACGCCTGCAGCTTCGGGTGTTCCAGGGCCGGGCGAAATCAAAACCCCGTCATAGTTATCGGCAGCATCTGCGCCGACCTCATCATTGCGAACCACAGTGCACTCGGCGCCGAGTTGTTGGAGATATTGGACGAGGTTGAAGACAAAGGAGTCGTAGTTATCGACGACGAGTATCCGTTTGCCCATCTACCTATCCTTTCGTGTAATCTGCCACCATGCCTAAATCGCGAATCCGCAAGAAGAAGAAAGATAACCGTCCCACCCAGGTTGTGGCGGAGACAAATCCTCTCGAGCTAGAAAGCCCTCGCTGGCTCGCTCCGACGATGATTGGCGCATTCCTTATCGGCCTCTTCTGGATCGTTATTTTCTATGTCTCTCAAACCCAGTACCCGATCCCAAATATCGGTGCTTGGAACATGGTCGTGGGCTTCGCCTTTATCGGCGTCGGTTTCTCGCTGGCGACCCGCTGGCGCTAAACCCGCTCATACCTCTTTATTAATTACATCCATGTAATTCTCCACAGGGTTATCCACCCCTGTGAATAGACCC
>DAOROE010000058.1:0-4137 GCA_035441345.1 Candidatus Nanopelagicaceae bacterium
CCTCGCGTATAGTCGCCCACGGTGGCGTGTCCGAGCGGCCTAAGGAGCGCGCCTCGAAAGCGCGTGTTGGGGAAACTCAACCGTGGGTTCAAATCCCACCGCCACCGCCAGTTACTTAAGACGCAAGGCTCTCTTTAATCCCCATACCGTCACAAGAAACATCGCTTCTCTCACAATCTTCTTTGACATCTTACTGACGCCATTTTCACGTTCTTTGAAAGTAATCGGTACTTCAAGAATCTTTGCACCCGTCTTCTTTGCGGCACGCGTCATCTCAATCTGAAATGAATATCCCTCACTTCGAATCTGATCAATCTTGATACGGCGCAGCGTCGCGGCAGAATAGATCCGAAAGCCCGATGTTGAATCATGGACCCCCATACCAAGTGCGATACGTACATATCTATTAGCTACGCGCGACAGAATCTCTCGAGCTTTTGACCAATTCTGGGTAGCTCCACCTTTGATCCAGCGACTTCCAATCACAAGTCCGACTTGAGGATCTTGAGCTTTTGCATCAATCATGCGCATCAAATCTGAGACCTGGTGTGAACCGTCAGCATCCATCTCAATGATTTCCTCAAACTCACGATCAAGCGCCCAAGCAAATCCAGCACGATAAGCGCTCCCTAAGCCGCTCTTCTCAGTTCGTTCCATGAGATGAAGATGTTGATGCTTCTCTTTTAAGCGTTTACAGATCTCAGCGGTCTTATCAGGCGATCCATCATCGACGACGAGAACTTCACAACCATAGAGAGTGTCGAAAAGTTCGTTTAACAAAGCTTCAATACTTTCAGCTTCGTTATAAGTAGGGATTACAACCAATCTACGCTTCATTGGATGATTTACGGAAAGTCACAAACTTCATAATGAAGAAGCTAATCGGTGCAGTAAATGCTGCGGTTCCGACTTTGGCGGGAAGTGGGTGAAACCCCGAGTGAATCAAGAAGGAAACCAGCGAGGTTCCCAAAAAGAGAAAGACGAAGAAAAAGAATAGATAAATAAGGGTGGATTGCTTATGGCTACGATCGCTGGCAAAGGACCACCGATAATGCGAGAAATAATTGAAAGTTGTTGCGATTGTTCCTGAGAACAAGTTTGAGACCACTGCTATCTCCGTTAGTTTAAATGCGATAAGGAAGAGACTAGTGTCGATCAGGAATGTCGCAGAACCCACAATGAACCATCGCGCTGCGCTCACTTTTAGGATTTTCTTAATCATCCTTAGACTCGAATCTCATATGAAGGATTGAGGATTGTGAGCGCGCCATTTTGTTCGCCAACCATTCCTTCGGCGATCATTACGGAGCCGACTTCTAAACCAGCGATCTCGCGGCGCCCCAAGAATTGGAGAGTAACTCCACCGGTTTCATCCCAAATCTCAACTTCCAAGGTAGGCGCAGAATCCATCGCAGCTGGGCGAATTGCGGTGACGTGGCCAGTTACATGTGCGCGTTTACGCCATGAAATCTTTCCAATCGGAGTCACTTTCTCTTCATAGTGACTAATTGGCGTAGTCGATTGCAACCATGTGCTCTGTGCGCGCGCTGGAAGTTCAGACTTCGGAGCTTGCTCAACAACTTCGGGAGAATGTTGGACGGGGGAGATTCCAGAGATCATCTTGTCGATATCAAAAGGAACGATGGTTGCGACAACGCGAGGTAATTGAGAGATGGGTCGGGCGATTTCTTCAGCGGTTTGATCATGAATCAAACGACCGAGGAATCCGCGATATGCGCGACGGGGAAGCAATAGAGTCAACTCGACATCTGACTTTTGCGTGGCGCGAATTGCATAATCAACTGCTGCATTTGGAAGTCTGCGGTCTGGGCAATCGATAAATTCAATAGGAACATCGTCGACGCCGTGATTAGACATCCATTCTTTCTTTATCTGTTCTGCGCGACGGTCATCGAGGACGAAGTGCACCGCATGAAGAGAACGCGGATTGAGGGAGCGCGCGTATCGAATTGTTCCGACCGTTGCAAGATCTACTGAATCTACAAGCACAGTCACATCATGGCGAGTAATAGAGAGCGCTCGCTCCTGCTCTTTGCGAATCTCTAGAGCCTTCTTTTCTGCGTCGTAACGCTTACGGAGACGAAGGAATGATGCAACCAGAATCGGTGCGACCACGAGTACTACCCAGGCGCCTTCAGTGAACTTAACGATGGAGAAGATAATGACGATGACTAAAGCCAAGCTTCCAGCAAGACCATTGATCGCAAATTTCAACTTCCAATTACCTTCGCGATGATTGAAATTGTATTTTGCCATTCCGAGTCCAGAGAGTGTGAATGCGGTGAAGACTCCAAGAGCATAGAAAGCAACGAGATATGAGACCGAACCTTGGGTTGCTAAAACAAGTATGAGCGCCGCACCAGAAAGAACCATGATTCCGTTAGAGAAATTAAGTTTGTGGCCGCGCTTTGTGAGCCATTTGGGGAGATATCCATCTGCGGCTGCGTAATTAACCACGATAGGAAAAGCGCTAAATGTGGTGTTTGCACCGGCAAAGAGAATCAACATTGTGGCGGCCTGAACCACGATGAAGAACGCGGAACCAAAGGCGCCATCACCGAGAATGGTGGACGCAACTTGAGAAATCACAGTCGGTGTTTCATCTTCATATGGCACCGCCATAATTCGATGCGCAAAGTAAGAGACTCCGAGTACCAGCGAGCCTAGGATCAAGCTCATCATCACTAATGTGCGTTTAGCGTTAACTGATTCGGGAGTCTTAAAGAGCCCTACGCCATCAGCAATTGCCTCAAGACCGGTAAGTGATGAACCACCATTTGCGAAAGCGCGGAGCAAGATAAAGATTGCTGCCGCTGAAAGTAGGCCCTGTTCAGTTCCAATTTCGATTGCTCCAGGAGCGCGAGGATCTAGTTGGGGTAGCCCCGTTGTGAGCTCTCGGAATATTCCGATTCCAAAAACGATAAACATTGAACCGGCAAAGAGATATGTAGGAAGCGCAAAGGCGCGGCCAGCTTCTTTTACGCCACGTAAGTTTCCGTAGGCAAGTAGGAGAATCACAACCACGCATATCTCAATCTTCCATGGCGCAAGTTCTGGGAAAGTAGAGATGATGGCTGCAACTCCGGCTGCAGTCTGGATTGCCAGAGTTACGATGTAATCCAAGATCAGCGCCACAGCTGCAATTTGTGCAACAACTGGTCCGAAGTTGTCGCGCGAGACAATATATGCCCCACCAAATTGGGTGTAGACCGAGATTACATTTCGGTAAGACAAAGTAATGATGAGAAGAACTGCCAGAACAACAAAAGTCATCGGCATTAAGAGCGCAAAAGCAGCTAATCCAAAAGCTGGAAGCAGCGCAACAAGAATCTGTTCAGAACCGTAGGCCGACGATGAAATGCAATCTGAAGAGAGAATTCCTAGCGCATAGCGTTTCTTCAAACGTTGGTGGCTAAGGGTGTGACGATTGAGTGGATTACCTAAAAGAAACTTCTTAAGACGGTATGAGAAAGGGTCCCGCAAGTGCGCATGATCTTGAAGCGCTTTGGGGGTGGGCGCATCATCTGTCCACGATTTAGCCACGGTAGTAGCCCATTCTACGCCCCCCAAATTCACGCGTATGCTCTGCCTTATGCAGCTTAAAACCGATCTTTATATCGATGGCGCGTGGGTAAAAGGTAACGGCTCAGTTCCGGTTTATGACCCCAGCGATGGAAGTGTTATCGCAGAAATTCAAACTGCTGGCGAGAAAGAATGTGATGCCGCAGTCGATGCTGCATTCCGAGCATTTCCTGAATGGTCAAAGACCGCTCCTCGATATCGCGCAGAAATATTGCGTAAAGCATTTGAAATCATGGTTTCAGAAGCAGATCAATTAGCTGAACTGGTATCTCGCGAAAATGGAAAAGTTATTAGCGATGCAAAAGGTGAGATTCTTTATGCTGCTGAATTCTTCCGCTGGTTCTCAGAAGAGACTGTCCGAGTCCAAGGTGATTTCCGCAAAGCCCCAAGCGGAGATAAGCGCATTCTTGTAACCCACCAACCAATTGGCGTTTCACTACTCATTACTCCATGGAATTTCCCTGCTGGTATGGCGACTAGAAAAATCGGCCCTGCTATTGGCGCCGGTTGCACTGTGATTTTGAAGCCTGCCAT
>DAOROE010000059.1:0-3991 GCA_035441345.1 Candidatus Nanopelagicaceae bacterium
TATGTAATCCAAACTCTGGGCTGCCAGATGAACGTTCATGACTCTGAACGTATTGCGGGCTCCCTTGACGCCGCTGGTTACATTCCCGCTCCTGAAGGCTCAGACCCTGACCTCGTTGTTTTCAATACCTGCGCAGTCCGCGAAAATGCTGATAACAAGCTCTATGGCCATTTAAGTTTCTTAGCTCCATCAAAGAAGTCTCGCCCCGAAATGCAGATTGCAATTGGCGGATGTCTTGCTCAAAAAGATCAGGGAACAATTTTAAAAAAAGCTCCATACGTCGATGTCGTATTCGGAACCCATAATGTGGGCTCACTTCCTACGCTTTTAGAGAGAGCTAGAGTCGAACAGAGCGCCCAGATTGAAATAAAAGAAGCACTTGAGCACTTTCCATCCACCCTCCCATCACGTCGCCACTCCGCATTTTCCGCGTGGGTCTCAATTTCGGTAGGTTGCAATAACACCTGCACTTTCTGCATCGTTCCAGCGCTTCGCGGTCGCGAAAAAGATCGCCCCCAAGATGACATCTTGAGTGAAGTGCGAGCCCTCGTCGCTGATGGCGTCACAGAAGTTACTTTGTTAGGCCAGAACGTCAATGCTTACGGCGTTGACTTTGGTGACCGCACGGCATTTGCAAAGCTGCTTCGCAAGTGCGGAGAGGTAGAAGGCTTAGAGCGCATTAGGTTCATGTCGCCCCATCCTCGTGACTTCACTGATGATGTCATCGAAGCGATGGCAGAAACTCCGAATGTGATGCCACATCTGCATATGCCGCTGCAATCAGGTTCAGATCGAATTCTTCAAGCGATGCGCCGCTCATATCGCGTTGATAGATATAAAGGAATCATCGACAAGGTTCGTAGCGCAATGCCGCACTCCACTATCACCACAGACATCATCGTCGGATTCCCGGGCGAGAGCGAAGCAGATTTCCTCGAGACCATGCAGATCACCACAGATCTTCGATTCTTGGCGGCCTACACCTTCCAATATTCAAAGCGCCCCGGAACTCCCGCAGCCGAAATGCCCGATCAGATTCCTTCCGAGGTTGTCTCAGAGCGATACACCAGACTCCACGAGCATCTCAATACGCTCTCGCAATCCGTCAATAATGATGTCGTTGGAACAACCGCTGAAGTTCTCGTTACCGATGTTGATGGCGCGCGTGCAAGTGGTAAAAGCCGCGATTTTCGCTTAGTTCACTTTGATTCCGTCGATGGACTTCGCCCTGGCGATATCGCGGAAGTGAGAATTGGTAGCGCTAAACCTCACTTTGTTCTTGGAGATGGTGCTCCTACTTCTACTCGCAAAACTCGCGGTGGAGATGCATTTGAAGCGCGTAAGAAAGAAGCGGAAAGTACAGGAGTCATGCTTGGAATTCCGACTCTCAAAAGTATCCCAGGTAAATGACACTTATAGTCATCTGTGGCGCAACCGCTACCGGAAAGAGTGATCTTGCTGTAGCACTTGCTGAAAAACTCGGCGGCCAGATCATCAACGCTGATTCCATGCAACTCTACAAAGGTATGGATATTGGTACTGCAAAACTTTCGATGGAGGAGCGCAAGGCAATTCCGCATCACCTCATCGATGTGCTCTCGGTACGTGAAGAAGCTTCGGTTGCGCAATATCAAAACGATGCCCGTAATCTCATCGATCAGTTACTTGAACAATCTATTCCTGCCATTGTTGTAGGTGGGACTGGTCTTTACATTAAAGCAATTCTTGATGATCTGAATTTTCCTGATACCGATCCAGAAGTACGAGAGAAGATTGCCCGCCAAGCCGAAGAACTGGGCGTTGATGTGATGCATGAACGACTTGCTACGTTAGATCCTGCAGCTGCGGCAGCAATCCCCAAAGAGAATGTTCGCCGAGTTGTGCGCGCCCTTGAAGTCATTGAATTAACGGGCCGTCCCTACACAGCAAACCTGCCCCGAGTCGGAAGCACGAAGTATCCGAATGCGCGCCAATTTGGACTAGTAATGGAACGCGAAACTCTCCACGAACGTATCGATCTTCGCGTTGAGAAGATGTGGGATAAAGGTTTGGTGCGCGAAGTACGCGATTTGATGGGAGAAGGGCTGCTGGAAGGGCGGACCGCGCAAGCTGCGCTGGGGTATGCCCAGATCATCAAGTTCGCGCAAGGAGAGATGACAGAAGAAGAAGCGAAAGAGGAAACAAAGCGGGCAACGCGGCAATATGCCCGGCGCCAAGAGACCTGGTTTTCGCGAGATGAACGCATTACTTGGGTGAAGAAAGCGCCAATTTCAGAGCTCGTCACAAAGATTGTTTCATCTACGATTAGCGATACATGAACTCATCGCTTATCGGCACTTATGGCCACGGAACAGAGAACGACTTTGTGATCTTCTTTGATCCAGAAGATCAGAACAATCTCTCTTCAAAACAGACGGCTGCGATCTGTAATCGCGATACTGGAATTGGCGCTGATGGCCTCATTCGCATTACGAAGCGCGATGGTAAATGGTTCATGGATTACCGCAATGCCGATGGCTCGCTTGCAGAAATGTGTGGGAATGGAATTCGCGTGATGGCCCGCTACCTTGTGGATCGCGGACACCAACCTTCGGGAATCTTCTCAATTCTTACGCGCGATGGAGCGAAATATCTCAGCGTTCCTGACTCTGGTGACATTAGCGTCAACATGGGACAAGTTCAGATTCTTGATGGCGAAATAACAGCAGCAAACAATGGAAAGGTATGGAGCGGCTACAACGTTAACGTTGGAAATCCGCATGCTGTTGTCTTTGTTGAATCTATGGATCACGTCGGAGAATTAAAAGATGCACCTGTAGTTCGACCAAAAGAAACCTATCCTGAAGGCGTCAACGTTGAGTTTGTTGAATTTCTCAGTGATAACGAGTTAAAGATGCGCGTACATGAGCGGGGAAGTGGCGAGACCCGATCATGCGGCACCGGCACCTGTGCAGTCGCCCTTGCAGCCACTGCCAAGAAAGGCTTGAAGCTTCCATCGCGGTGGGTTATCAATCCTCCCGGTGGTCGATTGATTGTTGAAATAGACCCACATTCCAATGCGACTCTGACTGGTCCAGCAGTCCTGCTTGCAGAACACAATTTGGAGCCATTTCTTGTCTGATAAACGCGAGTTTGATGAAGTAGATGAGTTAATCGCTCAGAGCCGCGATGTTGCTGCCGAATACGATTCAGAGATTTTTATCCCCGATTCATTTCAATCTACCCAACAAGATTTAAGTGATCGCCAAGCGCTCCGCCGCGTCATTGGTCTCTCAACGGAACTTACCGATATCTCTGAGGCCGAATATCGCCAACTCCGATTAGAGCGAGTCATCTTGGTAGGTGTGTGGACTGAAGGAACTGTGAAGGATGCCGAGAACTCGATGGAGGAGCTCGCAGCACTTGCCGAAACCGCCGGCTCCACAGTTCTCGATGCACTGATCCAACGCCGAGATAAGCCAGATCCCGCAACATTTATCGGCTCTGGAAAGGTAAGTGAACTAAAAGGAATTGTGAAGTCCACTGGCGCTGATACCGTGGTTTGTGATGGTGAGTTAAGCCCATCGCAATTAAGGAATTTGGAAGACAAAGTCAAAGTAAAAGTAGTTGACCGCACTGCGCTCATTCTCGACATCTTTGCTCAACATGCAAAGAGCAAAGAAGGTAAAGCCCAAGTTGAATTAGCCCAAATGAGTTATATGTTGCCGCGTCTTCGTGGTTGGGGTGACTCACTCTCACGCCAGGCAGGCGGAATCGGCGGTCGTGGTCCAGGTGAAACAAAGATTGAGGTAGATCGTCGTCGTATCCGTGACAAGATGGCAAAGCTCCGTCGCGAAATCAACGCTATGAAAACCGCACGCGACACAAAGCGTCAAGAGCGGCGTCGTAACTCCATTCCTTCTGTTGCAATCGCTGGTTACACAAACGCTGGAAAGTCATCACTTCTTAACCGCCTCACCAATGCCGGAGTTCTTGTCCAAAACGCGCTCTT
>DAOROE010000060.1:0-3942 GCA_035441345.1 Candidatus Nanopelagicaceae bacterium
CTGGGGAAGAATCCTGGTGCTAGCGCGTTGACGCGAATCTTCTTCCGTCCCGTCCATTGCGCCGCAAGATCACGAGTTAATCCGATAAGTCCAGCCTTACTTGATGCATAAGCAGCTTGTGGAAGTCCCTGGGGTTTGATGCCAAGAATGCTGGATATGTTAACAATCACTCCACCATCTTTATTTGCTTTGGCAAAAGCTTGCGCCATCCAATATGCGCCCATCAGATTCACATCAATAACACTTCTAAATTGTTCGGGAGTTTCGCGCGTAGCAGGTACTGCTGTTCCAACTCCAGCGTTATTGACCAAAATATCTGCTTTGCCGAATTTCTCTAGAGCGAACGCAATAAGCGCGTCGCACTCTTCTGGATTTGTCACATCGGTTTTCTTATAGGCAAATTTTCGCCCTGCAGCTTCAACTAACTTTCCAGTTTCAGGGAGACGATCTTCGCGCCGCGCACCAAGTACAACATCTGCGCCGGCTTCAGCGAGCGCCTTTGCGAATGCGACTCCAAGGCCTGATGAGGCTCCAGTAACAACAGCGACCTTTCCATCTAAACGAAAGCGGTCAAGAACACCCATTTTGCCTCTCCTCAATTTGCGTAAGTATGCGTACGGTATCCGCATGGACTTCAGCCTCAGCCCCAAGGCAACCGAATATGCGGCGAAACTTCAAGCCTTTATGGATAAAGAAGTCTTTCCCGCTGAGGCGACCTATCACCGCCAACGTGAAGAGTTCTTCATAGCTGGCACTCCCCACAAACTTCCGCCCATTATCGAAGAGCTAAAGAAGAAAGCGCGCGCTCAAGGTCTATGGAATTTATTTCTTCCCCATTTAGATCACGGACTTAACGTCACCGATTATGCAACCCTTGCCGAAATCACTGGGTGGTCACCTGATATCGCGCCCGAAGCAATTAATTGCGCAGCTCCTGATACCGGCAACATGGAACTTCTCGACATGTTCGGTACTGCCGAACAGAAAAAGCAATGGCTCGAACCACTTCTCAACGGTGAGATTCGATCTGGCTTTGCGATGACCGAGCCTGATGTTGCATCAAGCGATGCCCGCAATATTCGCACCAGCATCAAGAAAGATGGCGACAACTACATCATCAACGGCACCAAGTGGTGGACGACTGGTGCGATGGATGAGCGTTGCAAGATTTTGATTGTGATGGGAAAAACTAATCCCGATGCTGATGATCATCACCAACAATCTATGATTCTGGTTCCGATTGATACTCCCGGCGTTGATGTGAAGAGAAATCTCTCTGTCCTTGGATATGTCGACCAACATGGCCATGCCGAAATTTCATTTACTAATGTAAAAGTTCCTGCTTCCAATCTCATTGGCAAAGAGGGCGAAGGTTTTGCTCTGGCTCAAGCTCGCCTTGGTCCAGGACGTATCCATCACTGCATGCGCGCCATCGGAATGGCAGAACGCGCACTGCAACTCATGATTAAGCGGAGTATGACTCGCACACCATTTGGAAAAGAGTTAGCCCGCCAAGGCGTCATTCAAGAGTGGATCGCTCAAGCACGTATTGATATCGAACAATCTCGCTTACTAGTCTTAAAAGCAGCGTGGATTATTGATAATCAGGGGGCCAAAGCAGCCCGTAAAGAGATTGCTGCGATCAAAGTAGCTGTCCCCCGCATGGCAGAGAAAATTATTAATAACGCCATTCAAGCCCACGGTGGCGCTGGCGTTAGCCAAGATACTCCGTTGGCTGCAATGTACGCCGGGATCCGAACCTTGAGAATTGTTGATGGCCCAGACGAAGTCCACCTCCGCGATATTGCACGGTTAGAGCTCAAGTCATATCTGTCATGAGTGATCTCACTCCGGTTCGTGATGAAGATGCTTTTGATGTTGCAAGAGTCCATACCTGGCTTAACTCATATATAAACGAAAGTTCGTTACCAGATGTATTTCAATTTCGTAGCGGAGCATCCAACCTCACTTACTTATTGAAATATCCTGATCGTGAATTAGTTCTGCGCCGCCCACCCGTTGGCACAAAAGCAGTATCGGCGCACGATATGAAACGAGAATTTCTCATTCAATCTCGACTCAAACCTGTGTATGACTTAGTACCGACTGTGATTGCGCTCTGTGAAGATCACTCCATTCTTGGATCGGATTTCTATGTCATGGACAGAATCCAAGGCGAGATCTTCCGACGCGATGTTCCCGAAACTTTAACTAAAGAAGATATCTCCGTTATGGCACATTCATTGGTCTCAGGTCTAGCCCAGCTTCACTCTGTTGATGCATCGGTTCTCAACGAACTCAATAAAGGTCCTGGATATGTCACTCGCCAAGTTGAAGGCTGGTCGAAGCGCTATCGCAACGCTCTTACCGATGATGTTCCAGATGGTGAAGATGTGATGCGCTGGCTTAATGTGAATAAACCCGATGATGTTGGATCCTGCATCATTCATGGCGATTGGCGAATCGACAATATGGTCTTCGATTTAGCCCAGAAAAAGCTAGTGGGCGTGCTGGATTGGGAGCTTGCGACCGTGGGTGATCCGCTGATGGATCTCGGATCAGCGCTGGCATATTGGATTGATAAAGATGATGAACCAATGTTTGCATCTCTGCGTCGCCAACCAAGTCACCTTGATGGAATGCCTACTCGTAAAGAATTCATTGCCAAATATCTTGAATTAAGCGGTAGGAAATGTGATGACTTCACTTTCTATGAAGTCTTTGGTTTATTCCGTTTAACTGTCATCATTCAACAAATCTGGGCGCGCTATAAAGCGGGACAGACAACCAACCCTGCATTTAAGGGCTTCGGCATGGGAGTTAACATTCTCATCAATCGTGCGCAAGGATTGATCTCATGAAAGCCGGACGCATCACCGTCTCTACTCGAAAATTCGAAGTGAAAGAGATCCCGACTCCAACACCAAACCACGGAGAAGTTCGGATAAAAGTTGGCGCGGCTGGAGTTTGCTTATCTGATGTTCATTTTCTTGATGGCACACTCTCTCCTGGCTATCTAAAAGGCGATGAAGTAACACTTGGTCATGAAGTCGCTGGCACAATCGATCAACTTGGAGAAGGAGTACATACTTACAAAGTTGGCGATCGAGTACTTGTTGTGGCTGGTGAACGTAATGAGAAAAATCAGATCACTACTCTTGGTTTTGATTACGATGGTGGATACGCCGAGTATGTCATCGCTAAAGCTGGGCTCTTGGTAAAAATCCCAGACTCACTTCCATTTGAAGAAGCTGCAATCATTCCTGATGCGGTCTCAACTCCATGGGCCGCAATCTCTTCGACCGCAAAGATGAAAAGTGGCGAGACAGCCGCAGTCTTTGGCGTTGGCGGACTTGGAATTCATGCCGTTCAACTTCTAAAAATTGTGGGATGTAGCAAAGTCATTGCGATCGACCCCCGCCCTGAAGCCCGCGCCAAAGCCCTAGAAATAGGCGCTGATCTCGCTTTCGACCCCAGCGATGAGGAGTTAAAGAAGCATCGTGGCCTCAATGCCGCTTTTGATTTCGCCGGTGTAACACCGGTGCGTAAACAAGCGCTCTCAATGCTCGGAGAACAGGGGCGTTTAGTAATTGTTGGAATCGCCAATGAACCCATCACAATTCCCAATGACATGGCATTTACTTATATGCGCACTCAAATACTTGGACATTACGGCTCTGAACCTATGCACACCAAAGAACTTGTTGAGTTTGTGAAGCAAGGAAAGCTTTCGCTATCGAAATCGATTTCCGAAGTATTACCACTTGATCAAGCAGCTCTGGCTCTTGAAAAACTAGAGAAGAAGATCGGCAATCCAATCCGTATTGTATTAAGGCCATAAAAAAATCCCCGACTATTTCTAGCCGGGGATTTATCGTAATTACTTAACTAGCGATTTTCTCCAACTTGGTAATCATCCAAGCGAACTGCTTCGCCGGAGCC
>DAOROE010000061.1:0-3913 GCA_035441345.1 Candidatus Nanopelagicaceae bacterium
CGCCTGGCGCAAAGAAGGATAAGACTCGTAAGGGTCGCGGTGAAGGTTCCAAAGGTAAGACCTCTGGTCGTGGTGGAAAAGGAACGCGGGCACGTAACGTCGTTCGCGCTGGTTTCGAAGGTGGCGCAATGCCGCTGGTTCAGCGTCTACCTAAACTCCGTGGATTTAAGAACCCTGAGACCGTTACTTATCAAGCAGTAAATGTCTCGACCATCAACGCGCTCTTCCCAAAGGGTGGCGATGTTTCGGTTGACGATCTTTACAAAGTTGGCGCTGCTCGCAAGGGCCATCCCGTCAAAGTCCTAGGAAATGGCGATATCTCCGTTAAGGTAAATGTCACCGTCCATAGCTTCTCATCATCTGCTTCAGAGAAGATCTCTGCCGCAGGCGGAAGCATCAAGGTCCTCTAGTTATTCATTTACATCGATAACTTGATCGAATAAGGAGAAGAAAGTGTTGCTATCAGTTTTCGCAAAGGCGTTTAGAACGCCTGATCTGCGTCGCAAGATTTTCTTCACCCTTTCCATCATGGCGCTCTTCCGCTTTGGTTCCGTTGTCCCAACCCCAGGCGTTTCCTATGCAGCGGTACAACGCTGCCTTGCAAACGTTGATACTGGTGGACTTTTTGGACTCATCAATCTCTTTAGCGGTGGAGCACTTCTCCAGCTCTCAGTCTTTGCTCTCGGCATCATGCCGTACATCACCGCATCGATCATCGTCCAACTTCTTACCGTCGTCATTCCTCGTTTTGATGCGTTGAAGAAGGAAGGACAATCCGGAACTGCAAAGCTCACTCAATACACTCGTTATCTCACCATCGGTCTTGCCGTCCTTCAAACCACAGGTTTGATTGCAGTTGCTCGTACTCCTGGTCGTTTGATTAGCGGATGTACTGAAGCGATCATTCCTGATACTTCATGGCAGCGTATCGTCACCATGATCTTCGTAATGACTGCAGGAACATCGGTAATCATGTGGCTTGGTGAATTGATCACTGATCGTGGCGTTGGTAACGGTATGTCGATTCTTATCTTCACATCAATCGCGGCAAGCTTCCCTGGACAACTCTGGTCCATCAAACTCTCACGCGGTTGGCCAACATTCCTCTTCATCTTGGCAATCGGAATTCTGATTGTTGCGGCTGTCGTATTCGTTGAACAATCACAACGTCGTATCCCAGTTCAATACGCAAAGCGTCAAGTTGGTCGTCGCCAATACGGTGGAACCACTACCTATATTCCAATCAAGGTAAATCAGTCAGGCGTTATCCCTGTCATCTTTGCCTCATCACTTCTCTACATCCCATCCTTGGTCGCAAACTTCACTAACTCGACTGCGCCATGGGCGGTATGGATCTCCTCCAACTTTGTACAAGGTGATCACCCGATTTATATCGCGGCGTATGCGCTCCTCATTATCTTCTTCGCATACTTCTATGTGGCAATTACCTTCAACCCAGAAGAGACCGCCGAAAATATGCGTAAATACGGTGGTTTTATCCCAGGTATTCGCGCTGGTAAACCGACGAGTGATTATCTGCAATATGTCCTCAACCGCATTACTGCGCCAGGTTCTCTCTATCTAGCGCTTGTTGCGATTATTCCGATTATTGCGCTGGTGCTCTTTGGTGCATCACAGAACTTCCCATTTGGTGGAACTGCGATTCTCATCGTTGTCGGTGTTGGTCTTGATACTGCAAAGCAGATTGAAAGCCAGTTGCAACAGCGTTCATACGAGGGATTCCTCCGCTAATGCGCTTAATCCTGGTTGGACCACCAGGTGCGGGTAAAGGAACTCAAGCTGTACACCTCGCCGCGCACTATTCCATTCCACATATCTCTACCGGCGATATCTTCCGCGCAAATTTAAAAGAAGGAACTCCGCTTGGCTTACAAGCCAAGAGCTACATGGATAAAGGTGAGCTGGTTCCTGATTCAGTTACCAACGCAATGGTCAAAGATCGTTTAACTCACTCCGATACTGCTAACGGATTTTTACTTGATGGATTTCCCCGCAATGTTGCGCAAGCAGAAGTGCTCCGTGCGATCTTGGCAGAGAAGAAAACGCCTATTGATGCAGCGCTTGAGCTCTCAATTGAAAATGCAGAGATTATTAAGAGACTTTCAGGTCGACGTACCTGCCGAGGATGCGGAAAAGTTTTCCCAGGCCAACAAGATAAGTGTGATGCCTGTGGTGGAGAGCTCTATCAACGTGATGACGATAAAGAGGATGTCATTGCGCGCCGTTTAGAAGTCTATGCCGAACAAACCGCGCCCATTATTGCTTTCTATCGCCACGAAGGACTCTTAATCACCATTCCTGCCGTTGGCAAAGTAGATGAAATCACAGCGGGCGCTATCCGCGCTCTCTCCCAGAAACTGAGCTAAATCATGGCGATCCAGATCAAGACTTTGGATCAACTCAAGACCATGCGCAAAGCCGGTCTCTTAGTTCGCAGCACTCTGGAATTAGTGAAAGCAAATATCAAGGCTGGAATCACCACAAGCGCACTCGATGCGATTGCTGAAGCAAATATCAAACGCGGTGGTGGAACTTCAAACTTCAAGGGCTATCACGGGTATCCCGCAACGATCTGCGTCTCAGTCAATGATGAGATTGTCCATGGCATTCCTGGTGATCGCATGATTATGCCAGGCGATATTGTGTCGGTGGATTGTGGCGCAGTCATCGATGGTTGGCATGGCGATGCAGCGTTCTCAATCATTGTTGATCCCATTGATGATGCGCGACAGAAGATGCTCGATGTATGTGAAGAGTCAATGTGGGTCGGAATTGCAGCTGGAAAAGTGGGAGCAAAACTCTCTGATATTGGCCACGAGATTGAGAAGTACACAAACGCTCAAGGCAAATATGGAATTCTTCGCGAATATGGTGGACATGGCATCGGAACTGCGATGCATATGGAGCCACATATCTTCAATTATGGAAAAGCTGGTCATGGACCAACCATTGAAGTTGGAATGGTCTTTGCAATCGAGCCGATGATCACTATGGGCAGCGAGAAAACCAAAGTTCTTGATGACAATTGGACCGTCGTTACTGTTGATAAATCCCATGGTTCACATTTTGAAAATACTTACTGCATCGCCCCTGATGGAAAACCATTTGTACTGACTGAAGTAGATGGTGGCCGGGCAAACCTGGCTCGTTTTGGTATCGACGTTTCGCCACTTCTTTCGTAAGTTTCTCCTATGAGTCGCCTCCTCGAACAACGCGAAAAGCGAGCCAGAATCAAGGCTTTACTAGAGGCAAAGGGCCTCGATGCGGTAGTTCTGAAAAAAGGCGCAAATGTGGCCTGGATTATCGGCGGGCGAGCGCATATCCCGACGACTTTAGAACTCTCCTGCATGGATGTTGTTGTGTATCGAGACCGCATAGTCGTTGTCACAAATAAAATCGAAGCGCCGCGTTTGAAAGAGGAAGAACTTTCCGGCGATGAAGAACTCATTATTGTTAATTGGTTTGAAGGACGCGAAGGTCAACTCCCTAAAGGTGAACGCATCGGCGTTGATGGAGCTGAAAGCGATCGAGTAAATCTCCAGACTGAAATCGAAACTTTGCGTCGTAGCCTCAATGATTATGAAATCAATCGTCTGAAAGAGATTGGCGCCGATGCGGCTGCGGCTCTTGGTGAAGCGATGCTCGATATCGATCCTGAGATGACAGAGGTAGAAGTTGCGGGAGAAATTGCGGAAGAGTTATGGGAGCGAAATCTCGAACCAGTCGTTCTTTTAGTTGCAGGTGAGTCACGCATTAGAAAATTCCGTCATCCACTTCCGACGAGTGCTGAGATCGGCTCAACAGCGATGGGCGTTATATGTGCACGACGTAAAGGACTCATTGCCAGCGTTACCCGTATCGTTCACTTTGGTGAGATTCCTACCGAGATGAA
>DAOROE010000062.1:0-3839 GCA_035441345.1 Candidatus Nanopelagicaceae bacterium
GATCGCGACGCGCATCAATAAATAAGCAATCTACTTCTGGAATATCAACAAGAACTGAACCAATAGCAGGCAAGATGCGAACCTGATGCTGAAGCAAACCAAGTGCAGGAAGAACTTCTGCGCTGGCTCCAGTCGTGTTCGTCAAAAGTAGAATGCGTGCCATAAGAGTGAAAGAATACCCGCGTGGATAATTACCTTCCAATTCTCATAGTTTTCACGCTCGCAACAGCGTATGGGCTCTGGTATCAACGTAGCCGCGGGAAGGTTAAATCCAATTCATCGCGATCGAGTTCTATAGCTATCTCATCACAAGACATTGGTACAGATTTGGGATCACGAGTGACGCTGGTGCAATTCTCATCGGCGTTCTGTACTCCATGTCGCGCAACTCGTGCGCTGCTTACTGATATCACCGCGGATCTATCTGATGTGAAGCATGTAGATATTGATGCCGAGAAGAATCTTGATTTAGTTCGTCGGTTGGATATCAGGTCCACCCCCACGACCTTGGTTCTGGATAAATCAGGCAAAGAAGTAGGTCGCGCGGTCGGCGCTCCGAAGCGAGCTGAGGTTTTAGCCACACTTTCTGCTATCAAATAGTTGCAAAGTATTCGCAACTCGCTTTGATAGCGATTTCAATTTAATCTTTGCCCATGTTCGGCATCGAGCCCCAGTTCTTCACAAAGCGGCGCGTGATTGATTTCTGCCGTTTCGCTGGTCAGCTCTGTCTTGCGTAGTTGTTGATTTAAAAATATCCAACTACCCAACTTTCTAGAAAATCAAAGGAAAAGAAATGTCGATTACCAGCGTTTTGAAATTTAGTACTCATGATGATGTAAAACTTCTCGATGCGCGCGGACCACGCTTTGGTGCGCTCATCACTACCGTTGTTTTAGCAGTTATTTTAGTAACGGGTTCTTTACCGCTATTAGTATGGCAACTTTCAGTATTTGCCATCGGGGCATTTGTGGGACCACAAGCAACTCCGTATGCCTGGATCTATCGCACTTTTGTTAAGCCGCGACTACGTGGTGATATTCCAACGGAAGATACGCGACCTCCGCAATTCGCTCAGATTGTTGGGTTTCTCTTCGCGTTGACCGCAACACTTGCTCTTGCATTTGATGCGACCGCAGTCTTTACCGTTGCGACGGGGTTTGCACTTGCTGCAGCCTTTCTCAATGCAGTTTTCAACTACTGCCTCGGTTGCGAGATGTATTTGCTGATTGCTCGCGCTCGTGGAGCGGTGTCACGGCGTAGAAATCATGAGGATTCCTACAACTTACCCAACCTCTAATAGCCCTCTAGAATTACGGGGTGGCAGAGAAGAACGAATTACGCGATAAGGGCTTACGTTTAACGCCCCAACGCGAATTAGTGCTGCAAGCCGTGCGCGATCTCGGCCATGCCACCCCTGAGGAAGTTGCGGAGAAAGTTCGCAAAACTCATCCCGGAATCAATCTCTCTACTGTGTATCGCAACCTCGAAACGCTCGAGAATGTTGGGTTAGTGCAACACACGCACCTTGGTCATGGAGGTGCGACTTATCACGCAGCTGAAGAGCTCACGCATCTTCACTTGGTCTGCGGAAAGTGTGGATCTGTTGGCGATGCTCCCATTGAAAGCGCTGCGCCATTTGTTAATACCTTGATTGATGAATATGGATTTAAAACCGATGTCACCCACTTTGCAATTTATGGCACATGTGCCAACTGCAGTGAAAAGTCATGACCGCCGTTTACATTGAAGAGGGTTTAGATAAAGGCGCGATTTGGCACTTTGGCGAAGTAGCGAAAGAACAACGCGCTTTAGCTGAAGGTAAAGCTTGGGCAGATTTATCCCATCGCGCCGTAATTGCAATTTCCGGCGAGGATCGCTTGATGTGGTTACATTCTTTAACAACACAACACCTTGAAAAGTTAACACCGGGGGATTGGAAAGAAGCGCTCATCCTCGATCCTCAAGGACATGTGGAACAACAACTCTTCCTTGTTGATGATGGCGTAACGACGTATCTTCATCTCGATCACGAGAAAGCGCCGCTGTTGGTGGATTACCTCCAGAAGATGAAGTTCATGCTCCGCGTAGAGGTTGCTGACGTTTCAACGACTTATGCAATTTTGAAGGCTCCTGGAAAGACTGATGCAATCGGCGGGCCTTACGCGCTTGTTCCACGTACCGAATTAGCTGCAACGATCAATGCCTTTAATTCTGCGAACCTTCAAGTGGGAATGTGGGCGATTGAAGCAGAACGAATCGCTCAAGGTCGCGCGCGCATTGGTTTTGATACTGACCATAAATCAATTCCGAATGAGCTAGGTCTACTGAATAAAGCAGTGCATATGAATAAAGGGTGTTATCGCGGCCAAGAAACAGTGGCAAAAGTCTTCAA
Organism: Candidatus Nanopelagicaceae bacterium; assembly: GCA_035441345.1. Classification (GTDB taxonomy): domain Bacteria; phylum Actinomycetota; class Actinomycetes; order Nanopelagicales; family Nanopelagicaceae; genus MAG-120802. The sequence goes on from DAOROE010000062.1 coordinate 2,393, forward strand.
TTTAGGCCATCCACCTCGTCGCTTAGTTTTGTTGCATCTTGATGGAAGCTCTGTTGATATTCCAAGCCATGGTGATCCAGTAATCCTTGATGGTAAAGAGATTGGTTTTGTGGGATCGGTTGCACGCCACTATGAATTAGGACCAATCGCGCTCGCTGTGATCAAGCGAATGACGCCAGCTGATGCAGTTCTGAGCGTTAATGGAATCGCTGCGAACCAAGAGATTCTGGTACCGATAGATTAGAACCATGGAGTTCATCACCACGATTATCTTGATTGCAGCTTCGCTCTTTATGTCGCTTGCACTCCTTGGTTATGCTGCAAAGCAGTGGCGAAAATTAAAGAGAGGCGCATAAATGGCATTTCAAATCCCTGAAGGACTCCATCCTGATTTGAATCCACTTGCCTGGTTAATTGGTTCGTGGCGCGGCAAAGGACATGGCGAATATCCAGGAATCGAAAACTTCCAATTCGCCCAAGAAGTTACTTTTAGCCATGATGGTCGACCATTTCTTACATACTTCTCTCGTTCCTGGATTATCGATGACAATAATGAGATTGTTAAGACTGCTGCATCCGAAACTGGTTTCTGGAGAGTTAAACCTGGAAACCAATTAGAAGTATTGATTGCGCACAGCACAGGAATCTCTGAAGGTTGGGTTGGTCGCTTTGATGGACCAAAGATCCAATTAGCTATGGATCACGCTTATTCCGCGCCGTCTGCCAAGGCAATCGAAGGTGGTCAACGTTTATATGGCTTAGTTGAAGGCGAACTCTTCTATGCCTATGACATGGCTTATAACGGTAATAAATTGCAGGCACATATCTGGTCAACGCTTCCTAGAGTCTCTCAATAAATGCACGCCGGAGAGATACTTGTTGAAGTAGTCCGCAACGAGATGGTGGAGTCAGTCCATGATGGACACTTATTGATTCTTGATTCATCTGGTAAAGATCTCTTGAAAATCGGCGATGTTGATCAATTGATCTACCCGCGTTCTGCTGTGAAATCTCTCCAAGCTTCAGCCATGCTCCGCGCTGGTTTAAAGGTAAGTGGTGAGCAATTAGCGCTTGCCTGCGCGAGCCACGCAGGAAGTCGAGCACATCTTGATGTTGCCTTATCAACTCTTCGCAGCGTTGGCCTTGATGAAAGCGCGCTCCGCAATACCCCAGATAAACCTCTTGATCCAGCCGAACGCGCTGCATGGGGAGATAAAGCACCAACATCACTGGCTGCAAATTGCAGCGGTAAACATTCTGCGATGGTGGCTACCTGTGCGGTCAATGGTTGGGATTTAGAAACATACAAGAGCCCGGAACATCCGTTACAAATCGCAATTGCCGCAGAGTTTGAAAAATTAAGTGGCGAGAAGATCACAAAAGTAGGAGTCGATGGATGTGGCGCTGCCCTCTTTGCAATTTCGTTGCGTGCGCTCGCTACTGCAGT
>DAOROE010000063.1:0-3830 GCA_035441345.1 Candidatus Nanopelagicaceae bacterium
TTGAGATAGTTTTCAAAGATCTCATCTTTACTTAATTGATTCTCTAACTTGATTGCAATGATGAGCTCGATAATTTTTCGCTGGATGGTGCGATCTGGAGTTAAGAATGCTGTCTTGGCGTATTGCTGGGTGATGGTTGAACCACCTTGAAGGCCGCGACCAATCGCAGTATTAAATGCGCCGCGCATAATTGCGATGGGATTAAATGCCCATTGGGAATAGAAGCTCTTATCTTCAGCGGCAAGTACAGCATGACGTAGATCGAGTGGAATCTTCGCTAGCGGAATGATGGTGCGGTTTTGTGCACCGATACGTCCAACTTCATCGCCATTTGAATATTGAATGATGGTGGCTTGCGAATTTACATAATCGTTGGGGTCTGGAATATCGGTAGTGAAATATGCGATTGCGAAGGCGGTTGAGCCAATAAGAAAGAAGAAGCCTCCGAGAAGAAGTAGGAAGCGAGTTCCTTTTTTACGGAGCCAATTCACTAGTTAAGGGTATCTCTAGGAGATGAGGAGTTAGCGGGTCTTGACTTTGCGGGGCGGTTTGCGGAGTTGGCCATCGCCTAAGAGGTAAGAAGCGGTGAGGTGATTCCAGCCGCAACCTAAACAAACTTCCACAACATAAACGCGGAACTCGCCATATTCGGTTTGCATCTCTTCTAACTCTTCATTGGTCTTAATGCGACCTGAATATTGGCCGAGTTGATCGCCAAATGTGTATTGCAGTTCGTGCACTTTATCTTTACGGCACATCGGGCAGTCGCGATCCGTTAATTCGCCGTGATGTTTTGCAGCGCGGCGAAGGTATGGGTCTGCATCACAGGCATCAGAAGTGGTGTTAAGGCCGCGATAGATGCTGGCGATGGTGGCGCGCTTCTTTAGCGCGAAGTCCACATACGCGCGCTTAGACCACATTTTGACTGCCACCGCGCAAGGATAAAGCTAAAAAGTTAACTACGCTTTCCATGTGAGATTCCGGGAAGCTTTACGAAAAACTTCTGTGGGAAAGCTCTTGGCTGTGCGGTGGATGGGACAGCTCACTGATGGAATCTTTCAATCTTCATTAGCGTCTTTCTTGCTCTTCTCTCCCGAGCGACAACCAGATGCAAAATCTGCAGCCGTGGCATTTGCGGTTGTGTTACTTCCATATTCTTTAGTCGGTCCTTTTGTGGGAACAATCTTGGATCGCATTTCGCGACAGAGAGTTATTCTCTTCGCAAATCTCTTCCGCGCATTCACTCTTATCTTTATCGCTGGTTTGATTAGAAATGGCGCAACGGGTATTGAGTTAACTATTTTTGTATTGGTTGCATTCGGTGTGAATCGTTTAATTCTCGCTGGCTTATCTGCCGGACTTCCTCTGTTATTTGATACTTCAGGAACAGAGGGAAGAAATACTCTCGTCTCCATCAATGCAACAGCGGTCACGGGTGGAACAGTCTTCGTGGTGCTTGGTGGTGGAATCGGAATTGGTATTCGTGGCCTTCTCGAAGGAAGTGTGGATGCTAATCAAGCTGATGGGTATTTAGTTTTGCTCTCCGCTACATGCTTCTTTATTGCTGGCTTGTTGGCGCTGCGGCTAAAGAAAGATCAACTCGGGCCGCTTCCTCATGAGGTTACTAAGCAGAGCGTTGTTGCTGCCTATAAAGAGATGGTGGAAGGTTTTAGATTCTTACGAAATATCAAAGATTGCTTCTTAGGAATTAGCGCCACAGCGGTCCAACGTGGCGGTTTAACGGCGTTAACTTTGATGGCGCTGTTGCTAAATCGCAACACCTTTAATGATCCCGCTGATCCTGAAGCTGGGCTCGCTGGTTTTGCTTTTGCTATCACGATTGCCGGAATCGGAATCACGATTGGCGCGATTGTTGCACCATTCGGTGTAAAAAGATTTGGACGCCATGCCTGGATTCGCTATTCACTCATTGCCTCAGCAATTCTGCCGATCGCTCTCGCATTTGAGCAGAATGAGTTTTTCTTAGTTGCTACGGGATTCTTCGCGGGAATGGCAGGCCAAGGAGTAAAAGTCACTAACGATGCTTTAGTGCAATCAAAGATTGTTGATGAATATCGCGGTCGCGTCTTTGCGGTGTATGACGTGATGGTCAATGCCGGGATTGTGTCCGGTGCGATTATCGCGGCATTTGTATTACCAGCAAATGGAGTCTCATCAGTATTGCCCGCATTGATCGCAGTTTCTTATATATCTGTGGCTGTGATTGCTTTACGGCCACAGCGTTTTAATTCTGATTTTTAATTCTTGTTTGCGCTCCACCATTGATGAAGTTCTTTAGTAGCGCGTTCCTCACCGAGTGGTCCATGTTCTAAACGCAACTCAAGGAGATATTCATAAGCTTTACCAACAAGGGGACCGGCGGGAATGCCAAGTAATTGCATAATCGCATGGCCATCTAAATCTGGTCTGATCTTTAACAACTCTTCTTCTTCCATGAGTTGTGCGATACGGTTTTCAAGTCCGTCGTAATGCGCCGCTAAATTCTCTGCTTTCTTCTTATTACGGGTAGTGCAATCAGCGCGAGTGAGAACATGAAGATGGGTGAGTAGCTCACCGGCATCGCGAACATAACGGCGGACTGCGGAATCAGTCCATGCGCCATCGCCGTAACCATGGAAACGGAGGTGGAGAAAGACGAGTTGGGATACATCTTCTACGACGTGATGATCAAAGCGGAGCTTCTTTAAACGCTCTTTTGTCATTCGTGCGCCCACGACTTCATGATGATGGAATGAAACTCCACCGCCCGCAATAAGCGCGCGTGTTTTTGGTTTGCCGACATCGTGCATCAACGCTGCTAAACGCCCCACAAGATTAGGTCCGCCCAGCCGCTCTTCTAGCGCCATTGATTGTTCGACAACAGTGAGAGTGTGTTCGTATACATCTTTATGGTGGTGGTGTTCATCGATCTCGAGGCGAAGTTTTGGGATTTCCGGCAAGAACTTCTCGCATAGTCCTGTATCAACCAGAATTGTAATTCCGGTGCGGGGATTTTCCGACATCAGCGTTTTAACAAACTCGTCACGGATTCGTTCTGCGGAGATAATCGAGAGTCGATCCGCCATTGCTTTCATCGCTTCCACCACTGCTTCATCGATAGTGAAACCAAGTTGGGCCGCAAAACGCGCAGCGCGGAGCATGCGCAGTGGATCATCAGAGAAAGAAAGTTCTGGAGTGCTTGGTGTGCGTAATGATTTCTTAAGTAGATCAGTTACACCATTGTGGGGATCGATAAATTCTGGAGTTGGAGTGGTTAACTCAATCGCCATTGCATTAACTGTGAAATCGCGACGGAGTAGATCCCCTTCGATATTGTCACCAAAATCTACTTCTGGTTTACGTGAATCACTTTCATATGAATCTGCGCGATAGGTTGTTACTTCAAAAGTTATATCGGATTTCTTTGCGCCAATTGTTCCGAATTTAATTCCAACATCCCAGATATCTTCCGCCCACTTCTTCATGATTTTCTTTGTATCGTCAGGACGTGCATCTGTTGTGAAATCTAAATCATTTCCTAAACGACCAAGAAGTGAATCGCGAACTGGTCCACCAACAAGTGCAAGACGGAAACCGGCAGCCTTAAATTGCGCCGCAAGATCAAATGCAAGAGGCGCGCGTTCACGAAGCGTTGCGATTGCAATCTCGCTCGCTGCAGATTGTGGTGTTTCCATATCAGCCTAAGGCTACCGATGGAGGCCACCCACTAGTCTTGGGCTATGACCCCGGCACCTGGTGCGGGCGGCGAAGAAGTTAAGAAGAAGCGGAAGCGCAGGCGCTCTCGTTCTAAATCTTCACAACGCTCACAC
>DAOROE010000064.1:0-3665 GCA_035441345.1 Candidatus Nanopelagicaceae bacterium
CTGGATCTAAAGTCACATTGCCTGATGGAAAAACTGTGAAGGCTCGGGAACTCTCGGGAGCGAATGGGATTTTAATCCGTAGAAACTCGCAAACTGGAGCCCTAGAAGCACTTCCCAAAACTGGTTCGTGGGGCGGCCTCAACCAAGCGCTCCATAAGAATTAGATTTCAGAACCTATTCGTAACAGAATCGCTTCACAAACCGCGGCGAGTTATCGCACACCGCATTCTCTGAAATCACTTGTAGATTCACTGGATCCTTAAACCATGTTGATGGCAATTTTGTACGTGCCCGAAATACTTCACCCGTCAATGTAGCGGTCCGTCCATCCGAGGATGCAGCTGTAATCGACATAACGCTTCCCGTTTTCGATCGAGCATCAATGCGATAGGTCACGACATCTTTCAGCGCAAATGCCAGCGCCATATCTTTTTGTAGGACCACACGCTCCCAAAAAGCAAAACGTGGATTGATAGTGGTATCCAAACTCCAGGGATCAGGTACGCCTTGGAGATAAGCGATGGAAGAGCCCCACACATCCTTCACATTCTGCGTTGCTCCACCTGTCGATGATGCGTAGAACGCGCTAATCGGTTTTCCATCCAGCGTTACAACAAGTGCATTTGAATCATCAACAAAGGTGCGATTTACAGCCTCTTTCCATTTAATTCCGTATATCTTCTCCGTCTCCTTTGAATAGCCAACAAAGTTCTGGTCGACAGTAGAGTTATAGATGTTGCAATCACACTCTGCTCTAATGCGGGACATCTTTCCTAGTGCATAGGTTCGAGCCGCAATAGCCTGCGCTTCGAGTGCGGCTGCTGGCCAGGATGATGGCACTTCACCTATCCCCCATAAATATTCATCGTGGAGCCTTAAAGTATTTGTTACTGCTAGATAACTGCTCACCGCATTTGAAACGCTCTTAATGACTAACTGACCGTATTTATATTGGTTGACTGAACTCTGATTCGTTATCTGGATAGTGGTTGTAGGGATATCCCACCTCAAAGTCCAAGAGATATGTGGAGCAATGGGAGCAAATTTTGTTGTTGGAGATGACAATGTAGGGACTACTGAACCAGCAAAGTTAGTGAATAAAGAAGTGGTATCACCTTTGTAAACCCCAAAAGGCTCCGGGTTTTCACTTAGCGGAATGTCCCCTTTGTATAGCCGTATCTCTCCCACTCCACCTACTGTTTTGATGGAGATACTGGGAACAAGATTTGCAATATTGACTCGGATGAGTTGATTGTCAGGATAGGGCGTGACTGTTGTGCCAGGGTAGTAATACGTCAGAATATCTACCGCAGACTTTCCTTCCAGCGCCTGACCTCGCGCTCCAATCTGGCTCATTCCAACCCCATGACCATAGCCAGAACCAAAGAAACGAAAATCTGTGGGAATGGCCTGAGCAGGAAGCGGATCGGCAACTGATGAAGCAGAGACAACGCTGGTAAAAAACATTGTCATCAGAGCTATCGAACTGAGGAAGAGCCCACTTTTCTTCATATTTCTTAGGGTACCGCAGCGATTTAAATTTACCGCGGCAATAATGACCGAGGCGATGAAATGAAACCAAATCCCCAGCAAAAATGCATGGTAATCAAAATAAGCGGTAATCGAATTCGCTCACCGAAGCTCTTTCCAATCCACATTGAGGCAAAGCAAATCGAACTTACATAGATTGCGCTTGCAGTTGCAAAAATTGGAGAAATGAGAATTCCCAGCATCAAGGAGAGTGAATTGATGATGAGATTTAATGGAGGGGCGAGATAACGAAAATTAATTGTTCCCTTGTGGTGACGCGATACTGCTCTGCGCCATCGACCATATTCAAAATATTGCTTTGCTAAGGCGCGGATAGAACTTCGTGGCCTATACGTAACTTTTAACTCTGGGTTAAACCAGATGGTGCCGCCATTCATACGTAGACGATGGTTCATCTCCCAATCTTGAGCGCGGACAAAGCGCTCGTCATAACCATTGATCTCTTGAAGTGCGCTACGACGGAAAACACCGAGATACACGGTATCTGTAGGGCCTGCTTTACCGCCCACATGAAATCGTGAGGCTCCCACTCCAATTGGCGATCGCATCGCGCGAGCTACTGCACTTTGAAATGGAGATATTCCTTCAGCAGCCATAATTCCACCGACATTTACGGCGTTCGTTTCCTTGAGAGTAGCGACTGCCTTCTTTATATATTCATTCTCAATTTCCGAATGCCCATCGATTCGAACGACAATCTCATATCGTGAAGCTTTGAGTGCAGCATTGAGTCCATTGGGCGTTCTGCCGGTTGGATTTGAAATAACAGAAACTCTCGCATCATCTTTCGCCAATTGTTCTGCAATCTCAAGGGTTCGATCATGCGAAGGGCCAACAGCAATAACAACTTCAAGTTCTCCTGCATAGTCAGAGTTCAGAGCTGCACACACAGCAGCGCGTAAGTGCGCCTCTTCATTCATAACCGTGAGAATTACTGAGACAGGGGGCAGCGCCCCTGGGTGGGATGTATCACCGCGTTGATTCTGGCTCGCCATAACGTTCAAACCGTATCGCCCAATTACTCTTGGCTCTGTGAAATCACCACGGGCAATTCGTTTCTTCACGATTCTCTCCATATCTATAGTGGCGATTTCGGCTATTTCATGGGCAGGGTTAGGTCGAATCACAGCAGCAATTCCCAAGATTGATGCCTTCGACGGACTTGATAATCGACCTAAGAAAGAATCATCAGCTGTCAATTATTTGATTGTCGGTTCAGATACGCGTGAGGGGCTGTCGCGAGCAGAAATTAAAAGGTTGAAAGTGGGTGGAACTGAGGTTGCAGCTGGAAAACGTTCAGACACCATGCTCCTCGTTCACATCTCAAAAAAGCGCGATAAAGCGGCAATTATTTCCATTCCCCGAGATAGTTACGCACTGATTCCGGAACACACTAATTCACAAGGCAAAGTCATCGCTGCAACGCACTCGAAAATCAACTCTGCATTTAATTGGGGTGGCGCTCCACTTCTCATTCAGACTTTTGAAGAAATGTCTGGGCTACGCATTGATCACTACATTGAAGTTAATTTCGTTGGATTTGTGCGCATGGTAGATGCTTTAGGTGGAGTAGAGATCTGTACCAAGAAAGATATTGACGATCCCAAAAGCCACTTAGTTCTTCCTGCTGGTCGACATAATCTTGACGGCGTCGATTCATTAAAGTATGTACGTACTCGCCAATTCGATGGTCTCGGTGACTTAGGGCGTATGAAGCGACAGCAAGAGTTTGCTGGTGCGATGTTACGAAAAGCAACCAGTGCGGGAGTGCTACTTAATCCAGTAAAGATGGTTGATTTCATTAACTCAGCACTGGATAGCGTGGTTACTGATAAAGGTCTTAATCAAGGAGATTTGCTGACTCTTGGCAAGCAACTAAGGAATCTCTCTGCGTCGAGCGTTCGAACACTTACTATCCCTTTGAAGTACTACAACTACAGCAAGAATGGCGTGAGCGCTGCAGTTCTCTGGGATCCAGTGCTTGCCCCCGAGCTATTTGAACGCATCAAGAATGATGATGCCCTCATTAACAAGGTGAAAGCGGATCCTTCAGCATCTCCCTCTATCGTCGATAAATTCAAGACAGGTAGCGCCGCGGACAATCCTTGTAAGGG
>DAOROE010000065.1:0-3644 GCA_035441345.1 Candidatus Nanopelagicaceae bacterium
CGACCAAACTCAGAGGTTCCTGTCTTTTGTACTTCACCACCGAGTGCTTGAGCCATCGCTTGAAATCCATAACAAATTCCAAAAATTGGAATGTTATGTTCAAATAATCGAGCATCAATTTTTGGTGCGCCTGGTTCGTAAACCGATGAGGGTCCACCAGAGAGAATGATGGCGCGCGGATTGCGAGCCAAAATCTCATCTACAGAGAGCGTTGAGGGAACTATCTCGCTATAGACATTTGCTTGGCGGACGCGTCGTGCGATGAGTTGGGCATATTGCGCGCCAAAATCAATAACAAGAACGTGATTACTTCGTTGCATCTCAGACGTTCTTTAAGCTCTATTGAGAACGACTTCGACGCGTTGAAATTCCTTGAGTTCTGAGTAACCACAAGTCGCCATCGCTCGGCGCAGCGCACCAAAGAGATTCATCGATCCATCTGCAGAATGTGATGGGCCGAGGAGAATTTCTTGAAGAGTTCCAGCAGTAGAAACATGGACTCGGGTCCCACGCGGAACCTCAGGATGGTGAGCTTCTGTACCCCAATGCCAACCACGTCCTGGAGCTTCTTCGGCACGCGCTAGTGGTGAACCAAGCATGACTGCATCGGCGCCACATGCAATTGCTTTGGCAATATCTCCGCTCTTTCCAACCGAACCATCTGCGATGACATGAACATAACGGCCACCAGATTCATCAAGGTACTCACGTCGCGCTGCCGCAACATCGGCAACTGCGGTAGCCATCGGAACTGAAACGCCAAGAACTTGGCGCGTAGTGTGCGCAGCGCCTCCACCAAATCCAACGAGAACTCCCGCAGCGCCAGCGCGCATCAAGTGAAGTGCGCTCTGTGAGGTAGCAGATCCACCAACAATCACGGGAACATCCAATTCATAAATGAACTTCTTTAGGTTTAGCGGTTCTTTTTCTTTCGAAACATGTTCCGCGCTAACAGTGGTTCCGCGAATAACGAAGATATCAACGCCGGCATCAATCACCGCTTTATGAAATTCTGCAGTGCGTTGCGGAGAGAGCGCTCCCGCGACGGTCACGCCAGCAGCTCGAATTTCAGCAATTCGCTCTTTGATAAGTTCAGGGCGAATAGGTGCTTTGTAAAGTTCTTGCATACGTCGAGTAGCTTGATCAGCAGGAATCGAGGAAATCTCACCGAGTTGAATCTTTGGATTTTCATAACGCGTCCATAGACCTTCGAGATTGAGAACGCCTAATCCCCCAAGCTTTCCGATAGCAATCGCAGTTTCTGGTGAAACGACTGAATCCATGGGAGCGGCCAGTAAAGGAAGATCAAATTTATAGGCATCGATCTGCCATGAGATCGATACTTCATTTGGTTCGCGAGTACGACGTGAGGGAACAATGGAAATATCATCAAAAGAGTAAGCGGTACGTGCTCTTTTGCCGGGCGAAATCTCGATATCAACCATTAGCGACTCCGATAGTAATTAGGGGCATCAGCGACATCGTGCACATCATGGGGATGGCTTTCCTGCAGCCCGGCTGCGGTAATTTGGATGAGGCGACCACGCTTCTGGAGCGCGGCAATATCCTCGGCGCCCGCATAGCCCATACCAGAGCGCAGTCCTCCGACGAGTTGGTGAACGACGTCGGCAACTGGTCCGCGATAGGTAACTTTTCCTTCAATTCCTTCGGGAACTAATTTGTCTTCAGCAAGAACATCATCTTGCATATAGCGATCCTTAGAGAATGATTTCTTTGCACCGCGAGTTTGCATCGCGCCGAGTGAACCCATGCCGCGATAAGTCTTAAATTTCTTGCCATCGATATCTACTAATTCACCAGGTGATTCATCGCAACCAGCTAGAAGTGAACCCAACATAACTGTGTCTGCACCTGAGACGATCGCTTTTGCGATATCTCCTGAATACTGCAATCCACCATCAGCGATAAGAGGAATGTCTGCTTTCTTACATGCTTTAGCTGCTTCCATGATTGCAGTGATTTGTGGGACACCAACTCCAGCAACAACGCGAGTAGTACAAATTGATCCCGGACCAACTCCAACTTTTACTGCGTCTGCCCCTGCATTAATGAGCGCTTGCGCGCCGGCACGAGTAGCAACATTGCCACCAATAATTTCTTGTTTTGGAAAACTCTTCTTTATTCTTGCAATCGCATCGAGGACAGCGCGATGATGGCCATGAGCAGTATCGACAACTACGACATCAACTCCAACTTCGATGAGCGCTTCAGCTCTTTCGAATCCATCATCGCCAACACCGACTGCAGCGCCGACGCGAAGTCCAGCGCCCTTTACGAGTTTGACGTGGGTGACTTGTTCGTCGATTGCGAGATTGCGATGGATGATTCCGATTCCACCGGCGCGAGCCATTGCGATTGCCATCGCTGATTCTGTGACAGTATCCATGGCCGATGAAATCAGCGGAATATCGAGGTAGATATCGCGGGTGAGCTGGGTTCGAGTATCGACCTCGGAAGGAACTACTTCAGAGGCGTCAGGCAAGAGAAGGACATCGTCGTAGGTGAGGCCCAACATTGCGACCTTTTCATTGACGTTCTCGCTCACCACGCCACCTTAATGGAGGAGGTTATTAAGCTCCAACTGCCCGCATGATTTCTTCACATGCATCTAGGAGATCATCGACGAGAACTGCTGACTTAACTTCCTTGCGATTCCAACCCGGTCCACCTAGGACAACGCGTGGTGCAGGACGGATGCTTGGTATCTCGCCAAGAACTTCAGGCTTTCCATTCTTATCTAATTGTGCCCACAAGAAAATTGCAGGAGGTGCAGAGCGCTTTACAACAGCGCTAATCGCTTCGATTGGCGTACGGGCGCCAAGAAATTGTGTTGCAATCTTTCTTTCAGATAGCGCAGCGCCTAATGCGTATAACGCAAGTGAATGCATCTCTTCGCCGATGCATGCCAACAAAACAGGGCGAGCATTGATGGGATTCTGAATTGATGAATTAGCTTCTTGCAACAAACGCTTGATGATTTCACTAACCAAGTGTTCAGTTTCGATACCGGTGCCAGATTCTGCCCATTCATCGCCAATCAGGATGAGCAGCGGAACAATTACTTCATTCCATGTATTGGTGATGCCACGAGCGGAGAGCTCAGAACGAAGAAGCTCTTCAATGAAGTTCCGGTCATATGCGCGAGCGGCGCGAATGAGAGTTTCCACCAACTCTTCGCGGATCGCGACATCGTTAGTTATGGAGTTTGCAATGGCATCAGGTGATACCTCTCCATCAAAAGCCAGAGCACGTTGCGCCGCTTCGGCTGGGGAAACGCCTGCGATCACAAGTTTTCGCATTAGCGTGAGTCGAGCTAAATCATGATTGCTATAACGGCGATGTTCACCCGTACTGTGTTCCGTTGGACCGAGCCCATAACGGCGATCCCAGGTACGAAGCGTTGCAGGGGCTACTCCAAGTCGACGGGCAACGGCCGCGACAGTGAGCGCTTCAGAGCCATCAAGGGCTTCTTTACGCAGGGAGTTCTCAGCCACGAGCCAATAGTGGGGGCATGATGTGAGGTCCGCGACTTGAAATGGGTATATACGGTCAAGGTACTTGAACAACCTATGGCGCGATTGTATGGTTCACCCATGTCCGAAACCTCTCGCTTACCGAAGCCG
>DAOROE010000066.1:0-1985 GCA_035441345.1 Candidatus Nanopelagicaceae bacterium
ATAACCCCGTCATCTCGCAATCAATCCAGATCAGCGGGGGATTCTCGTTAGCCATGCAGGCACGATACCGCCAACCTCTTGGAAAGAGTTCACCTCCCGTTAACCAAGAGCCCTTTCGCTATTCACCCGGCCCAGATGAGATGCGCTCGCCGAAGTCCTTCGGCTCTCGTTACTTTGAAAGGTTTCTTGATGCGTTCTCATGCAATCAAAAGCGCTCTCATCGCGCTTACATTAGTTGCCTCGTTTATTGCTGCCCCTGCGATGGCAAGCGAAGTTGTCAATCGCGGCAAGTGCGAGCGTCGCGGAGAAGTTGTAGTTGGAAAAGATGGATTTGAATACAAGTGCTCGATCATTGGTGGCGGACTTAAATGGGTCAAAGGAAAGAAAGCTGCGTCGGGTTCTTCATCTTCTTCCTCTTCAAACAATGATGCGAAATACGCAAATGTCACTGGCAAAATTGTGATCGATGGATCCAGCACTGTTGCTCCATTGACCACTGTGGCCGCTGAAGCATTCCAAAAAGTTTCCAGGACTCAAATTACGGTTGGTATTTCTGGAACTGGTGGCGGATTTACTCGTTTCTGCAAAGGCGAGACCGATATATCAAATGCCTCCCGTCCTATCTCTGCGAAAGAGATTGATGCATGTAAATCAGCTGGCATTGAATACACGGAATTGCGAGTTGCAACAGATGCGCTCACCGTAGTAATCAATCCAAAGAACACATGGGCGCAATGCTTGACGACTGCAGAATTGAAGAAGATCTGGGAACCCGGATCCAAGATCAAGTATTGGAATGAAGTTCGCTCTTCTTTCCCGAGGGTCAAGATGGCCCTGTACGGTGCTGGCACTGACTCCGGAACATTCGATTACTTCACCGAAGTCATCAACGGCAAAGCGAAGGCATCTCGCACTGACTACAACCCAACCGAGGATGACAATGTCACAGTAAATGGCGTTAAGCGCGCTTCGGGCGGATTGGGTTATTACGGTCTCTCGTACTACCTAGAGAACACCGATATAAATAAGGGTGTTCAGATCGATAGTGGTAAAGGTTGCGTCACGGCAAGCGCCGAAAATGCGCTCAACGGCACCTATACGCCACTTGCCCGACCATTGTTCATCTATGTCAAGAATTCATCTGCAAAGAACAATCCTGCGATGGTTCCCTTCCTCAACTACTACGATGAAAACCTCAAGACTTTAGCCACGAAGGCTAAATTCATCCAGCTCAATTCAAGTCAAAAGGCGGAACTCGACAACAAGCTAGCAGCCTTGAGAAAACTAGTTGGATAGAGGTTAGGTTAGGGTGGTTGTAGTTCGTCGGCGAAGGTTTAGGGGGGATTGAGTATGATACAGAGCGAGTCTCGTATCTCCTTATCTCCCTCCAAAGACCTTCGTCGTCGTATTTTTTTCCAAAAAGTCGCCGTCTCAATTATGCGAGTTGCCACCGCCGTAACGATTTTGATTACGGCTGGCATCATCATTTCGTTAGTACCTGCAACCGTTGATCTTCTCTCTGAGATTGGGACACAGATTTTTGGTTTGTCGTGGGCACCTCTTTTTGAACCGCCTTCATTTGGACTGGCACCACTATTCACAGGAACGTTTGTGATTGTTTCGATTGCGATGATTGTTGCAATTCCGACTGGACTAGCTGCTGCGATGTTCTTAAGTGATTACGCTTCATTTAATGTGCGTCGCATTGTAAAACCCATTCTAGAAATCTTGGCTGGAATACCTACTGTTGTACTCGGTCTATTTGGTCTTTACGTAGTTAATCCGAACTTGGTGGAGAAATATTGGCCAATTGGAGAACCTGTCGGATATTCGGCGCTGGGCGCAGGATTGATGACGGGAGTTCTTGTCGTGCCCATTGTTGCTTCTGTGGCCGATGATGCGCTTTCGGCGGTGCCGCGCGCTATGAGAGAAGCAGCCTATGCATTGGGTTCTACGCGTAGAGAAGTTGCAACAAAAGTAGTATT
>DAOROE010000066.1:2085-3612 GCA_035441345.1 Candidatus Nanopelagicaceae bacterium
ATTTTGACTGCCCTTTATCTCGAAGAATTTGCAGGTCGAGGAAACAGGTTTACACGTATTCTTGAATTAAACATTCAAAATCTTGCTGGAGTTCCGGCCGTTGTATTCGGAATGATTGGTCTTGCATTTATTGCCCGCGGTCCGCTGGGATGGGGATTTACTGTTGGATCAGCAGCGATGGTACTTGCCATGATGATTCTTCCTGTTGTGATTATTGTTTCCCGAGAATCAATTAGAGCAGTGCCGCCATCATACAAAGAGGGTGCTCTCGCGCTTGGCGCAACTCAATGGCAAGCTGTACGTCGCTTAGTTCTTCCGAGTTCTATTCCGGGCACAGCCACAGGATCGATCCTTGCTGTTTCACGTGCAATGGGGGAATCCGCTCCTCTACTACTTTTGGGAGCTCTAGCGTTCGTCACCTTTAATCCCACGGGACCAGAAAGCCAATACACTGTTTTGCCTCTTGCAATTTTCAAGTATGCATCTGATTCGCGTGAAGAATTTCATTACATCGCATCGGCAGGAAGCTTGATTCTCATCATAATCCTTTTCTCACTCAACCTGATTGCTATCTTGCTACGAGATTTCACTACACGAAAGAACAGGGTCTAAGTATGAGTGGCATTGACATCCGCAGAATTTCAGCAGAGGCTAAGGCAGGCGACCAAAGGAGCAGCAACATGGAAGCGAACGAACGTTCGGTTAAAGCTGATGGAAAAGGTGTGCGTCAGTTCATCTCGCCCGTCTTTACGCTGACCGATGTTGCGGTTTCTTACGGTGATTTTGTTGCGGTCTCAGATGTCAATATGCAGATTCCAGAACGAGATGTCACAGCCTTCATCGGCCCTTCTGGATGTGGAAAATCAACTTTGCTCAGATCGCTCAATAGGACTAACGATCTTATTCCCGGCGCAAAAGTCCATGGAAAAGTTATGTACCACGATGCAGATCTCTATCATCCGAATGCCAGCGCGGTCGAAGTCCGGCGACGCATTGGAATGGTTTTCCAAAAGCCAAACCCGTTTCCCAAGAGCATCTACGAGAATATTGCTTTTGGTCCGAAAGTTAATGGGCGCCCCAAAAAGTCCGAACTTGATGACATCGTGGAGAAGTCGTTGAAGTCCGCCGCATTATGGGACGAAGTCAAGGACCGCCTCAATGAATCTGCCCTTGGGCTTTCGGGAGGTCAGCAACAACGTCTTTGTATCGCTCGTTCAATCGCGGTCGCACCTGAAGTCATCTTGATGGACGAACCTTGTTCTGCACTTGATCCCATTGCGACCCTTCGCATTGAGGAATTGATGGCGGAATTGAAGAAAGACTTCACAATTGTGATTGTTACTCATAACATGCAGCAGGCGGCACGCGTGAGTTCCTACACAGCATTCTTTGTGACTGAAGTAAATCCAACATCAGATCGCCGCACCGGAAAGCTTGTCGAATTTAATGAAACAAAAAAGATTTTCAGTACTCCTGATGATGAAAGAACTGAGGCGTACGTAACTGGAAAAATGGGCTAAAGGGCGC
>DAOROE010000067.1:0-3587 GCA_035441345.1 Candidatus Nanopelagicaceae bacterium
ATGCGTTCTTATGAGATGACCGAGATTCATCATCGTGGATTGAAAGCTGTGCTTGATGAATCTTTTGCAACGCTCACCGATGGATGCGATGGAGTCTTCCTATCGGTTGATATCGATGTTGTTGATCCTGGAATGGCGCCTGGAACTGGAACACCAGAACCCGGTGGCATGACGTCACGTGAATTGTTAGAAGCAGTCCGTCGTATTTGTTTAGAACTTCCCGTGGTGGGAATTGATGTGGTCGAAGTTTCACCGCCCTTTGATACGGCAGATATCACGGCAATTCTTGCTAACCGCGTTGTGCTCGAAGCAATTAGCGCGATTGCAAAACGTCGCTCGGGAACGAAGTATTCTCCGACGCAGAACTTGCTAGATCGTTAAGCCTGGGCGAGGGCTTCATCAAGGATTTCTAGAGCTTCCTTGAGAAGATGTTCTGGCATTACTAGCGGTGGAAGTAAACGAATCACGTTTCCATAAGTTCCAGCCGAGAGAATCAAGACACCTTTTTGTTGGCAATACTTGATTGCTGATGCCAAAGCTGCTGGATTTGGATCTTTCGTTCCGGGCACAACTAATTCAATTGCTTGCATGGCTCCACGACCACGAACATCGCCAATAATTGGATACTTCTTCTTCATCTCGTTGAGAGCGGTGCTCATCATTACGCCGAGTTGATTGGCGCGATCTACTAACTTCTCTTCTTCAATGGTGGCGATAGCGCCAAGAGCTGCGGCGCAGGCAATAGGTGAACCACCGTATGTGCCACCAAGACCACTCATATGGATTGAATCCATGACATCGGCGCGGCCCGTGACGCCAGCAAGTGGGAGTCCGCCCGCAATTCCTTTAGCAGTGGTGATGAGATCAGGAACGATTCCTTCATCTTCGCAAGCAAACATCTGGCCGGTGCGTGCAAAGCCAGTTTGGACTTCATCTGCAACAAAGAGAATGCCATTGTCTTTACAGAACTTAGATAGACCGGGCAGGAATCCTTTGCAAGGAACGATGAAGCCACCTTCGCCCATGATTGGTTCAATCACGATACAGGCGACATTGTTTGCGCCGATTTCCTTTTCGATCTTATGGATGACGGTGTCGAGAACGGAACTTTCACATGAGCCAGAGCAAGAATCGCAGCGGTATGGATATGACATCGGCATGCGATAAACCTCAGGAGTAAATGGTCCAAATCCATCTTTGTAGGGCATGTTCTTTGCAGTCATTGCCATCGTGAGATTGGTGCGTCCGTGATATCCATGTTCGAAGACAACAACAGCTTGGCGATTAGTGAATTTACGAGCAATCTTTACTGCGTTTTCAACAGCTTCAGCTCCTGAGTTGAAGAGCGCTGATTTCTTCTTATGTGTTCCCGGAGTTAAACGATTTAAGGCTTCACACACTTCGATGTAGCCCATATATGGGGCGATCATGAAACAGGTATGAGTAAATGCTTCTACTTGTGCTTGAACATTTTTCACAACGCGATCAGCAGAGTTTCCGACATTAACTACTGCAATACCGGCGCCCATATCAATAATGGAGTTGCCATCGACATCAACAATTACTCCGCCGCCAGCTTTTTCGACCACAACAGGAATTGCCATACCAAGTGCTGCTGAGACCGCTTCGGAACGACGCTTGATCAATTCCTGGGATTTCGGTCCAGGTATTGCAGTTACAAGTTTTCTTTCCTGCGGGATATGCGGTCCAGAAGTCATGGGCGCATTCTATCTTTTCGATTAAATCTGCCTATTTCTGAGAAGATAGGCAGATGCGCGATATCGTGATTTTGGGCTCAACAGGGTCCATCGGCGTTCAAGCCCTCGAAGTTATCGCTGCTAATCCCACGAAATTCCGTGTGGTTGGACTGAGCGCTGGCTCAAATAATCTTGAAAGATTAGTAGAACAAGTAAAGAAATTCTCCGTTCCGATTGTTGGTACAACGAGCGATGGTTCCATTCTTCGTGACGCGCTACCTAGCGTTGAAGTTATAGATGGCCCACACTCGTCACTTCAAATCGCTGCTTTGTCATGCGATGTTGTTCTTAACGGAATCACCGGGTCGATTGGTTTAGGTCCAACACTGGCCGCTTTGGAAGTTGGAAACAAAGTAGCGCTTGCAAATAAGGAATCTCTTGTTGCCGGAGGCGATTTAGTGATGGCCCACGGTCGCGATCGGATCATTCCGGTTGACTCTGAACATTCTGCGCTTTTTCAGGCGATGATGGCGGGCAAGATCGCTGATGTAGAAAAAGTCATCCTCACAGCTAGCGGCGGTCCATTTAGAGATGTTAATGATCTATCGAAAGTGTCTTTAGCAGATGCACTTAATCATCCAACCTGGAGTATGGGGCCAGTAGTAACAATTAATTCAGCGACGTTGGTTAACAAAGGTCTTGAGATTATCGAAGCGCACTATTTGTTTGATATTCCGTACAACAAGATTGAGGCGGTTATTCATCCGCAATCTGTTGTGCACTCGATGGTGGAGTTCAAAGATGGCTCAACAATCGCCCAAGCGTCACCTCCCAACATGAAGGGCCCGATCGCATATGCGATTGCACATCCCGACCGAGTAGCGCATGCGATGCCAGCGATTGATTGGAAGAGCGCTCACACATGGACCTTCACACCGATTGATCACGAACGTTTCCCTGCAGTTGAGCTTGCAAAACGTTGTGGCGCACTTGGGGGAGCTGTGGCTGCGATGTATAACGCAGCAAATGAAGTCGCAGTAGCAGCTTTTATGAAAGAAGAGATTCCATTCACAGCAATTGTGGATACTATTGAAAAGACCGTCACGAAATTAGGCGGTCAAGCACAATCTGTGGTTCGCGATATCAAAGATGTCAGCGCCATTGAGAATGATGCGCGACGCGTAGCGCAAGAAGCGCTTGCGAAAAGGTAGGAGCTGACGTGGGAATTCTTGGAGTAATCGCATTCATCGTTGCTTTATTGGCTTCTGTGATGGTTCACGAACTAGGCCATTACTTAACTGCGAAGCGATATGGAATGCGGGTTACTGAATTCTTTTTAGGATTTGGAAAGCGGATCTGGTCAACCACGCGAGGTGAAACCGAGTTTGGATTAAAAGCGATTCCTGCCGGGGGTTACTGCAAGATCTCTGGAATGTCCCCGCGCGAAGAGCTTCCAGACGATGTTAAGCACCGAGCTTTCTATCTTGCGACGGTCCCACAGAAATTGGTGGTACTTGGCGCTGGTTCATTCCTGCACTTTGTATTGGGAATTCTTCTCCTATTCACTCTCTTTGCTGGAGTCGGCACCTCACAAATTCTTCCTGTTGTCTCAAAAGTCGTGGATTGCGTTCCAACAGCGAGCGAGTGTTCTGCGACTGATCCGATTTCACCTGCCAAGCAAGTTGGTATCAAGGCTGGCGATCGCATTATTGGAATTAATGGCGAGAAGAAAGAATGGGAAGAAATCACTCCGACTTTACGTGCATCTGCGAATAAGGAGATAACTCTCTTGATTCTGAGAGATGGCGCTGAAGTAACGATTCCGATCACACCTGCATCGCGAACGGTTGATGGTGAGGTTCGCGGATTCCTGGGCATCATTAATGAAGT
>DAOROE010000068.1:0-3586 GCA_035441345.1 Candidatus Nanopelagicaceae bacterium
CCACAAATCCCATCGCATCCATCTTTGCGTGGACTCAAGGTCTCCAACATCGCGCAAAACTCGATAACACTCCTGATGTTGGCAAGTTTGCCAGCGCTCTTGAGCGAGTATGTATCGAAACTGTTGAGAGTGGAAAGATGACTAAAGATCTTGCACTTCTCATCAGTAACGATGCACCATGGCTTAATACTCAAGAGTTTTTGGCAGCTATCGATGAGAATCTTCAGAAAGCGATGAAGTAAGAAAAAAACCCAATAAAAAAGCCCCCGAAATCGGGGGCTTTTTTAATTTCAGTATTACTTGATGCGCTTGCCATCTGCGACGTTGAAGAGGTGAACTGAATCGCCCTTTGCAGTGACAGTGACAACCTGGCCAGATTTTGGAGGGTTCTTTGGATCCCAACGAATGATGACCTGTGCGCCTTCATCGCTCGCATTAGCGAACTTGAGGGCTGAATCAACTGGCTTGCCATAAACAAATGCATCGGCGCCAAGTTCTTCAACAACTTCAACTTGGACATCAAAGCCCTTGCTGGAAGGTGTGAAACCTTCAGGGCGAACACCGACGATGACCGAAGAACCAGCAGAGGCTGGAACATCGACATCGAGACCACCAAGCTTTGCTTTACCGCCAGACACTGGAGCAACGAGAAGGTTCATTGCTGGAGAGCCAATAAATCCAGCAACGAAAGCATTTGCAGGATTGTCATAAAGATTGCGAGGAGTATCGACTTGTTGCAATAAACCATCTTTGAGAACTGCAACGCGATCACCCATGGTCATAGCTTCAACCTGGTCGTGAGTAACGTAGACAGTTGTAATTCCAAGGCGACGCTGGAGCGCAGCGATCTGAGTACGGGTTGCGACGCGGAGTTTTGCATCGAGGTTTGAAAGTGGTTCATCCATCAAGAAGACTTGTGGTTCGCGAACGATTGCACGACCCATTGCAACGCGCTGACGTTGACCACCAGAGAGCGCCTTTGGCTTTCTCTCAAGATATGGTTCAAGGTCCAAAAGTTTTGCAGCTTCGAGAACGCGGCGATCACGTTCTTCTTTTGCTACGCCAGCAATCTTCAGTGCAAAGCCCATATTTTCTGCGACCGTCATATGCGGATAGAGGGCGTATGACTGGAAGACCATCGCGATATCGCGATCTTTAGGAGCAACATTTGTGACATCGCGATCACCAATCATGATTGCACCGGTATCAATTTCTTCTAGACCAGCAAGCATGCGAAGCGATGTTGATTTACCGCAACCTGATGGTCCGACTAGAACAAGAAACTCACCGTCATTAACGGTGAGATTGAGTTTGTCGACTGCAGGAGTTGTGGTTCCTGGATAGATGCGTGATGCATCTTTAAATACGACTGATGCCATTTTTTCTCTTCCTTCTCCGGGCAGGTACGTGCCCGACGGTCCGTTGGATGAAGCAAGTCCACGTCGTCGTGGATGCGCGAAGATTACGCGTGAGGTGAGCGTGAGGGAAGAGGCCCACCTCATATTTTTTGGCGTGGCTAGGCACGGGTCTTATACCCTGAGCCCCTTATGGACCCTGGCGGTGCGCAAGCGTTCAGCGTCGGAGGCTTCGCCTTCGACCTCGGAGTCGTAATCCTTTTCATCCTTCTTGGATCAATCTTTGTCGCGGCCGAAATCGCTCTTATCTCACTACGAGAAGGTCAACTCAAAACCCTCTCGGAGCGGAGCAAGCGCGGAGCAAGGGTCGCTAATCTCGCTTCACATCCCAATAAATTCTTAGCTGCGGTTCAGGTCGGCGTTACCTTGAGCGGATTTCTCTCAGCCGCATTTGGCGCTGAACGGTTAGGAAATTATGTAATTCCACGTCTCATTGATGCAGGCCTTAGTGAAGGTGTGAGTGAAACTCTTTCGCTCATTGGCCTGACTCTCGTCATTGCATATTTCTCATTGGTCTTTGGCGAGCTAGTTCCTAAACGTATGGCTCTCCATTCCACCGAGAAGATTGCGCTCTTTGTTGCCACTCCCGTGGCGGTTATTTCTCGACTCTTCCGACCTTTGATTTGGCTGCTGTCGCATTCATCCGATCTGATTCTGAAAGCTTTTGGCATTGATCCAAAGGCTTCGCGCGAAGATATTTCGGAAGAAGAGCTTGTCGATCTGGTGACGGGCCATAAAGCGTTGACCGAAGAAGAGCGCGATATCGTCGAAGAAGTATTTAATGCAAGTGAACGTCAAGTTCACGAAGTCATGGTGCCGCGTACCGAAGTTGATTTCTTGGATGCAAATTTGCCGGTCCAGGATGCCATTCGTATTGCGGTCGAAAAATCGCACTCTCGTTATCCCGTTGTTCGCGGAAGTAGCGATGAAGTAATTGGCTTTATTCACGTCCGCGATTTGATGGAGCCAGAATATTCTGGCAAGAGCGTTCCAATCATGAATCTCGTTCGTAGCATCATCTTTCTACCTGGCACCAAGGGTGTGCTTCCTGCGCTCTCTGAGATGCGAGCACAACGCCAACAAATCGCCATCGTGCTTGATGAGTACGGTGGAACTGATGGAATTGTGACGCTTGAAGACCTCGTTGAAACCCTCATTGGCGATATTCACGATGAATACGACGAACAGACCTCAGAAGTTTCTAATCAATCTCGAACCGGAGATTATGAAATTGACGGTTTGATATCTCTGGAAGATCTAGCAGAACAGACGGGCGTGGAAATTCCAGAAGGTCCCTATGAAACGTTGAGTGGCTATGTCATGCACTCTCTCGGGCGTATCCCCGAGCTAAACGATGTTGTTCACATTAACGGGACTCGCCTCACCGTGTTGAGCATGGAAGGAAAGCGTGTCGGCACGCTATTACTCTCTCAAGCTCATGCAACGGGCGAATCTAAGACCGGAAATTGAGAAGATACGCCAATGAAGCGCGTGCTCTCGGGGATCCAACCCACAGCGGACTCTTTCCATCTCGGTAATTACCTTGGTGCAGTTAAGCAATGGGTAGATCTACAGAAAGATCATGATGCTTTTTATTGTGTCGTAGATTTGCATGCGCTCACCGTTGAAACTGAACCAGCTCTATTGCGACGTCGCACTCTCGTTGCTGCTGCGCAGCTCATTGCCCTTGGTCTAGATCCGGCAAAGTGCACGCTCTTTATTCAATCTCATGTTCCCGAGCACAACCAACTTGGTTGGGTTTTGGAATGCCTAGCCGGTTTTGGTGAAGCAAGTCGCATGACACAGTTCAAGGATAAATCGCAGAAAACTGGCGCTGATAGAACTGTGGTGGGCCTATTCACTTACCCAATTCTTCAAGCTGCTGACATCATGCTGTATCAAGCACATCGCGTCCCTGTTGGTGAAGATCAACGTCAGCATATTGAATTAACCCGCGACTTAGGTCAACGTTTCAATTCTCGTTACGGTGAAACCTTTGTGATTCCGGAAGCTCACATCATGAAGAGCGCTGCGAAGATAAATGATCTGCAAGATCCCACTGCAAAGATGAGTAAATCTGCAGCTTCAAACGCAGGAGTCATCGACATCCTTGATGCCACCGATATCAATGTGAAGAAAATCAAGAGCGCTGTCACAGATACTGGCAAAGA
>DAOROE010000069.1:0-3465 GCA_035441345.1 Candidatus Nanopelagicaceae bacterium
TTCTGGGGTTCGATGAAAGCAGTTGGTGGACCTTCCACCTACGTTCTTGGTGGCGCTTTCAATTGCGGTAAAGCTCAGCCAGGCCAAGTTGCTGCGGTAAGCCACGGATGTCCCGCTGCGGTCTTCGACAAGATAAATGTTCTCAACACAGTTGCGGAGGCGGGCAAATGATTTCAGCACAAGATCTCGTTGAGAAGATTCTCGCGCGCTCCACAACCGATGATTGCATCGTTGTAGTCAACGATAAGACTCAAGCAAATCTCCGCTGGGCCAGCAGCACTCTCACCACAAATGGCGTGATCCAACTTCGCAGCGTCACTGTTATTGCGTTTGTGGCCATGGGTGGATCTATGGCATCAGGCGCTGTCACCCGTACAAATGTCAACGAAAGTGATATCGATTCACTTCTCGCTGAAGCGTCTGCCGCCGCAAAAGCAGCTGGCGCAGCAGAAGATTTTGCTCCGTTGGCAAAAGATGTCTCCTTCGGAAATTGGAGCGCTCCTCATACTCCTACCGGCCCTGATGTGTTTTCAAAGTTTGCACCTGAACTTGGCGACATGATGCGCCGTTCACAATCTGATTCCATCGAACTCTTTGGCTATGCCGAACACACGCACCAAACAATATGGGTGGGTTCTAAAGGTGGAATGCGCCTTCGCCATGACACTCCTGTAGGTCGCGTAGAAATGACTGGAAAATCTCACGGCCGTTCTCGTTCTACGTGGGATGGCATCGAAACCCACGATTTCTCCAATGTTTCAGTAGCCGCAATCGATAAGAACATTCGCCAACGATTGAATTGGCAGGAAAAGAAGGTTGATCTACCTGCTGGTCGTTACGACACCATTCTTCCCTCGGGAGCTGTTGCCGATATTTATGTCTACATGATGTGGGTTGCTGGAGCACGCGATGCATTTGAAGGACAGAGCGTCTTCTCAAAGCCCGGTGGTGGAACACGCGTTGGTGAGAAGTTAGCCAATGTTGGACTCCAACTCTTTAGTGATCCTTCACATCCAACGCTTGGCGGCTCTCCCTTTGTCTCAGCAGCCGCAAGTAGCCCCTTCACTTCCGTATTTGATAATGGCCAGAAGCAATCTCGTGTTGATTGGATCAAAGATGGAGTCCTGCAATCCCTTGTCCAAACTCGCGCCAGTTCGAAGTTAACTTCACTTCCTTACACTCCTATTGGCGATAACTTGATTATGAGCGTTGATGGCGGAAGTGGAAACCTTGAAGATCTTGTGAAGAAAGTTGATAACGGTCTTCTCGTCACAACTCTCTGGTACATCCGTATGGTTGATCCCAATACATTGCTCTTAACAGGTCTTACTCGCGATGGCGTTTATTACGTCAAGAATGGCGAAGTACAAGGCGCCACCAATAATTTCCGCTGGAATGACTCCCCTGTCAGCGCGCTATCTCGCATTCTTCATTCGGGAAGCACTGAATGGACTCAGCCACGTGAATGGGGCGGCGATGTCACCAGCATGTCTATACCGCCACTCGTCATTAAAGATTTCAATATGTCGACGGTGAGCCCAGGCAGCTAGCGAAGATGCCCGCGTTCATTCGTTGAACGAATTGCCATCAAGTTATCTGATGGCCAGATTGAAATCGATGAGATGCTGCATGGCGATACATCGATGTTGAATATCGCGGTTGTATCAACTTTCATCGCTGCTGCAAGTGAAGTTTTGATAATTCCATTGTGGGTTACCACACAGATCTTCTTGCCAGGATATTCACCGACCAAACTCAAAAGTCCTTGAATCGCTCTGGCTTGTGCTGACTCATATGACTCACCTTCGGGCGGAGCATAGGAAGTGCTGCCTAACCATTGGGCATATTCCACTGGGTATTGCTCGCGCACTTCTTCAATGGAGAGCCCATCCCAAACTCCGAAAGAACATTCAATCCAAATTGGATCTTTGATTACCGACAACCCGGTTGCTTTTGAAACCACTTCTGCAGTCTGAATAGTGCGTTGTAGCGGAGATGCAATCAAAATATCGGGCGCAAGTTTTGCGATTTCCTGGGCAACAAGTTCAGCTTCCATCAAACCTTTTGCCGTAAGCCCGGGATTAAGAGGTCCATCACCTGAAAACTTGCGATGGGGTGTGAGTGGAGTTTCTCCATGTCGAACGAGATAGACCATGGTTGGAATTTCATTGGAGATTAATCGTTCAGTTAAGTAATTGAGCTGGATGGGCTCTTGTGCTGACGCGATAACTCCATCAAGTGCTTCATTAACTAGGCGATCTGCGTGGCTATTTGATTCGCGCGGAATCCAGATAAATTTTAAGAGTTCATGAGCATGAATCTTCTTTGCTTCAAGGGCAAGTTCGCGCATCTCGGGATGGCGAATCTTCCACTTTCCACTCATCTGCTCGACAACAAGTTTGGAATCCAGGCGCACTTCAATAAATGCGTGCGGATCAATTTCATGAGCCGCCTCAAGGCCTGCGATTAAACCTCGATATTCAGCGACATTATTGGTTGCAACTCCGATTTTTCCGGAGACCTCAGCTAAAACTTTATCTCCCTCAAAAACAACGGCGCCGTATGCAGCCGGGCCTGGATTGCCCCGTGAGCCACCATCAGCTGTGACGATAAAAGAGCGCGCCATTAACTCACTCTCACCAGAATCCTTCGACACTCTTCACAACGCACCACTTCATCGTCAGGTAACCCACTAATTCTACTTAAGTCAGCTGCGTTAATAGTTAAGTGGCAACCTTGGCACTGCCCTGCATGTAGACGTGCTGCACCGATGCCATCGCCGCTAGTGCGAATCTTTTCGTAAAGAGCGAGCAATTCTGCTTCAACTTCTTGAGCTAGATTTGCGCGATCAGCAAGAGTTGCATTCTTTGCCCGATTGATCTCATCGAGCGCTACTTCTTTTTCTTTCGCCAACTTTGTTACTTCCACATGAAGCGCATCACGCTCAGCAGATAAAGAAGAAATTCTCTGGTCCAGCGATTCGATGCGGACCATGACTTCAAGTTCAATCTCTTCTAATTCAGCTCGACGTTTTGCAAGTGAACCTAATTCATGTTGAAGTTGTTCCAGTTCCTTGGGTGTTCCTTGCCCTGAAGCTAATCGCTTCTCGTCGCGCTCGATTCGTGAGACAACTTGTTCCACATCAATTTCAGATTTGGATAGTTCGTGTTTGATATCGCTCTTCTCAGTTTCGGCAGCCACACATAAATCTCGAGCAGTTGCATGGGCGATTGTCTTTTCATCAAGTAATTTGGAGACTGGAAGCGTCTTAGCTTTGTGGTCTAATTGAATAAGCGAAGAATCCAGCGCTTGAAGCGCCAGTAACTTCTCTTGTGCTGCTTTTGAAGCTTTCATCACTGCCCCACTTTAGGCTAATTCTCAGCATTATTAACTCGCGCCCTTGACCGCGATGTTTTACCCTCCTACTCTGATGAAGAAATCAATCTCTCTCCTTGCGATCTTTGC
>DAOROE010000070.1:0-3406 GCA_035441345.1 Candidatus Nanopelagicaceae bacterium
ATCATGGAATCTCCGACGACCTTCAACATGAAGAGTTCGCCTTCGCCAACGAGGGATGCGGGAAGTGGGAATAGTTCTTCAACATTTTGTTCGGCAAGAATCGGTCCACCAGCTGCGATACGTCCAACGAGAGGAACATTGTGAGTTCTTTCGGGCTTGATATCTTCAAAGCGTTCATCGCCAGGAGTGAGGACCTCAAGGGCGCGACCACGAGAAGGATCACGGCGGATCCACCCCTTTTCCTCGAGAGCTTCGAGTTGGTACTTAACGCTTGAAGGAGATGAGAGTCCGGCGGCCTCACCAATCTCACGCATGGAAGGGGGATAACCATTGGTCTCCATCGCCTTCTTGATGGCCATGAGGATCTTGGTCTGACGAGGGGTCAGGCCGTTTTCATCAACGGGGCCATCGGGGAGTTCAGTGACTTTGGTGGGTTTTTTCGCCATGGCAGTAGGTTAGAACAAAGGTACGAAAAAATCAAACAAATGTTCTAAAAAAACTTGCCGATGTCAGTGGCGGGGTGTACCTTTGCTTTTAGAACAGACGTTCGAAGAGTATCCCCGCTCTTTACCGATCTGATCTAGAAGTAACTGGAGAGAGAAGATGACGACCATCGCCATCAATCCGTCCCTTGCCAATGTGAAGAAGTTAAATCATGGCGCGAAAACCCCTGTAAATCGCCTTGATTCACGCGTTCGACTAACCCCCCGTGGTCGATTCCTTGCAAGGTTGGCGGTCATCACTTCACTCTCCGTACTACTTCTCTCTGGCTTTGCCGCCGTTACTGGCGCATCTGCGGGATCGACCGATACTGCGATCCCAACCCCGTATATCAAGGTCAGCGTGAAGCCTGGCGAGACGCTCTGGTCTATTGCAGCTTCGATTGCACCTGAAGGGGACCGTCGCTCACTTGTTGCCGATATCGTTGAGGTCAATCGCCTGAAATCCCCAGAACTCCAAGCCGGACAGAAGATCTACATCCCGACACGCCCATAGCGCCTCTGGCTCGTCAATAAGGTGCGAACTCTCAACCCTTGCTTTACTCTTACCCCTAGATATTGGGGTTGTTTTGGTGTAGGCTTCCATAAGTAGTGGTTCGGAGCTGAATCGCCGATACACCCAAAATCAGAAATTTCCCAGCATTGAGAGGACGACACGCCGTGAATTGCCCCTTCTGTCGACATGAGGAATCTCGAGTCATTGACTCGCGTCCTACCGACGAAGGCACCTCAATCCGTCGTCGTCGTGAGTGCACCCAATGCGGTTCACGTTTCTCAACTGCGGAGACTGCGGTTCTCTCCATCATTAAACGAAGTGGAGCCACAGAACCCTTTAGTCGCGAGAAGGTCATCAATGGCGTCCGCAAGGCCTGCCAGAACCGACCTGTCGATGACGACGATTTAGCTCTCTTGGCCCAGCGTGTAGAGGAAGCTCTCCGCGCCACAGGCCAGGCTGAGATCGAAGCTCAAGAAGTCGGTATGGCCATTCTCGCGCCATTGCGAGAATTGGATGAGGTTGCCTACCTGCGTTATGCCTCTGTATACCGTAACTTTTCCTCCCTTGAAGATTTCGAAGGCGAGATAGCACTTCTCCGCGCTCTGCCTTTTGAGAAAAACGCTGAAGCTGATTCCCAAGTTGCATCCCCGCAACTCAAATGATGAGTCCGATAAGTAGATAAAAAGAAAAACTGAATACGAAGAAAAAAACGAAATAAGAAAAAAACACAACTAAAGAATTTTCAAGAAGAAACTGGAGAAACTCGAATGTCGGACACGGTGATCAATCGCTCATCAGCAAAAGGAAAACTTGGAAAAGGCCTCACAATTGAGCGGGTATTTAGCACCCCGGGCGTACATCCATATGACAACGTCACATGGGAACGTCGCGATGTAGTACAGACCAACTGGAAGACCGGCGAAGTTGTCTTTGAACAACGCGGCGTTGAATACCCAGATTTCTGGTCCGTCAATGCCTCAACCATCGTCACCACCAAGTACTTCCGCGGCGCTGTTGGCCATGACAATCGTGAATGGTCACTCAAGCAAGTTATTGATCGCGTCGTTCTTACCTACACAAAAGCTGGTAAGGAATATGGTTATTTTGCAACTCCTCAAGATGCCGAAATCTTCGAACATGAATTAACACATATGTTGTTGCACCAGATCTTCTCCTTCAACTCTCCAGTCTGGTTTAACGTCGGAACTGCTGCTCCACAACAAGTATCTGCCTGCTTCATCCTCTCCGTTGATGACACCATGGATTCCATCCTTAACTGGTATCGCGAAGAAGGAATGATCTTCAAGGGCGGATCTGGTGCCGGCCTCAATCTCTCCAGAATTCGCTCCTCAAAAGAGCTTCTCAAATCAGGTGGAACTGCATCTGGCCCCGTCTCCTTTATGCGCGGCGCTGACTCCTCAGCAGGCACCATCAAGTCAGGCGGCGCTACCCGTCGCGCTGCAAAGATGGTTGTTCTCGATGTTGATCACCCAGATATCGAAGAGTTCATCGAAACCAAAGTTCGTGAAGAGGACAAGATCCGCGCCCTCCGCGATGCTGGCTTTGATATGGACCTTGGTGGAAAAGACATCATCTCTGTTCAGTACCAGAACGCAAATAACTCAGTCCGCGTAACCGATGAATTTATGCGCGCCTACGAAAACTCAACACAGTTTGGTCTTCGCGCTCGCTCAACAGGTGAAGTTATTGAAGAAGTAGATTCCCGCGCACTCTTCCGCAAGATGGCAGAAGCTGCATGGGCATGCGCTGACCCAGGAATTCAATATGACACCACCATCAACGATTGGCACACCAATCCAGAAACAGGCCGTATTAACGCCTCAAATCCATGCTCTGAATACATGTCCCTTGATAACTCTTCATGCAACCTTGCATCACTCAACCTCATGAAGTTCCTCAAGAGCGATGGATCTTTTGACGCTAAGAACTTTGTGAAGGCGGTAGAAATCATTATTACCGCTATGGATATCTCAATCTGCTTCGCTGATTTCCCCACAGAAGCAATCGGAGATACCACCCGCAAATATCGCCAACTCGGAATTGGCTACGCAAACCTCGGCGCTCTCTTGATGGCCTCAGGTCTTGCATATGACTCCGAAGGTGGCCGTGCACTTGCTGGCGCCATCACATCGTTGATGACCGGAACTTCATACCGCCGCTCCGCAGAACTAGCTGGAATCGTCGGACCTTACGAAGGCTTTGCTCGAAATGCAGCGCCACACACTCGCGTCATGAAGAAACACCAAGCGGCATCACTCTCTGCAAAAGCTGTTTCAACGCTCGATCGCGATGTATGGACCGAAGCTAATAAGCAATGGGATTCCTGCCTCTCTATCGGTGAGAAGAATGGCTGGCGTAACGCCCAGGCTTCAGTTCTCGCCCCAACCGG
>DAOROE010000071.1:0-3321 GCA_035441345.1 Candidatus Nanopelagicaceae bacterium
ATCTGGTAAACCTTGGCATGGCGCTCACCAGGTGACATACGATTTTCTTCAGAATTGTTTTCGCCTTCAACATAAATCGCATCTGCTGGACAGGCCCACGCACATAGCTCGCATCCAATGCACTTCTCGAGTCCATCTTCATAGCGATTAAGTTGGTGGCGACCATGGAAACGTGGTTGTACTTCTGGCTTAACTTCTGGGTATTCAATGGTGTTTGGCTTCTTAAACATCGTGCGGAATGTGACCCAGAATCCCTTGAGCTGCTTTACGAAGCTCGCAGGCTCAGTTCCAGTCACAGGAACAGCGGATTGCGCTGCTTTTTCGATCGCATCAGAGCGTTTAGGTTCTAAGTGAAAATCGCTCATTACTCAACCGCCTTCTTGATTGTGGGAAGTGCTGGAACAGGAAATGTTGGTTCAGGCATCTCGCCGACATCGTGGGCGCGCTCTTCAGCTTTGCGCTTAGTGGAGTCGTATATCGACATTGCGGCAAGAACGGCAAGAACAACGCCGCCTGTGAATGCCGCAATCATGAATTGAGATGCGCCTTCTTGGGTCATCAAACGAAGAGTTGCAACGACAAGAATCCATGCAACGTTGACTGGAATCAAAACTTTCCAACCAAACTTCATGAACTGGTCATAACGAAGACGTGGAAGCGTGCCGCGGAGCCAGACAAAGAAGAAGAAGAATCCAAGAACTTTGAGGAAGAACCAGATAAAGGTAAACCAACCGCCAAGCCAGCTTTCAGTGAAACCAAATCCTGGAGGAGCACTTGGCCCACCAAGGAAGAGCGTTGTGGCAAGTGCGGAGACTGCGATGATGTTGACATATTCCGCCAAGAAGAAGAGTGCGAACTTCAAGGATGAATATTCGGTGTGGAATCCACCAACCAATTCACCTTCTGCTTCAGCTAAATCAAATGGTGCGCGGTTTGTTTCGCCAACCATGGAGATCACATAAATCGCAAAGGATGGGAAGAGAACCACAACATTCCACCAGGTTGATTGCGAAGCGATGATGTCGCCTGTCGACATGGAACCGGCATAGATAAAGACGCCCACAAATGAGAGTCCCATCGCGATTTCATAGGAAATAACTTGCGCGCTGGAACGAAGTCCGCCGAGCAATGGATAAGTAGAGCCTGATGACCATCCGGCAAGCACAATTCCGTAAACACCGATGGATGCGGTCGCTAGAACATAGAGAACGCCGACAGGAAGATCAGTAAGTTGCATGATCGTCTCTTGTCCGAAGAAATTCACTACGCCAGTCATAGGAATAACGGCAAAGGCCATAAAGCAGGTAGTGGCGCTGATTATTGGGGCCAAGATGAAGACGGCGCGATCAGCGGCCTTCGGAATGATGTCCTCTTTTAGCGCCAACTTCACGCCATCAGCGAGAGCTTGAATCAATCCAAAAGGTCCAACGCGGTTTGGGCCAAGGCGCATCTGCATACGAGCAACGATGCGACGCTCTCCCCATACCGACATCAGAGTGAGTACGACACAGAGAACGAAAATCAATAAACCTTTAAGTGCGATGACCCAACCTGGATCATCAAGAAGGATTGCTGAGTTACTCACGCCTTCACCACCGATACTGGACCGGAAGCAACGCCAAGAGTTGCAATGACTTTACTATCTACGGAATTGCGTGGAATCCATACTGAGTTCTCTTCAATCGCGTTAATTTCGCAGGGCAAAGTAATGGAGCCATGCGAAGTAGAAACAGTAATGAGATCACCATTCTTAACCCCGAGCGAGTTGGCACGGTTTTCTGAGATGACCGCAACTGATGGATGAACGGTTCCTGCCAAATTGTTCTCGCCATCTTGGAGCGAACCCGCATCAAGAAGTAAACGCCAAGAAGAAAGGAGGGCTTGATTACCTGATGTGCTTACAGAACTTGGTGAGACTGGAGTAAATGAAGAACGCGCTTCCCAATTTCCAAGTGAGTTAAATTCTTCGCGCGCTGCAGTTACGGTCGGAAGATTGATAGGTGTTCCCATCTCATCGGCCAACATGGAAAGAATGCGAACATCACTACGAGTAAGTGATTCTTCAATGGCAGTTTCAAAGGAACGTGGACGTCCCTCCCAATTTACAAAAGTTCCGCTCTTCTCAACCACAGCTGCTACTGGAAGTACAACATTTGCAATTTCAGTAATTGCGCTATGGCGAATCTCAAGTGAGACAACAAATGCTTTCTTCAAGCCATCGTGGTGATGGGCTGAGATATCAAGCGGATCTACGCCACCAATAAGGAGCGCTTCGATATTTCCATCGTGAAGATCCTTCAAAATCGCTTCAGTATCGCGTCCCACGGAGGAAGGAAGTCCTTCAACGCCCCATGCGGCCTGGAGATCAACGCGCGCTGCAGTCTCAGTTACGGGACGGCCGCCAGGCAAAAGATTTCCAATAGCGCCAGCTTCAAGTGCGCCACGTTCACCAGCGCGACGTGGAATCCATGCCAACTTCGCACCCGATGATTGAGAGAGCGCGACAGCAGCTGAGATTGCTCCATTACTTTCCGAGAGGCGTTCACCAATGAGAATTACTGACTTACTTGTAAGACCAGAAATCTTTCCAATTGCGCTCGCTTCATTTCCAGCAGCAGTCGCAATCAGTTCTGCGTTAAGTTTCTTATTTCCTCGTGATGCAAATGGTGCAACAGCAGTTACCTTCATGGCGCGCTTACGAACTTGCTTGTAAAGGCGCAAGAAAACGATAGGTGATTCTTCTTCTGCTTCAAATCCAAGCAGGACAACATGATCTGCGCGATCTAAATCTTTGTAATGAACATTGGTGCCAACTACGTGGGAGGCAAGGAAGTTACGTTCTTCATCTGATGTGAGGCGAGCCCGGAAATCAATATCGTTAGTGCGAAGTGCGATACGAGCAAACTTGGAATAACCATATGCATCTTCCAGAGTTGCACGACCGCCAACTAAAACCGCTGCACGATTTGCTTCCAGTCCAGTCGCTGCAGCGTGCAGCGCTTCTGGCCACGATGCTTCATGAAGTTGCCCATCCTCACCACGAACCAGCGGGGTGGTGATGCGATCTTTCTGGGTTACATACTTAAATGCCCAACGACCTTTATCGCAGTTCCACTCTTCATTAACTTGGGCATCATCACCAGCAAGGCGACGAAGGGTCTTGCCACGACGAACATCGGTGCGCATATCGCAGCCAGATGCACAGTGCTCACATGCAGATGGCGTTGAAACTAAATCAAAGGGGCGAGCGCGGAAGCGATAGGAAGCGCCAGTAAGGGCTCCGACCGGGCAGATTTGCACGGTATTTCCGGAGAAATACGA
>DAOROE010000072.1:0-3318 GCA_035441345.1 Candidatus Nanopelagicaceae bacterium
GTTGCACTTGCCCGTGCGCTGGTAAATCGACCTGCAGTCTTACTTCTTGATGAACCGCTGGGAGCACTTGATTTGAAATTGCGACAACAAATGCAGATTGAACTCAAGGAATTGCAACGCGAAGTGGGTATCACTTTCATATTTGTAACCCATGATCAAGAAGAAGCTCTCACGATGAGTGATCGAATTGCAGTTTTTGATAAAGGGCGAATTCAACAATTGGATAAACCCTCTACGATTTATGAGCGTCCCACAAATGAATTTGTCGCTGGGTTCGTCGGAATCTCGAATCTCATTAGCGGAGCTGCTGCACAAGCAATCCTTGGAAAATCCGGAACGTTTACTGTGCGTCCCGAGAAGATTACGGTTGGTAAAGCGCCATCGGGCGTGCGCAGCGCTGACGGAGTTATCAAGGAAGTTGAATATCTCGGACCATCTACACGTTTCCTTGTAGAACTTGATGCAGGCGTGACTCTGATGGCGCTTCGCCAAAATACCTCAGAAACTTCCATTGAAGTTGAGGCCTTACGTAATAGCCGCACGACCTTGAGTTGGGATCACACAAGCGAATACCAAGTTCAAGGATAAAGAGAATTCCTGCACTTACCTGCAGGATTAACAGTGGAAATTCCACTGTTGCATCACACCAATTGGTGAGTTGCATAAAGGAGGAACAGTGCGAGTTATGAAACTTCGCAAATTTGCAGCTCTTATGGCTGCAAGCACCCTCGTCCTCGCTGGCTGCTCGAGCTCTAGCGATGAAGAAGGAAGTGGTGCATACGCTGGCCCAGTCAAAGACACACCAGGAACGATCAATGTTCTTGCTTGGCCAGGTTACGCAGAAGATGGTTCAACAGATCCGAACGTCGACTGGGTTACACCATTCGAAAAGGCCACAGGTTGCACCGTCAATGTAAAGACATATGGAACTTCAGATGAAGCAGTTCAGTTAATGCAAGCTGGTGGCTATGACGTCATCTCTGCATCTGGTGATGCTTCACTTCGTTTGATTTACGGTGGAGATCTCCAACCAGTAAATCTCGATTTGATTCCAAATTATGTTGATGTCTTTGATAATTTGAAGGATCGTCCATGGAATACCGTGGATGGCAAGAACTACGGCGTCCCTCACGGCCGTGGCGCTAACGTCCTTCAGTACACAATTGGCAAGGTAAACCCAGCTCCGACTTCTTGGTCAGTTGTTTGGGAACCAAATTCACCTGCAAAGGGCAAAGTCACCGCGTATGACTCAGCAATTTATATCGCTGACGCTGCTGTGTACTTGATGGCAACTAAGCCTGAACTTGGAATTACTGATCCATATGCGCTTGATCAAACACAGTTTGATGCAGCAATGGAACTCCTTGCACAACAGAAGCCTCTCGTAGCCGAATATTGGGCTGATTACACCAAGTACATTGGTGCAGTTCAGAGCGGCAGCATCACCGTTGGAACTTCATGGCAGGTTATTGCCAACGTTCTCAATGGCGAGAAGGCAACTGTTGGCGCTGTTAAGCCAGTCGAAGGTGCAACAGGTTGGTCAGATACTTGGATGATTTCATCCAAGACTGAAGCAATCGATTGCGCATACAAGTGGCTCAACCACATCATTACACCTAATGTAAATGCACAAGCTGCTGAATACTTTGGAGAAGCTCCTGCTAACTCCAAGGCTTGCGCATTGACCGCTAATCCAGATCACTGCAAGCTTTATCATGCAGAAGAGACTGATTACTGGTCCAACGTTTATTACTGGAAGACACCTACCGAGAACTGCCTCGACGGTCGTACGGATGTTAAGTGCATCCCTTACGCCGAATGGGTCAAGGCTTGGTCTAGCTTCCGTAACGCATAACGGAGAATGACTAACGTGAGTGGGCGTTCGTAAGGACGCCCACTCACATTCTCACTATGAACACTCTCGACACAATCAGACGTACATTGCATCGCAATGTACGGGGGCGCATTGCAACTCTTCTTGCTCTCCCACTTTTCTGGTTAGTTGTCCTCTATATCGGCTCCCTTGCTGCGCTCTTCATTACCTCAATCTGGAAGATTGATACTTTCACCAGCAAAGTTGTCCGAGAATTCACGCTCCAAAATTTCATTGATGTCTTCACAGACAAGGCTTATTTCAACGTCACAATCCGCACTCTCTTCGTTGCGATCTGCGTGACTCTCATTTGTGCAGTCATCGCTATTCCAATGGCCTTCTTCATGGCGCGCATCGCCCGCCCTCGTTCTCGCCCCGTTCTTATTGCTCTTGTCATCACGCCTCTCTGGGCCTCATATCTCGTCAAGGTTTATGCCTGGCGGACTATGTTCTATCCCGAGAAAGGCTTTATTAACTGGCTTATTGAACCCTTGGGTGGCTCAAGTCCAGGATTCGGAATGTTCGCTGTGATCATCGGACTTACCTATCTCTGGTTGCCGTACATGGTTCTCCCTATTTATGCCGGCATGGAGAAGCTACCTAATTCACTTCTTGATGCATCGTCGGATCTTGGCGCTAAATCAGGACGTACTTTCTTCAGCGTAATTCTTCCCATCACTTGGCCAGCCATAATCGCAGGATCAATTTTTACGTTTTCCTTAAGCATGGGCGACTACATAACGGTGCAAATTCTTGGTGGAACCTTCCAAATGCTGGGAAATGTTGTCTATCAAAATTTCTCACTCAATCTTCCCTTTGCGGCAGCCGTTGCTCTCATTCCTGTCATCATCATGATGGTTTATCTTGGCAGCATCAGAAAGACGGGAGCGCTCGATAATTTATGAGACTCTCATTACCAGCTCGACTATTTCTATGGACCATCATGGGTTTTGGTTTTGCATTTATTTATGTGCCACTGACTTTGGTTGTCATTAACTCTTTCAATAAGAACACTTCATTCGCGTGGCCGCCAACAGGATTCACAACTACTTGGTGGTCAAAGGCAGCGACTAACGAAGGTGTCCGTGATGCGATTACTCGCTCTGTCACCGTCGCACTTGCTGCAACTGCGATTGCCTTAGTTCTGGGATCACTCGCTGCAGCTGCAATCGCGCGCTATTCCTTCTTCGGTCGCGATGCCATCTCACTTTTGTTTGTCTTGCCTATAGCCTTACCAGGAATTGTTACTGGAATTGCGCTCAACAATGTGTTTACGAATTTCCTTGGCGAATTAACTATCTTCACCATCATCGTGGGCCATGCAACTTTTTGTATTGTTGTTGTGTTCAATAACGTGGCCGCACGGTATCGCCGACTAGGTTCAAGTCTCGAAGAAGCGAGCATGGACCTCGGCGCAAATCGCTTCACTACCTTTCGATTGGTCA
>DAOROE010000073.1:0-3194 GCA_035441345.1 Candidatus Nanopelagicaceae bacterium
AGATTTGCTATGTAATGGCCCATAAGCCAAGAATGCTACTGGCGAGTAACTTACGCAAGACAGGCTCACCCAGCGTGTAGGGTCGGCTCATGCTCCTTAGCGACCGCGATATCGCCGCCGAAATCAAGGCTGGCCGAGTCCAAGTCGAGCCATTCGACCCGAAGATGATCCAACCTTCCTCGGTCGATGTCCGCCTCGATCGCTTCTTCCGCGTCTTTGAAAACCATAAATACGAAGTCATTGATCCATCGATCGAACAACCAGACCTCACTCGCGAAGTAGCAGTCTCGCCTGATGATTTCTTCATCCTTCATCCCGGCGAATTTGTTCTCGCCTCTACCTATGAAGTCATTACGCTTCCTGAAGATATTGCTGGGCGCCTGGAGGGAAAGTCATCTCTGGGACGTCTCGGTTTGCTCACGCACTCCACCGCAGGATTTATCGATCCGGGATTTAGCGGACACATCACTCTTGAGCTCTCTAATGTCGCAAACCTTCCGGTGAAGTTATATCCAGGCATGAAGATTGGCCAACTCTGTCTCATCAAACTCTCATCTGCCGCTGAGCATCCTTACGGCTCAGCTGTTTATGGTTCGCGCTACCAAGGTCAGCGCGGCCCAACCCCAAGCAAGTCTTGGTTGAATTTCCACAAAACCAAGATTCAGTAACTTCTATTAGATTGGCCCTATGGACGTCTCACTTTTAATCATCATCGCAGTCGCACTTTTTATTGTCTATGCAATCTTGCAATACAACAAACTTGTTCGCCTCAACATCCGCGTCGATGAAGCTTTCTCCCAAATCGAAGTTCAACTCAAGCGCCGCGCAGATCTCATTCCAAATCTTGTTGAGACCGTAAAAGGTTATGCATCACACGAAAAAGAAGCGCTCGAGAAAGTCGTCCAAGCTCGCGCTGCTTCTACAGCTGCCTCAACTCTTCCTGCAGTTGCCGCCGCTGATGGCATGCTCACCAATGCGCTCCGTGGATTATTGGCCGTTGCTGAGGCATATCCAGATTTAAAAGCTTCAACAAACTTCCTACAACTCCAAGAAGAGCTATCAACCACGGAAAATAAGGTCTCTTTTGCCCGCCAGTTCTACAACGACAACGTGCGAACCCTCAATACCGCGGTAAAAACCATTCCTTCTAGCTTCTTTACCGGCCTTGCCAAAGTAGGCGAGCGCGAGTTCTACGAAGTTGATGATCCATCAATTCGTAACGCTCCCAATGTTAAATTCTGATATATCTACCTTTCAATAAATCATGTCAGATTTCCGCGCCATGCAATCCGCGAATAAGCGGAGGACATTCTTCCTACTCTTCTTCATGGCGATTCTTGTATGGATCATCGCCTACGTTGCGATCTCTGCATTTGGTGGAACTGGCGCCGGCGTCATTCCACTAGCTGTTGCCATCACTCTAATCTCTGTCTGGGGCTCCTATTACGCCTCAGACAAATTAGTTCTCAAGATGACACGCGCCCAAGTTATTACCGAAGCGGATAATCCCAATCTCTTTAATGTCATCCACGAAGTTGTTATTGCCTCGGGCTTGCCAATGCCAAAAGTTGCGATCGTTAATGATCCAGCTCCAAATGCTTTCGCCACTGGTCGCGATCCAGAACATGCGCTCATCGCTTTCACCACAGGCCTTCTTGATTCAATGGATCGTGATGAACTGCAAGGCGTTGTTGCTCACGAAATGTCACATGTTGCTAACCGCGACACTTTAGTTTCTGCAGTTGCTGCAACGACCGCTGGTGTCATCGCACTCATTTCAGATATTTTGATGCGAATGTTGTGGTTTGGCGGCGCACGCAATCGCGATCACCATGGACAACAGATGCCGATATTTCTCGCCATCATTCCTTTAATTCTTGCGCCGATCGCCGCAACACTTCTTAAAGCAGCTGTCTCACGTCGCCGTGAATCACTCGCAGATGCCACCGCTGTTTCCTTCACACGAAATCCCGCTGGTCTACGCGCAGCTCTTGAAGTTTTAGCGAGGGATACCACTGTGGTTCAGGCTCGTTCCAACGCAGTAGCCCATATGTATATTGAATCGCCACTGGATGCATCGGCCGCATCAAAGTTATTTGCTACCCATCCACCGATTCACGAGCGAATCGCTGCGCTTCGTGCGATGGAAGCCAATCCCTCAAGCAGTAATTAAGCGCACTCCGTTAATCACAATAATCGCTGTTGCAACCGCAATTCCCAAAGGTCTACGGGGAACAACTGAAACTAACTTCGCCGCAATAGGCGCCATCAAGATTCCACCTAGTGCAAGTCCGCCCACAGCAGACCAATCAATATCAAGGCGAGCGATATTTACTAAGAATCCAGCGCTGGCACATACCGCAACAATGAATTCAGCAGCACTCACTGTTCCAATAATTTTACGTGGCTCATGTTCTGTTGTCGCCAAGAGCGTTGGCGTCACAACAGGTCCCCAACCTCCACCACCCGATGCATCAACAAATCCACCGGTAGCGCCCAAGAATGTGAGATAACGCGGATTATTAATCTCAGCCATATTAGCTTTGATATTTGTTTGGAATACATTGCGGTAAAGCAAAACAAAACCAAGAAGCAGAAGAATCGTCGAGATAAAGATCTTTCCACCACTTAAATCGATGGAGGAGAGAAATGTTGCTCCCGCAAAAGCCCCAATGCCCCCAGGGATTGCAAGGCGTTTAAGAATTTCATAATCCACATTCTCTCGATGCCAATGTGAGATTCCTGAAGCAAGAGTCGTACCAATTTCTGCGGCATGTACAGCAGCCGATGCAACTGCGGCGGAAGTGCCTAGTGTTAACAACAAAGTAGAACTCGTTAGTCCAAAGCCCATTCCAAGTGCGCCATCAATAAGTTGGGCAATCGAACCCGCTAGCGCAAATAACAACCAGTTCACAGAACTTCTTTCAATAGTCTCTCAACATTGGCGCTGATCTCTTCAGTGCCATCAAGAACTAATTCTGCGTCGGTGGGTGGCTCATATTCCTGACCGACGCCTGTGAGATTAGGAAGATTTCCTTCTTTCGCTTTTTTGTAGAGCCCCTTTGGATCGCGCTGCGCACAAACTTCAGCAGGAGTTTTTACCCAGACCTCAACGAACTCGCCTGGTTCAAAGATCTCACGAGCATGATCGCGATCTACTTTAAATGGGCTCACCAAGGCCACAATCACAACCA
>DAOROE010000074.1:0-3169 GCA_035441345.1 Candidatus Nanopelagicaceae bacterium
AGGGTTGCTAGCGGAGCGGAGTTACGCGAGAGATTAGCGCGGGCCGTGAGGATTGCGTCAATCTGTTCAATTGTTCGCTTGGGCTGGGTTGTTCGTGCGTAGTTCGCTATCTCCGCTTCGAGGTCGATGTTAAGAATCTCAGCTCCATTGCTCTGAAGAACCAATACATCGCGATAAAAAGTTGATAGATCTAAAAGCGCACCATCGATGTTGTCGCGAATTGAACGTGTAGCGCTGGATTTCTGTTCTTTCTCCAAATCCTTTATCGCCTTCGCACCACCTGAAATCAATCCGCGCCCTGTACCTTGGAACGCATCCTGTAATTGTTTGAGTTCTGCAGCATCGCGATCAGAATTCTCTTTCTCCGCTTGGTCTTCAGCCAAATCCAAGAGTTTCTGGGCTGCTTTGAAACAACTCTCTATGTCTCTCAGGCTGAGGGGGAGGGCAAAGATTTCTTTTCTACGAGATTGAGCTTCGATGTTTGTCGCAATGAATCGAGCTCGTCCAATATGACCTTGTGAAACTCGAGAAGCAAATCGGGCAGTTTTTTCATCTACTTGTGTTTGATTCAAAAGAAACTCTTCAACACTTGCTGTAGATGGTGTTCGAAGTTGTACATGGCGACAGCGTGAACGAATTGTGACTGGTACATCCGTAAGGGTGGGGGCACACAATAACCAGACAGTGTGTGATTCTGGCTCTTCGATTGTTTTAAGTAACGCATTTGCTGCTGTTTCGGTAAGTCGATCAGCATCTTCGATAACCACAATTCTCCAACCGCCGACTGAAGGCGACCAAGATGAACGTGATATCAACTCACGGACTTCTTCAGCTTTGATTGATAAGCCTGTTGGATTAAAGCGCTCTACATCTACATGAGTTGACGACAAGACTGTGGTGCAATCGGTACATTTCCCACAACCACTTTGCTGACACACTAGAGCTGCGGCGAAAGCAATAGCAGCGTTCGAGCGACCAGATCCAGGTGGCCCAACAAAGAGCCACGAGTGGGTCATGGCTTGCGAGTCTTCGCCGCCTTTCGCGACCTTTACTGCGTTGGAGAGTTGATCAACAATGTGATCCTGACCAATTAAGGAATCAAAGACGCTCATGACTTCTTCGATGTGAGAGCAGTAATGCGGGAAGTTATTTCCTGGTGAATCTCGATGATGGGTTTCTGGGCATCAATCACTAAATAACGCTCTGGATCCATTGCAGCTAGCTGGAGATATTCCTGCCGGACTCGATTGTGGAATTCGATCGATTCACTCTCTAGTCGATCTGCGTTTTTGATTCTGGAGAGACCAATTTCAGCTGGTTGATCCAAGATGATGGTGAGGGTTGGGAAAAGTGATTCAGTAGCCCAACGATTTATCCGAGCGACTTCAGATGATGACAAGATTCGACCAGCTCCTTGATAGGCGATAGAGGAATCAAAGTAACGGTCGGTAATGACAACATCTCCACGTTCAAGCGCCGGACGAATTAACGAATAGACATGGTGGGCGCGATCGGCAGCATAGAGAAGCGCTTCAGAACGCGGTGAAATATCACCCGTATCGTTGTCAAGAAGAATCTTTCTTAAGTTCTTTCCTAGCTGCGTGCCACCTGGTTCGCGGCTTAAGACAACAGACTTTCCTTCATTCTCAAACCATTCTTTCAACAACTTAGATTGAGTTGACTTGCCAGAACCTTCGCCACCTTCGAAGGAGATAAATAGTCCTTCTGTTTTCGGTACGGTAATAGAACCAAGTTCACCTTTAAATGCATTGACGATGTCGCTCCAGAAAGAAACACCAGGACGATCCTTCATCTGGTGATAAGAAAGAATCCCAACAAACATGGCGATGATTCCACCACCCAGCATTGTGAAGGCAGCGCCGTTATAGGTGAGCTGGACTTGTCCAAAATTGAAGTCATGCTCCCCGATTGCAGCGGCTGCAAGTGGGGCTACTGCGAGCACACCTACTAGTGAAATTCGAACCAAGGATTGGATAAAGGCGAACACCCGACCGCGTAATTCATCAGTAACTTCCATACCTAACATGGTGAATCCGGTGACCCATGAGACTCCTGAAAACGCTCCAAGAATCACCACCACAAATATTGCGAGCA
Source organism: Candidatus Nanopelagicaceae bacterium (assembly GCA_035441345.1). Classification (GTDB taxonomy): domain Bacteria; phylum Actinomycetota; class Actinomycetes; order Nanopelagicales; family Nanopelagicaceae; genus MAG-120802. Next base: position 2,116 of record DAOROE010000074.1, read on the forward strand.
CGAGGTTTTGAAGAAGCGATAAGACAATAAGGAGAAACCCTGCACTGGTGAGCGCAGCGCCGAATAACCTGCGGCGAGAAAATTGAGAAAAAATCTTTGGCCCTAGAGCAATTCCTGTGGCTAAACCAGCAAAAACAGAGCCAAAAAGAACGCCGTACGCAGCATCACCACCGGCTAGATCTCCCACGAAAGTTCGAGCTAAACCAATCACAGCTCCAGCAGCAACAAATGCGCCAAGGAGTCCAACAATCAATCCACGAACGATTTTTGATGAGGATACAAATTTTCCGCCATCAAGCAGAGATCTGACTATGGAAGTTGAGACATCCGATTTCTTTAGGTGTTCTTTAGGAATCTCGAGATTATAAATAGTGAATGCGCTGAACAAGAAAGAGAGTGCATTTATATAAAGTGCCAAATCAACTGCAGAATTTTCACCCAAATTTAGTGCAGCGCTAATACCAGTAATGAATATTGAGAGTACAGAGAAGAGAGCTGCTGCTAATGGTGCGGTTCCGTAAGCTGCGAAGAGGCTAACTTGATTAGCGTTCTCAAGTCGATTCTTTGGGACAAGATTGGGAACAGTCGCTTCTTTCGCAGGACTCCAGAACAGCGTTACACATTCAATCAAGATTGTCGCCATATAAAGCCAAAAATAGTTTCCAACTATTGGAATCGAAATGAAGAGAAGTGCACGAAGAATGTCTCCGATAACCATTACTTTCTTGCGATCAAACTTATCTGCCATCACGCCGGCAAGTGGTCCGAGAATTACCGATGGCAGCAAGCGAGCAATAAAGACTCCTGCGATAGCAAAGTTTGCGGTTGCGTAGTCACCACCCGCAAGCTGTTGCGCCAGTGCAGTTGTGGCAAGTAGTCCAAGCCAATCTCCAAAAGATGAGAATGCCATCGCATTCCAAAGTTTTCTAAAGGCGGGAATCGACATAACGCTCTCTCGAACACCTGCAGAAGGGGTTCGGGGATTAGGAATTGCGTTAGCCATGGTTAAAGCCTATTACTTAGCTTTTTTTGACTTACCGCTCGCTGATTTCTT
>DAOROE010000075.1:0-3151 GCA_035441345.1 Candidatus Nanopelagicaceae bacterium
ATCGTCCGTATCACAAGAAGTACAAATCAAAAGAAGAGAATCAACGTAAGCGCACGGAACGCAAACGCATTGATGCAAAGCGCAGTGATGGACGTCGCCATGATCGCAAACGCGATTATCGCCGTGATGCGAAAGAGCATATTGATACCGTCGCAGGTCGCAACGCAGTTGTTGAAGCGCTGCGCGCCGGAATTCCAGCCAAAGAGTTAGTTGTTGCAGTTGGCGTTGATGTTGATGAACGTTTAAATGAAAGCATCCGCCTCGCCCAGAAAATGGGAATTGGTATTAAAGAAGTAGAGCGCCGTCAGATTGAAAACATGACCGGCATCGCTAATCACCAAGGCGTTGCGCTTGTGGTTAAACCTTTCCAATACTCCTCCCAGAAAGAGATCTTTGCTCGCGCTAAAGATCCCGCGCTATTTATCGCAGTTGATGGCGTGACTGATCCGCGCAATATCGGTGCCATCGCTCGAAGCGCGGCTGCTTTTAGCGCTGATGGTTTATTGATTCCAGAACGTCGCAATGCATCACTTACTGCAGCTGCATGGAAGACATCTGCCGGAGCTGCAGCTCGCCTTCCGATCGCACAGATCACCAACCTTTCTCGCTCGATAGAAGATGCCAAGGCCTATGGCTGCTTCATCGTGGGCCTTGATGGAGATGCCGATACGACCGTCGATGCCATGGAAATCGCAGACCAACCGCTCTATGTGATTGTAGGTAGCGAAGGAAAAGGCCTCTCCAGGCTAGTGCGAGAGAAGTGCGACCTTTTAATATCTATTCCTATGAGCAGTGCAGTTGAATCACTTAACGCCAGCGTTGCGATGTCAATTGCGCTCTATGCAATTGATAGGAAACGGAATGTCTTATAACCGTTTCATAGCTCTCGGAGATTCCATGACTGAGGGCATGCAAGATGAAGTTATCAATGGGAAGTATCGTGGTTGGGCTGATCGCGTTGCGGATGTCATGGCAGAAAACTACGAGAACTTCACGTATGCAAATCTTGCAATCCGTGGAAAGTTAGTCGGACAAGTTCATGATGAACAAGTGCCCATTGCTCTCGGACTAGCAAATGGTCCTTCCACCATCGTTTCTTTTCATGCCGGTGCTAACGATGTGATTCGCCCTAAATATGATCCCGAGAAAACCATGAAGACCTACAACTCTGCGGTCGATACCCTCATAAAAGGTGGAGTCTCTTTGATGCTCTTCTGTGTACTGGAAGACTCTGGCAAAAAGAATAAGACCGCACAGATCTGGCAAGAGCGCTTTGCAATCTTCAACGAAAACGTCCGCAGGAAAGCTAACGATGTTGGCGCAATTCTCTTCGATCCCAATCAAGATGACTTCTGGAGAGATTCACGCTTTATCCATGAAGATCGCCTTCATCTCAATAGCGAAGGACATCGCCGCGTCGCTCAAGCAGTTCTTGCTCGACTTAATCTTCCTCATGATTCTGATTGGCGCACACCGTTGCCACCAGAGACTCCGAAATCAATAATCGAAAAGACTCAAGTAAACCTCAATTGGTTTGGTGCTTATGCCGTGCCATGGATGATCCGAAGGGCGCGACGTCGTTCTTCAGGTGATGGACGCAGCGCTAAATATCCAGCGCCAATCACTTGGAATCGTTAGAAAGTAAGGACTGTCCAACTCCACTTATAGGTGCCTGGTTTGATGCGGTATTTCGCCAAGGTATCTGGACCACATGAAGCAGTCCCAACTCCACGGTGAATCGCATCGATTGTGACCACGGTATTTCCTGATGGTTGTACAAAGACATTATGCGTTGCAGCAGCAAGATCTCGTGAGCGCATGGGGCTAATAGTCACCATTCGTGGCTTATCAAGCTGGAAGTAAAGCCCGCGATTGGTTTGGTTAGTGAGAGTGAACCAACGGACTCCAACATGTCCACCATTTTCTTGGGGCTTCACATATGGAACATATTGGTCGGCGACGCTGGAACTCCAACGATGAATTTTTCCGATGGATCGATCGGGCGCAGTTTCAAAAGGCCCCGAACCAAAATACGTGAGTTGATCTAATCCACCATTGAGTTCGAAATTAATTCCTACTCGCGCTACATCATCGAGCTGTTTGGGAAGGGTGACTTCATCAGTAACACGCAACCCAGTCTCAACTGACTCGACAGTTTGGATGTGCTTGATAGAAATTCCAGTCTCAGTTTTCCAGGTATGCGTAATCTTTGTGGTGCCGCCTCGACGAGTGACTGTAGACGATGCACGGTGAAGATTGCGAAGCCCCCAGTTATCCCACTTCTCGCTGATATGACCGATGAGATCGTTATCAGTAGGGGCTCGCCATAAAGTTAATTGTGGAGCGACTTCACCAAAGGGCAGGATGATTGAACCTTCAGCATTAACAAATTCTTGTGGCTTCTTCGCAGGCTTTGCTTTAGGTAAGGGCTTAGAAGGAAGCGCAATCTGTTGCCACGCAACTTCATGTCCTAAGTGGGCCCATGGAGTGCTTGATGAAAGAACTAATGAGAAGTTCACAAATCTCTCGCCCACATTTGTATCTGGCTTGAGAGCCTTGGCGGGGATAGCGAAAAGCGCTTTATTACGCGGCTTTACCGTTGGAAGCTTCACATCGCCGCTCGAGGACACTTTACCGTTCACCGTAACTTCGTAACGTAACTTCAAATCTCGAAGGTCCACAAAGAAATTCTTATTGAAGATTTCAAACTTTCCAGCCTTGAGATTCTTGGCAGAAATAGTGATGGGTGAGGCTATGTACTTAAACTCTTGCAGAGCAGGCTTAGGTGAGCGATCTGGGAAGAACATTCCATCGCAGACAAAATTCCCGTCATGCTTAACTTCGCCGTAATCTCCACCATAAGCCGAACGCACAGTACCGTCTTCAAGAGTTTGATCTAGACCGTGATCCCACATCTCCCAGATAAATCCACCTTGTAGGGCTGGCAATGAGTGAACTGCATCCCAATATTCTTTAATGGTGCCATTGCTATTTCCCATGGCATGCGAGTACTCACACATAATTAAGGGGCGGTCAGCCTTCTTTGATTTGGCATACGAAATGATTGCTGAGATATCGGGATACATTGGACAGACGACATCAGTAAGGTCGTGATTTGCAGTCCAATTTCCACGTATTGCACCTTCGTAAT
>DAOROE010000076.1:0-3040 GCA_035441345.1 Candidatus Nanopelagicaceae bacterium
TTAAGCCAGGCGTTTGTCTTATCTAAAGTGCTCGGGGAGATCACATAAACCGGATACAACAGATCGATAATGCTGGTTGAAACCTCGTAGGACTTGGTGTTGTAGGTATTAAGGATTAATCCGAAGTATCGGTCGATGAAAGCTTCATGGAGTTCGCGATGTAATGGACGTCCAAAACCTTGAATCGCCGAGAGACGAGACCAATTTGAGATGCTCTCATCTTCAGTAGCGCGCTTAAATGCAGCTTCCTTAGCCTCTTTCGTAGGGAATGCTGCAACGCATCGCTCATGTGCGAGTTGGCCGGTCAAGGTGTTATCGCGCTTAAGTTCGGCATCAATCTCTTCTTGATTAGAAGCGCCGCGCTCGACCAAGCAGAGCACAAAGTGCCAACGCAGATCAGCATCAATAACTAAACCAGAGAGTTTTCCATCCAGAAGTTCTCGAATGCGCGCAGTTTGGGCGGGTGTATGTGCCAGCGATGCAAAGGTGCGAGCAAACTGAAGTTGGTGTCCACTTCCCGCGGGAGCTTTATCGAGCAAATCTGAGAGCACTCCAGCAATCTTCTCGCGATTAGCATCTCGATTCTTATCAGCAGAATAGATCTCAACTGCAGAAATGAGTTGGTTTCCTAAGGCAGTTACGGTGGTGATGTCATCCTCGCCCGGTAGACCAGCGATTGCAATATCGATGAAATCACTTGCGGATAGCTCAGCATCACGGAGCATGTCCCATGCTGCGCCCCAACACAGAGCGCGCGACAAACCGTCATTCACTTTGCCGAGATGAGCTTTCAGCGTTGCGATTGAGCGTTCATCAAAACGGATCTTTCCGTAAGAGAGATCATGATCATTAATGAGAAGGAGATCAGCTACCTTTTCGCCAGCTAGTCCATCTACCTTCGTAAGTTTTCCGACCACATCAAGTTCTACAGATTTGCGACGAGCAAGCACGCCATCTTTTAGATCATAGAGTCCTACAGCCATGCGATGCGGACGAAGCTCGGATGATCCTGTTGGAATAAGAGGTGGCTCTTGGAGCACTGCAACAGAAGAGTATGTATCTCCATTAACTTCAATGACAGGACGAAGCGTGTTTACTCCCGCAGTTTGAAGCCAAGTAGAAACCCATGGCGTGAGATCGCGACCACTCGTAGCTTCCAATTCGGAGAGCAAATCTTGAAGTGTGGTGTTCTTAAATGCGTGCTTAGCGAAGTATTTCTGGAGTCCCTTAATGAAATTATCTCGGCCAACGTGGGCTACAAGCTGGTGTAGAACTGATGCGCCTTTTGCATAGGTAATTCCATCAAAGTTAGCTTTGACGGTATCGATATCGACCATATCTGATGCAATCGGATGCGTAGAGCTGAGTTGATCTTGGCGATATGCCCAGTTCTTGCGTTCTGCATTAAAGCCCGCCCATGAATTCTTGAATTTAGTAGCTTCAACAAGGGCGAGATACGAAGACCATTCAGCAAATGATTCGTTGAGCCATAAGTCATCCCACCACTTCATGGTGACCATATCGCCGAACCACATGTGGGCCATCTCGTGGAGGATTGTGTTGGCACGCGCGTTGTACATGCGCTCAGTAACTTTGGAGCGGAAGACTAAGAGATCTTCGCGGAATGTAACTGCGCCAGCATTTTCCATGGCGCCCCAGTTGAAATCAACGACTGCAATCTGGTCGTACTTTTCAAATGGATATGCCAAACCAAAGACTTCTTCAAAGTAGGCAAAGCCTTGTTTGGTGATGAGAAAGACTTCGTCCGCATCGAGATGCTCAAAGAGAGACTTACGGCAATAGATGCTCATCGGGATCGTCTTCTTGCCCTTATATTCATCAGAGACAAATGAATAAGGACCCGCAACAAGCGCTGTGATGTAAGTGGACATGACTGGAGTTGTGGTGAACTCCCATTTCTTTTTTCCACCACTTTCAGAAACTGTCTTGACTGGATTGTTTGAGATGACCTGCCAATGAGCTGGCGCAATTGCAGAAATGGCAAAAGTTGCTTTCAAATCAGGTTGATCAAAACAAGGGTACATATTGCGAATAAATGCAGTTTCGCCTTGCGAGTAGAGGTACACCTCATTATCAACAGGATCGACTGAACGCTGTAGGCCTTCGCCGCTCTTGGAATAAATGGCTTCAATTTCAATGATGAGTTCATTTTCCGATTGAAGATTCTTGAGAAAGACTGATTCGCCGTCATATTGTGAAACATCAACAGGTGCGCCATTCAAAGTCGCGGAGATGATTCTCTTACCCGCTGCATCAATGAAGGTGTCGTAGCCGGGCTTATTGCAGCTAAACGTTACTTTTGTGGTGGCGTGAAATGTTTCCTCACCGGTTGTGACATCCAAGAGGATGTCGTAGTGCTTCATTGTGAGATGTGACGAACGTTCAGCGGCTTCAGCACGCGAGAGATTATTTCCAGGCATGCGCGTATCCAAGCAGAGATGGCACTCTTTGCCACTATGGAGCAAGTCACAGGACAAGAGTTCCGCCTCCGCAGCTTTAGGTTGCGCGGTGACCGCATGACTAAGGCTCAAGCCGAAGCGCTCTCTGAGCATTGGAACCGATTCGAAATTCCCCTCCAGGGAGTCATTAATCCCCGTGAACTATTTCCTTCACTCAATCCCAAAGAAGTTGTATTCGAAATTGGCAGCGGAATGGGAGAAGCGACATCTCAAATCGCAGCCAATAATCCTGAGACAGGTTACGTCGCAGTAGAAGTACATAAACCTGGCATAGGCGCTCTGATTATTCGAGCGGAGAATCTTGGAGTGAGAAATTTAAAAATCATCAATGAAGATGTTTATGAAGTCTTAACAAAACATATCGAAGATGACTCAATAGATGCTTTCCATATTTTCTTCCCCGATCCCTGGCCAAAGCGCAGCCAGCACAAGCGAAGATTGTTGAAGCCATCCTTTATCGAGATCCTCGCCAAGAAACTTAAGTCTGGTGGCCGGATTAATATTGCAACAGATTGGTATCCCTACGCCCAAGAAATCGAAAAGAACTTTGCTGCGAATAC
>DAOROE010000077.1:0-3035 GCA_035441345.1 Candidatus Nanopelagicaceae bacterium
ATCAGACAGGTGAAGAGCAAGTCTTCACTTCTAGCCCAGCACGAATAACAGGGCTAAAAAATGGGCAGAGTTATTCCTTTACGATTACGGCTGAAAACATCAACGGTAAATCAGAATCAGTAACCACCAACAACATCAAGCCCCAAGCTGGAGTTGCCACTGCTTCCATAGACAAGAGCGCCAATGCAAAATTTCTTGCTACCGGCACATATAAAAGTAATCCAGTCGTTGCATATTCCGATTCAATCTCTGGAAATCTTAAAATCGCCACCTATTCGAAGAAAAAATGGAGTACTTCAATTGTTGATGGCAACTCCACATCTGGTGGAAAGTCAGACCGCAATCTTGCAGGACCGGTCTCGCTCTGCGTTACTGGAACGAAAACAAAAGAAGCGCTCCATCTTTTCTACACCGATATGGAGAATAAGGATCTTCGTCACGCCACATATGATGGAAAGAAGTGGAGATACGAAACTGTTGATGGTGATGGTGACTCAGTTCAAAACTACAAAGAGTTCCCTCGCCGAAAGACAGCAAGTGACGTAAGCATCTCCAATGCCTGTGCTGTCACGCCCTCAGGACTACAAGTCTTCTACCGCGATGAGTCTCAGGGAATTCTTCTTGGTGCGGTTCTCACGAAAGAAGGTTGGGTCTATGAAATTGTCGATGGTGATCGCCAAACAGAAGGGCGATCGACTGGCGATGTTGGATTTTCACTTAAAGCAATTGCATTAGGAAAGTCTGTATTTGTCCTTTACGACTCTGTGCTCACGCTTTCCTCAAATGATGTTGCAACGCAAGGCGAGATACGACTTGCTAGACGAAACTCTGTTTTCCCCGAGGATTGGCAGTATTCCACTCTCGACGGTCCCGATAACGGAGTTGCCGTTGCCGGTTACCGCGTTGCGCTCGCTCAATCGGGAAAGAAAGTCGCGGCTGCATGGCTGAGTGCAAATGGAAATCGTCTACCAAATCCAGACCAAATCCGTTTTCTTGTGATTGATCAAGATGAAACTCCCGGAAGTCGTGATGTGGATATCTATGGAACGCCCGGATCGCCCCTTTTCATCGACGATAAAGGAATCATCTTTGGATGCGAACGGCGTCTCTGCGCTGCTAGCAATACCGCCACTAACTCAAAATTAATGAATGGCGCCATCCTTGATGGTGTCAAAGATGGCGCCATAGTTACGATCAATAAGGTCCGCTATGCGGTGACCTCGATAAACAAGAAGTTAGTGATGGTTAAGCTTTAAATTACTTCTTATTTCTGCGCTGAATACGAGTCTTCTTAAGAAGCTTCTTGTGCTTCTTCTTAGCCATGCGCTTGCGGCGCTTCTTGACTACTGAACCCATGTTCTCAACTCCTTCTAGTGTTGCCTAAGGCTATCCGAATTTTAGGAAAGTTCCTGCGATCTATCTCGCGCCGCCCGCATCGCTTTCTTGACGAGCCCCTCAATATCCATTGATTCAAATACTTGCAGCGCAGCAAAAGTCGTGCCGTTTGGGCTTGTAACGTTCTCGCGCAATTGTGTAGGTGAGGCGTCATCTACGCTCAACATTGCGGCTGCGCCAGTGATGGTTTGAATTACAAGTGTTCTGGCATCGTTTTTGGATAAACCTAATTCTTGTGCACCTGCAATCATCGCTTCGACAAATCTAAAGAAATAGGCCGGCCCCGAACCACTCGTGGCTGTGACTGCATCCTGCAAAGTTTCATCGACAACAATCGTCTTACCAGATGCGCTGAGTAACTCCTCTGCTGCTCTTACATCATTACTGGTTGCGTACTTGCCCGCTGATATAGCCGAGGCACCGACCCCTACTGACATCGGCGTATTTGGCATCACTCTGAGGACTGGGACTTCGTCATTTAAGTAATTCTCGATCAAGGAAGTTCTCTTACCGGCTGCAAATGAAATTATGCGTTGATTTTTGGAAATTGACTTTCCGATACTTTCAAGTAACAAATCCATATCCTGAGGTTTCACAACAAGCAGGATGTTGCTCGCTTGAGATGCTATGTCAGATGCGCTCATAATCTGGCATCCATATTTCTGCTTGAGCTCAGCGGTTCTACTGTCACGTTTATCGGAAATTCCAATGTCTGATGCACTCACTCCTGATTTTGAAATCGCAACAAGCAAGGCTTCACCCATGATGCCGACGCCGATAATTCCAACTTTTATTGAGGAGTTTGTGGACACGAAGCAAGGTTAGCGAATAAGTGAATTCTTCTGAGCCGCCCGCGGGAATCGAACCCGCGACCTACGCTTTACGAGAGCGTCGCTCTACCGACTGAGCTAGGGCGGCGTTGGGTAAGAACTATTAAATTGGCGAGGAATTAATCCAAGCGTACAACGCCATTTGGCGTTGATAGATGAACTGCAACCAAACCAGTCTGGCCGTCAATGGTTAGTGGATCTACCCACTCAATTGCAACGCCATCAAAAGCTTTTGAGAGATCCGAGCCAAGCCACTCTTCAATGGTTCTTTCATCGCCAGCTATTTCAATCTTTACAATTTCTGCGACAGCTTTACCGTCCGTCGATGGGTGGTCGTTGCTTAACCATTGGATAAAGAATGGAAGTTGTGAATCATCTAATGTTCCAAGTACGCCAAGTTGCTTCCACTTTAATTCAGAACCATCAGGGCGCTTTCGTGATCCATCAACAGCCTGACGTCCCAAACGATTTTCAACTGGCGTTAAGTCTTCAGTTGAGACGACCCATGTCAACCATCCGCCACCTTCATTTGCACGTTGTGAAACCACACGTCCAAATGGTGATGAGTCTGCAGCGGGATGCTCTAATGGACAAACAACTTCAAGATAGTGACCATTCTTCAGCGCTAACGTGAAGTTGCGAGTTCCAAATCGTGGGTGAATTCCACCATCGGTAAAGGCCGACCCAATTCGAGATCCAATTCTTTGAACAACATCGACAAGTTGATCATGTGTTGCTGCATAAGAGATATGGTCTAAGCGCATGTGCGGATAATGCCGAAAGCTACTTCAAAGCGCAAAACAGAGCCTC
>DAOROE010000078.1:0-3025 GCA_035441345.1 Candidatus Nanopelagicaceae bacterium
GAGGCGCGCTCCTTAGGCCGCTCGGACACGCCACCGTGGGCGACTATACGCGAGGGCTACCTCTGTTCTATAAAAAATTCTTTGAGCAGCGCTGCACATTCATCTTTGAGGACATCAGAAATGACTTCTACTTTATGTAGAGCTCGTGGATCACGTAGTAAGTCCCACATCGAACCTGCGGCTCCCGCCTTTTCGTCCCATGCGCCAAAGACAACACGTGGAATCCGCGATTGCATAATTGCACCAGCGCACATTGCGCAGGGTTCCAAAGTTACAACAAGTGTGCACTCTTCAAGTCGCCACGAACCAAGTGAGCGAGCTGCGGCTTTGATGGCAACAATTTCAGCGTGGCCAAGTGGATCGCGCAATAATTCTCTTTGATTATTTCCTAGCGCAATGATCTCGCTATCTTTGTTGAGCATGACTGCGCCAACAGGAACATCGCCACTTGCAGTCGCGCCAAACCTTGCGCGCTCTAGGGCTACGCGCATCGCCCTTTCGTAATTCATTACAGCTTTTCTACCAAATCAATGTATTCATCGCCAAATCCAATCCGGCGTGCAATCACTTCAAGTTGTTCATCTGGGAACATTTCATCGTCATCACAGATTAATTGCAGCTCCATGGCATCAAGACCGAGATCGGTGAAAATATTTAGATCCCCTGCTGGTTCATCAGCATCATCTTCTGCAGGAAATTCAATATCGGTAAGTTCTAGAACTTCGGCGGCAATCTCGTAATCAAGGGCTGTCATGACATCACTTAAAACCATCTGCATCTTTGCGCCGATCTGACGGATCACAATAAAGAATTGATCATCAATCGAGAGCATTGCTAAAGCGCCACCATCTACTTGTTGCGCACGGAGCGCATCAAGCACTACGCCGATGTCAGTAGTGGCATCATCAGGAAGTTGGGAGATTCTCCAGCGGCCATCATCGCGCCAGGCAAGCAGTGCAAATTCGAGTCTTTCGTCTGCCATCTCACACCTCCCCGCGCTAAAGAAATGCAATGCGCCATAGTTCCACCGTTGTGCTTGGTAGTAAAGTGTCGCCATGAAAGTACACGTCGTAAATCACCCACTTGTTACCCATAAATTGACGGTACTGCGCGACAAGAACACTAATTCTCAAGTCTTCCGTCACCTCGTCGAAGAGCTCGTGACGTTATTGGCATATGAAGCAACGCGAGAAGTAAAGATCTCTCCAGTCCAGATTGAAACTCCAGTTTCGCCCACAAAAGGCGCAATTCTTTCAACACCTCGCCCCGTCGTCGTTCCCATTCTCCGCGCTGGCCTTGGAATGCTCGAGGGAATGATGCGCGTGCTACCAAGCGCCGATGTTGGATTTCTTGGCATGGTGCGAGATGAAAAGACGCTTCAAGCATCTACCTACGCAAATCGCTTACCTGAAGATTTAAGTGGTCGCCAGTGTTACGTCCTTGATCCCATGCTTGCTACTGGTGGAACTCTTGTTGCGGCATTTAATTATCTGATTGAACGAGGGGCCCAAGACATTACGGCGATCTGTTTACTTGCAGCTCCCGAAGGTGCAAAGACTGTAGAACGCGCTTTCTCTAATTCCAATTTTCCTATCACCATCGTTACCGGCGCTATGGATGAGAAGTTAAATGAGCACGGATATATCGTTCCTGGTTTGGGCGATGCAGGAGATCGACTTTACGGAGTCGTATAAATGGCCAACACATCCCCGGGTTATGGCATCACAATTCGCGTTGAAGGACGCCCTGAATTCCAACCCGTTGCTGAGATAACCACCATCATCACTCGCGAGGGTGCGATGATTACCGCTCTCGATGTTGCAGATTCTCAATTAGATAGCGTTGTTATCGATGTTACGTGCGATGCGATCGATGCAGCACATGCTGAACGCATTACTAGCGCATTAAGCGCTTCACCGATTTTGAAGGTTCGTAAAGTTTCTGATCGCACATTTTTGCTGCATCTCGGTGGAAAACTTGAAGTCCAATCAAAAGTTCCACTGAAGACCCGTGATGATCTCTCGCGCGCCTATACCCCTGGCGTAGCGCGAATCTGCCAAGCCATCGCTAAAGATCCTGCCGATGCTCGCCGCCTCACCATCAAGCGCAATACCGTTGCTGTCGTCACCGATGGCTCTGCAGTTCTTGGTCTAGGAAATCTTGGCCCTGCAGCAGCGCTACCTGTGATGGAAGGAAAGGCTGCGCTCTTCAAAAGATTTGCTGATGTCGATGCCTGGCCGGTATGCCTTGATACTCAAGATGTCGATGAAATTGTTCGCACCGTACAACTCATAGCCCCTGTCTATGGCGGAATCAATCTGGAAGATATTTCTGCGCCACGCTGCTTTGAAGTCGAAGCGCGTTTACGAGAACTCCTTGATATTCCCGTTTTCCATGATGATCAACATGGCACTGCCGTTGTTGTACTCGCTGCCCTACGCAATGCACTCAAGTTAGTAAAGAAAGATTTAAGTAAAACAAAGATTGTTTTGAGTGGTGCTGGCGCGGCCGGAACTGCAATTGCGCGCTTACTTGTACTAGCCGGCGCAAAGAACATCATCGGATTTGATAGTAATGGTGTGATAAATAAGAAGAGTGATACCTCAAATGAGATGCGCAAATGGTTTGTAGATCACTGTAATCCAGAACAATTTGATGGAACCCTCAGCCAAGCAATTAAAGGCGCAGATATCTTCATTGGAGTAAGCGCGCCTAATGTTTTGACTGAACCTGATGTGCAATCAATGGCCAAAGATGCGATCGTCTTTGCCCTCGCCAACCCAGACCCAGAAATAGATCCTGTTTTAGCTCGCAAGCATGCGGCCGTTGTCGCAACCGGGCGAAGCGATCAACCAAATCAAATAAATAATGTCCTTGCTTTCCCAGGAATCTTCCGTGGCTTACTTGATGCAGGAGCTTCAAAGATAACGGATGAGCTTCTTGTGGCCTGCGCTGATGCGATCGCATCATGCGTCTCTGAATCTCAACTCAATGCCTCCTTTATTGTTCCAAGCGTCTTTGATCC
>DAOROE010000079.1:0-3015 GCA_035441345.1 Candidatus Nanopelagicaceae bacterium
AATACTTGAACCAGGCATCACGTGCGTTGTGAATATGTTGGATGATCATTAATCGCGCCGCGATGGGATCGCGACGTTCAATTGCCTCCAGAATCACTCCATGTTCATGTTCTGATGCATCGATACGACCAGGTAATTTGAGAGTGTTATCCATGGAGTTAAACATGATCTCTTGGAGCGTTCCAAGGGTCTGGTTTAGAAAATGATTTTGAGCGCTTCGCACTATGGTGAGGTGAAACTCCATATCAAGTTTTCGCACTTTGTCGAAATCAATCGGTGATTCTGCAATGACATCATTGAGTGCTCGTGCAGCAGCTTTCATCTCTTCGAGCTGTTCTTCAGATCTACGTTCTGCCGCCCATTCAACTGCAGGAGCTTCGAGAATCTCACGCATCTGGAATAACTCTTCAATTCTATGTTGCGCTGCTTTTAATGAGTCTCGAAGTTTCTCACCTTCGGCTTCATCAAGTACAAAAATCCCAATTCCATGCTTTACAACAAGGCGACCTTGCACCTGCAAGATTTGTACTGCTTCTCGCAGCGAAGGTCGGCTAATGCCCAATATCTTCGCTAGTTCACGCTCAGATTCAAGGCGATCTCCACCTTTGAGGCCTTCGCGCTCAATGTGATCCAACAACAACCGCGCCTGATGTTGCAGGCGAGGAGGATTGTTGATGATAGGTGTGCTCATTAGCCCTTAACCGCTCCCGCAGTAAGGCCTGCAATAAATGAGCGCTGCATCAGCAGATACATCGCAACCATTGGTATTGATGCAACCATAACAGCGGTAAAGATCATGCTGTAGTTGCTAAAGAATTCGCCACGGAAAGAAAGTAGGGAGAGAGGCAAGGTTCGCTTTTCGACATCGGTAATCAACAGAAGCGGGAAAAGAAGTTCGTTCCATGTGATTACGAAGAGAAAGATTGCAGTAGCGCCCATGGCGGGACGCGATAGTGGAAGCGCAATTGATCGATAGACGCGAAGTGGAGTAGCACCATCGACCTCAGAAACCTCATACATCTCCTTGGGTAATTCTCGGAAGAATGCTGTCAAAATAAACACTGAGATAGGAAGTGTAGTTACGACATTTATCAAGATTAATCCAGACAACTTATTGGTCAACTGTAAATCGTTGAAAAGAATAAAGATTGGTACAAGATTAACTTGTCCTGGAATAGCTAATCCCACTGCAAAAAGTGAGAAGAGAACTTTTCCTGTGACCGTAATCATTCGGGAGATTGCGAAAGCGCACATACTTGCAAGAATCAATGTGATGGTCACAGAAAAACCAGTAACGATGATGCTGTTTAAGAAGCTCTTTCCAACATTACTAACTTCGAATAAGAATCTGAAGTTATCTAATGTCCATCTCTCTGGCAATGCTAGCGGCTTGTTGTAGACCTCAGCATCCGTTTTTGTTGAACCCAGAACGACAATGGCGCTCGGAATGATAATGAGCGCTGCAAAAATAGCCAGAGCTACGATTCTGCTTACTTTATAGAACATCGCATCCCCTACTTCTCGTACCGACTATTAAGGAATTTGCGCTGGAGCACAGTCACAAAAACAAGGACTAATATGAAGAAGATCGATTGCGTCGCTGCATACCCGATTCTCAATTCGCTGAAGACGGTCTGATAAATCAGAACTGCAAAGATATTTGAGGAATTATTCGGCCCACCTTGGGTCATAGAGAAAATAAGGTCGAAAGCACGGAACGATTGAATGGTCGTGTAAGCCATTACAACAATGGTTGTTGGGATTGACATTGGCCACGTTACATTCTTGAACTGTTGCCACCTAGATGCGCCATCCATCTCGGCGGCTTCATACAATTCCTGAGGAATTTGTTGGAGTCCAGCAATGTAGATAACCATCATCTGGCCAGTGTGGAACCAGACTTGCGTGAAAGCGATTGCGTACAGAGCTGAAGTCTCGCTGCCGAGCCAATTAAGGGCGAAACCATCAAGACCTATCTTGGTGAAGAAGAGATTTACTGCACCAAAGTTAGGGTCATACATAAATAACCAGATCATTCCAACTGATACGGAAGAAAGAATGGTCGGAAAGAAAAAGAGAGTTCGGAGGGCAATATTCGACTTGGAGTTCTTCACAAGGAACAGCGCGAAGATAAGAGAGAAGAGCGTCTGGAAGACAACGACTAAGAATGTGAAGCGCAAATTGTTACCAAGTACCTTGTAAAAGAGGTCATCATTGGTAAGCAAGTTAACGAAATTTCGCAAGCCTACAAATTCTGGTTCGGTAATCCGATCCCATCTTGTGAGCGAATATCGAAGATTTGCAATGAAAGGCACAAAATAGAAACCAGCAAAGAGAATCGCTGCAGGCAGACCCATCAAGTAATAGATCCCGGCATCCTTCTTCTTATGCTTTTTTGCGGGAGGCCGAGCACCGCTCCCACCATTGGTGGGAGCGGTTCCGGTTGTAGTTAGCGAGCTAATCAGCCTGCCAATTTCTGCTTGATCTGCTTCGAGAAGTCAGGAAGCACATCATCTGGGCTCTTACCTCCAACGATTTGAATGATGGCATCCTGCGTTAGGTCGGATACCGCTGCATTCAAAAGAAGGAAGCGTGGAGCCAGCATTGTGTTCTTGGCTTGGAATGAAGAGGTGTTGAGCAGATTTACGTTCGTGTACTCAACATCGAGCACATTAACGTGTTGCAAAGTTTCATTTGCATATATCTGGGCCACTGGTCCAGTTAGCAAATAAGACAAGAATGCATTGGCAATTCTTTGATCACGAGATGACGAGTTCTTGTTTACGCTGAGGGTATAGGTGTTATTCATGATTCCTTCAGCGACCACTTTGCCATCTGTCAAGATCATTGACATCAATTGCATCTTGCCATTAAGTGCTGGGTTAAGTCCGACAATTGATCCCATTGCGAATGTTCCAATTGGGAGGATTGGTGACTTACCAGTTGCAAACAAGTTGTAGGCAGCCGCTTCAGTAACACCTGTGGCGTTATCTGGGAAGCATCCTGCATTACGTA
>DAOROE010000080.1:0-2899 GCA_035441345.1 Candidatus Nanopelagicaceae bacterium
GCGTTGTTATCGCAGAGAAACGTCTTCCGGGTCGTCCGCGACTTAACCCACAACCATTAGTAGCAACAGCGTAAATAATTCCCGTTGGGGTAAAGCAAATGTTGAATTTGCGCGAGCAAATTCGATTTGCGTACCAACGGGATTATTTATGCAGGTGAAGATTGCAAGTAAGTCGGAGTGATTTCAGGGAACCACGAAAGAGCCTCGTCGCGGAAGTTTCCTTCGGCGCGTAGCTGGCAGAAAATTCCGGTGGTTCCCAAAGTAACGCGGTGAATTAAGACGTATTCGGGTGGAAGATTGAGTTGGAAGCCGATCTTTGCGGTGGGGTTACGGGGATCGCCGACGCGGACGCTCTGTTCCCGCAGCCATTCGCGGGTATAGGCGAAGTATTCGGTGCGCAGCGGTTCAACAAGTGGAAGTAAATAATCAAGTACTAATTGAGGATCCACATCAACATCAGCCAAGATAAATCCATCTTCTTTAAAACCGTTATAAAGCGCAAGCGCATCGCCTTCAAGTGCATTGCGAAGTAATCGTTTGAATGGTTCTGGGAATCCATTCGGCAAGCGATTACATGCGCCGAAATCAAGAACGCCAAGGCGTCCATCAGCTAGAACGCGGAAGTTACCGGGGTGAGGATCAGCGTGAAGTAATCCAGCGCGAGTTGGTGCAGTGAAGTGGAATCTCGCTAGGCGAATACCAGCGTTATTGCGCTCTTCTTGAGTTCCGCTGGCGATCACTTTGGAGAGCGGAGTTCCCTCGAGCCACTCGCTTACAAGAACGCGATCGGTTGCTTGAACAACTTTAGGAATCGCAATGTCAGGATCATTTTCAAATGCGCTCCAACAAGCTTCTTGAGCTTGTGCCTCATAACGATAATCAACTTCTTCGATGATGCGAGCGCGTAACTCTTCTAGCAGCGGTTTCATCTCAAGGCCTGGCATCACAAGCTGGAAGATCTTTGCAAAGCGTTGGATTTGATTGAGATCAGAGATAAGAGCTTCTGCTGCTCCGGGGTATTGAACTTTGACAGCTACTTGTCTGCCATCTTTCCAAATTCCCTTGTGCACTTGTCCGATAGATGCAGAGGCAGATGGGGTGTCATTGAATTCTGAGAAGTTATCGCGCCAGTCTTCGCCAAGTTCTTTAGCGAGCACTTTATGAACGACGCGAGCAGGAAGTGGAGGAGCCGATTCTTGTAACTTCACAAGTGTTTCGCGATAAGGCTTTGCAATATCTTCTGGGAGCGCTGCTTCAAAAACAGAGAGCGCTTGGCCAAATTTCATGGCACCGCCCTTGAGCTCACCTAAAACTTTAAAGACTTGTTCAGCGGTTTTTTCTTGGAGATCTGCGAAGGCAAAATCAGGGGATTGGCCAATGAGTTGTTTGCCGAATCCGAGGGCGCCGCGACCAGCAACAGATAAAGGAATGCTGGCGAGCTTTGCGCTCCGCTTTCCTGTTTTCTGTGGGATTTGATCGGCCATGAGCGCATTCTTTCGAATGCCAACCCGGTGCGCGAGTTGAAGTGTTAACTCCAGGTACAGCCACAGGCGTGATGCTGTGACCAATGTTGTATTTCGGGTTGGTGATAGTGGCGCAAGGAGTGAATGTAGGAGGTGGAGAGATAGATACTGGAATTTCGATCCGCAAGAGAGATCACATCCAGCGCGATTGCCGAGGCGATAGATAGAGAGAAAGCTGCGCTGACTTCGCATTTCTGCGAGATTGGCATCGCGATTCCTTCAGCTAATTGCACACATCGAGCACACGGCGATTTTCCCGGGATGACTAATGGACCAATCCTCACTTCACTCGGTGTTGGGATATCGACCAATAAATGTGGGGTGTTCTCCATCATCCAGCGCTGCAATGAGTCTGGGCTGGGGCTTCCAATGCTGATGATTAATTTGGGTTTATTTATGAAAGGTTTAGGGCTGGAGAAAAGCGAAGAGCGATCTCGGATTTCTTCTATAACTTTCTTTCGTGATTGACCTACATCTTTCTTTCCAACAAAACCTCCAGCAACATCGCCTTCGGAGATTTTTAAAGAGGAATCTTTTGAGCTGACCCGATTAATGCTGGAGACTTCTGAGAAACCTGAAGCGCTGAGGACTCCAATGAGTGAGTTCACAATCTTTCCAGCACCAAAGATAAGAATCGGAAAGTTCCGTCTCTCAAGAACTGCAGTCCGCCCACCATCGCGATCTCCGACGTTATGCGTTACCGCATCGCATTCAATATCCATCCGGCGCATAAAAGATTCTGCGGCATAGTCATCGGTAAGTTCATCGAGATCGTTGACGTCTTCAATGCGCCCTAACTCCGGGTTGTATCGCCGAAGGTAAGTGATGGGGGTTCTGTGTAAGTCGACAAGATCGTGGGTAGCCAATTCATCCACCAGTGACTGAACTGCTGCTTCAGGAATGCCAGCCTCTAAGGCAATAGCGGGGAGTGTGCGCTGGCCGTTAAAGAGTTCGATGAGATGGCGGGTACTGAGGTCAGACCAGTAATTCGGAAGTGTGCAGAATCGGAAGCGGGTGCCAATCCGAAGTTCATGAGATTGCGATGGTGGATAAACAGTGACGCCGGTTTTGAGCGCTGGCTTAATGAGCATGCGCGATCATGAACGGTCAATCGAACTCTTGAGGCTTGGGATAACGCTTCGTTGTGAAAGATAACGAAGTACTCAGGTGCGAAGTAGCCCGCAGGTAACTCTGGGTCAATAAGAAAAGCGCCCGTGCGTGATGCACGAGCGCTTCCTTTAAAGCTGGTGTTTAAGCCTTGCCCGCAATGCCTTTGATTTAGGCTTTGCCTAAAATGCGATTGACCTTAGTGCCGCAGGTTGGGCAGATGCCCTGTGCCATACGACGACCAGAGTCGGAGACCTTTACAGTTCCTT
>DAOROE010000081.1:0-2789 GCA_035441345.1 Candidatus Nanopelagicaceae bacterium
GCGCGATGTTGGAGACCTTGAGTCCACGCAAAGATGGATGCGATGGGATTTGTGGAAGTCGCTTTGCCAGCTTGGTGATCACGATAGTGGCGAGTAACGGTGCCATGTGCTGCTTCTGCTTCGACGGTGCGGCCATCTGGTGACATGAGGACCGACGTCATCAATCCAAGTGAGCCATAACCTTGTGCGACGGTATCTGATTGAACATCGCCATCGTAATTCTTGCAGGCCCAGATATAGCCACCCTCCCAACGAAGTGAGGTGGCGACCATGTCATCGATAAGACGATGGTCATATTCCAAGCCAAGTTTTTCGAATTCAGATTTGAATTCTTTTTCATAAATCTCAGCGAAAATATCTTTGAAGCGTCCGTCATATGCCTTCAAAATGGTGTTCTTGGTCGAGAGATACACCGGATACTTACGTGCGATTCCATAATTAAAGGAAGCGCGTGCAAAATCTCTGATTGAATCATCAAGGTTGTACATCGCCATCGCAACGCCCGAAGATGGGAAATCAAAGACATTAAATTCCATGGGCTTAGAGCCATCAGTTGGGGTAAATGTGACGGTGAGCTTTCCTGGACCAGGAACTTTGAAATCAGTCGCACGGTATTGATCACCAAATGCGTGACGGCCGATCACGATTGGTTTGTTCCAATGTGGAATCAACCGTGGAACGTTCTTGATGATGATTGGTTCACGGAAAATAACTCCACCCAAGATGTTACGGATAGTTCCGTTAGGAGACTTCCACATCTGCTTCAAATTGAATTCCTTAACGCGAGCTTCGTCAGGAGTGATGGTTGCGCACTTAACGCCGACGCCATGCTTTTGAATCGCACGGGCGCTATCGATGGTGACCTGGTCGTTAGTAGCATCTCGGTATTCAATTCCGAGGTCGTAGTACTCAAGATTGATATCAAGATAAGGCAGGATCAACTGCTTCTTGATGAAGTCCCAGATGATGCGGGTCATTTCATCGCCATCGAGCTCAACGACGGTTCCTTGTACTTTGATCTTGCTCATCTATCTACCTTTCGGGCTCTTGATTTCTGTTGTCGAAATTCAATTAAAGATCTTTGACATCCGCTTGCTTCGAGCGAACTGCTTCAGCAGCCACTTTAAGTTCGGCAAGTTCCGAAGGCGTGAGATTTCCTTCGACCACTTTCTTAATGCCGCTTCGTCCGAGTTCGGCTTCAACTCCGAGATATACGCCAGAGATTCCATATTCGCCTTCTACCCAGGCACACACCGGCATTACTTCTCCTGTGTCTTTCATGACGGCGCGAGCCATACGGGCTGCAGCAGCAGATGGCGCGTAATACGCAGATCCTGTTTTAAGTAAAGCAACAACTTCAGCGCCACCATTACGAGTGCGAGTTACGAGTTCCTCAATTTCTGGAGCGCTTAACTTTTCAGAGAGTGGTTTTCCATCGACGGTACAACGACTTGGTACCGGAACCATAGTGTCGCCATGGCTTCCAAGTGTGAGCGTCTTTACTGAAGCAACTGGAACGTTGAGCTTTTCGGCAACAAAGTGCGTAAAGCGAGCAGTGTCGAGCATTCCAGCTTGGCCCATCACGCGATTATGTGGAAACTTAGAAGCAATTTGAGCGAGTGCAGTCATTTCATCAAGTGGATTCGAAACTACAATCAAGACTGCGTTAGGCGAATGTTTAGCAATATTTTCTGCAACGCCACGAACAATTCCAGCATTGACTCCGATGAGATCCATTCGGCTCATTCCAGGTTTACGTGGGAGACCCGCAGTAATAACGACAACGTCAGAGTTTGCTGTTGCTTCATAACCTTTGCCGTCGGCAGTGGTTGTGGCTCCGACAACTTTTGTCTCAAAACCTTCAATAGAACGGGATTGATTGATGTCGAGCGCTAAACCTTCTGGTTTACCTTCAACAATATCGGTGAGAACTACTGTTTCGAAGATGTCGTATTCAGCTAAGCGGAGCGCTGTGGTTGATCCATAGAAACCAGCGCCAACAACGGTTACTTTTCCAGATCTACTCATGGCGCGAAACCTACCTGTTAACGCCGTGGAAGCGCCAATGCGACTGTTATCAGCGACACAATAAGAGCGACGGGGATAACTTTTTCAATGGTGCGCATCGCCTTGAAGTCCGGTGCAACGAATAGCGCGGTGGCCGCAGCTATTGCCAGGGCACCGAAGCGAACTGAGAGCGCGATACCAAGGAGAAATCCGATGAGTGCACATGCATATGCAAGTTTTTTCATCTCCGATTTACCGCTCTGCAATCTCAACAAGATTAGAGAGCAACATGGCGCGAGTCATGGGGCCAACTCCCCCAGGCATTGGCGAGAGCGCCGCAGCTACTGATGAAACTTCCGGATGTATATCTCCGTGTAAACCACTTGTGGTTCTCGTAATTCCCACATCAATGGCCACAACTCCTTTCTTCACCATATCGGCACGAAGAAAATGTGGTCTCCCAATCGCTGCTACGACAACGTCAGCGTTACGTGTATGTGCAGCAATATCCAATGTGCCAGTGTGGACAGTCGTTACCGTTGCATTAACTTCTTTACTCGATAGAAGAAGTGATAACGGGCGTCCCACCGTAATTCCGCGGCCAATGATTGTGACATTCTTACCACTGAGAGAAATCTGATTCCTCGAGAGCAATTCGACAATTGCACGTGGAGTGCATGGACGTGGAGCTGAGTGACCTAAAACTAACTTTCCTAAATTAATTGGATGGAGGCCATCTGCATCCTTAGTGGGGTCGATTGCGTTGATGACCGCTTCGGAAT
>DAOROE010000082.1:0-2691 GCA_035441345.1 Candidatus Nanopelagicaceae bacterium
CGGTATCGGGAATAACCATCAAATCTTTCGACATTATGCGATGAACTTGGGTGAAACGATCGACGCCCTCCCAATCCTCTTCCATCACAATTCCAAGTGGTTTGTTATTTTCAACCACAACAATTGCACCGTGGGCGCGCTTATGGATCAGTGATGCTGCATCGGCGACTGTTTGGTGCGCCTCTAAAGTAATAGGTGTATCAAAGAGGATATGGCGTGATTTCATCCATGAGATAACTTCCGAAACAACGGGAAGCGGAATATCTTGCGGAATAACAGTGAGCCCACCGCGGCGGGCAACTGTTTCTGCCATGCGACGTCCAGAAATCGCAGTCATATTTGCAACGACAAGAGGAATTGTCGCGCCGGTGTTATCTGTGGTGTGGAGGTCTACATCCATACGGCTCGTTACATTAGAGCGCGACGGAATCATAAAGACATCGTCGTAAGTGAGATCGTGATTTGGTTGATGTAGTAACCGCACGTAGGGAAACTATAGACCTGTTAAAGCGATAAGATAAATCAATGCCTGAATCGCTCATAAGCGCGCGTGGATTGACCAAGAAGTACGGCGACTTCACCGCGGTAAATGCCATTGACTTCGATGTAGCCAAGGGAGAGTCGTTTGGACTCCTTGGTCCTAACGGAGCTGGTAAATCCACAACGATGCGAATCATTGCCGCTACCTCACAACGCACTGCTGGAACTATCTCGATACTCGGCCGCGATCCTGAAGAACATGGCCCTCAAATTCGTGCCCACCTCGGCGTTGTCCCGCAACAAGATAATTTAGATGGCGAGTTAACTGTCACAGAAAATCTCTTTATTTATGGCCGCTACTTTGGGCTAAGCAAGAAATTTATCCGCGCCAAAATTGAAGAGCTCCTTGAATTCGCTCAACTTGAAGAGAAGCGGAATGTAAAAGTTGATGCGCTAAGCGGTGGAATGAAGCGACGTCTGACAATTGCTCGCGCTCTAGTAAGCGAGCCCGACATCTTGATGCTCGATGAACCAACGACGGGTCTTGATCCGCAAGCGCGACATATCTTGTGGGATCGCTTATTCCGCCTAAAGGAGACTGGAGTAACGCTGGTTTTAACCACTCACTTCATGGATGAAGCCGAACAGCTCTGCGATCGTCTTGTTGTGATGGATAACGGCAAAATCATGGCCGAAGGTTCTCCTCTCGAACTCATCAAGACATATTCCACCAAAGAGGTCCTTGAGGTTCGCTTTGGTTCAGAACGCAATAAGGAAGTCGCTCCGATTTTGCGTGGCATGTGCGATCGAATCGAAGAACTGCCAGATCGCATCTTGATGTACGTCGAGGACGGCGAAGCTCTTCTTGAAGAAATAATCGCAAAGAAACTACACCCAACCACCTCTCTTGTTCGCCGTAGCTCTCTTGAAGATGTCTTCTTGCGCCTTACTGGTAGATCGCTGATTGAGTAAGAATGAACGCCGGAATTAACGTCGCCAAGGTACGAAGCATCGGTGCCGCTTATGTAGCTGAAGCTCGCATCTCCCAGATGATGAAGTGGAAAGGCATCATCGCCATTGTTGCGATTGGAAATCCACTTTTCTATCTCATCGCTATCGGAATTGGCGTTGGAGTCTTGGTGGATCAGAACTCTGGAACCTCAGGCACTGGAGGCGTGGAGTACATAACTTTTATAGCCCCCGCACTCCTTGCAAGTGCTGCTCTCACAGGAGCAATGGACGAAGTGATGTTTCCGGTTCTCGAAGGATTTAAATGGCGCAAGCTTTTCTTTGCAATGAATTCCACTCCTTTGACTGGAATCCAAATCGCAACCGGCGTATTTATCGCCGCAATGCTCCGTGTTGCATTCACTGTATTTTGTTATTGGGCGCTACTCGTCGCATTTGGCGTTTTCAGCATTAGTCAATCATGGGATGTCGTGCCAATAACCATGTTCGCAGCGGGAGCTTTTGCTGCGGTTATTCTCGGGCTCACCGCAAAAGTAACTAAAGAAGATTTCTTCATGACGATTCTTGGTCGCCTTGTAATCATGCCGATGTTCTTGTTCTCTGGAACCTTTTTCCCCTTAGAAAGCATGCCTAAATTCCTTCAACCCATAGGTTGGATTTCACCGCTATGGCATGCCACTGAATTGGGACGACATTTCTCTTACGGATACCCCATCAGTGGTCTCATGATTCTCTCTCACTTCGCTTACCTATCTCTCTTACTTATTGCCGGACTTTCACTTGCTAATCGGGCTTTCACTGCGAGGTTGGCAAAATGAGTACTGCGGTAGAAATTGCAGATGCGCGCGCCGATAAATTTGGGCACCAACTTTATGCGGGCCGCGCACGTGCAATCGTCGAACGTTCGCTCCTAGCTCTTCGCTCATCAACATGGGTTCCTATCGCTACAGGATTTGTGGAGCCAGTCCTCTATCTCTTGGCTTTTGGTTACGGCATGGGTGAGCTGATCGGAAATGTAGATTTCGGTGGTAAAACAATCGATTACACCGTCTTCATCGCTCCAGGGTTACTCGCCACCAGCGCTATGAATGGTGCGATCTATGACTCAACGTGGAATGTCTTCTTTAAGCTGAATGAGAGCAAGCTCTACCAGGGCATGCTCGCAACTCCACTCGGGCCGCTAGATGTGGCGCTGGGAGAAATCACTTGGGCTCTATTACGTGGACTTTCATATGCGATTGC
>DAOROE010000083.1:0-2678 GCA_035441345.1 Candidatus Nanopelagicaceae bacterium
CGCTCGATGGCTTTGGCATGTCGAAGGAGAATTAAGGGTTTAGTATCAAGATCGATGGATAGAAATCTGGTAATAATTTCTCTGTCCAACGTTCGGGTTATGAAATTTTCAATTTCGCTGATTCGCACCCATTTAACCTGGTCGACTTCCAGTGGATTTGGCGAGGAATCTTGGCTCAAGAAACGTGCCGACCAATAGGTAACAGTCTTGGGTAGATCGCCAACTTGATAAGAAACGCTTCCTAAACATGGACCAAAGCGCACTGCAAATCCCGTTTCTTCAACTGTTTCGCGATAGGCGGTTGCGATAAGAGGTTCATCACCTTCTCGTTTACCTTTCGGAAGTGACCAATCGTTGTACTTAATCCGGTGGACAAAAGCTACTTCCACTTCATCTGACAGATTTCTTCGCCATACGACTGATCCTGCAGCGATAATATTATTATCCTCTTCCACGCGTCACCTCCATTAAATGTTCTTGAATATCTTCTAATTCCGATCCATCTTCCGAAGTGGTCACTCTGTACCATTGACCCGATTCATTCATTTCCCAACGTTTGATATCTCTGCTGTTGTATAGGTCTAGCAATTCAGAAATTCGCTGTTGGTGACTCTTGGAATCTACGCGTACCAAAGTCTCTATTCGTCGATCCAAATTGCGGTTCATTAGGTCGGCACTGCCTAGCCAAAATTCATCATCTCCCGCATTGTGAAAGTGAAAGATTCGTGAATGTTCTAAGAACCTTCCCAGCACCGAACGAACTGTGATGTTCTCTGAAAGGTTTGGTATTTGTGGTTTCAAGGCGCAAATTCCACGCACGGTTATCTCTACTTTTACGCCCGCTTTTGAAGCACGATAGAACGCTGCAACAAATTCTTCATCAAGCAACGAATTCAATTTGATGCGGATTCGAGATGGAGAGCCTGACTTAGCATTTTGAATTTCGCGGTCAATTTTGGAAAGAAGAGTATTCCGTAAAGATTTTGGGGCAACTATGAGTCTTTGAAAATCAAAGTCGCTAACGAATCCCGATAATTGATTAAATAGTCTCGATAAATCATCACATAAAGTCTTATCCGCACTGAGGATACCCAAATCCTCATAGAGCCTTGCAGTCTTGGGATTGTAATTTCCCGTGCCCGCATGACAATAACGTCTTAAACCTTCCGGCTCTTCTCGAACTACAAGTGAGAGTTTCGCATGTGTCTTTAATCCCATGAGGCCATATACGACATGTACTCCCGCTTCTTCAAGCTTGCGCGCCCATTTAACGTTGGCAAGTTCATCAAAGCGTGCTCGAATTTCGACAACGGCGAGTACCTGTTTGCCTGCTTGAGCTGCCTCAATCAGAGCCTCCATGATTGGAGAGTCTCCAGAGGTGCGATAGAGAGTCTGCTTTATCGCCAAGACTTTTGGATCGACCGCCGCAGTCTCAAGAAATCTAACGACAGAAGAAGAAAAAGATTCATAAGGATGATGAAGGAGAATTTCACCTTCTTTAATCAGTTGAAAAAATGATTCGGCCTCAAGCTCTTCTGAATTAAAGAGGCCAATAGGCATTTGCGAGCGATAGGGCGGAAACCGTAGCTCTGGGCGATCTTGGTCAGCAATCACATTGAGACCAGTCAGGTCTAGGGGGCCCCTGTACTTGATTACATCACGATGAGTAATTTCTAACTCTGAAATAAGCCGCTCTAAGAGTTCAGTCTTGATGTCAACCTCAACTTCAAGTCGTACCGGCGGGCCAAACTTTCGTCGAAGTAACTCTTGTTCCATCGTCTCCAATATGTTTTCGATATCTTCTTCTTCGATATCAAGGTCCTCATTTCGAGTCAATCGGAAAGCGTAATAATCTTCAATGATCATTCCAGGAAAAAGTTCATGCAAGTGAGCAGCGATAACATCCTCAACAGGAATGAATCGATTCTTTTGATAGCTATGAGTAGCAAGAAAGCGAGGTATAACGTTAGGAACCTTTACACGAGCGAAGAACTCTTCACCTGTCTCTGGATGTTTGACAATTACTGCCAAACTCAAAGATAAACCGGAGATATACGGAAAAGGATGAGAGGGATCTACTGCTAGCGGGGTTAAGACGGGAAAGATTTGGCTCTCAAATAGTTCTTTTAGATATGTTCGCTCATAGTCGGTCAGTTCATCCCAACGAACAAAATTTATGTTGTTTTGAGAGAGCGCTGGAGTAATCTGGTTATGGAAACAATTCGATTGTCGATCCACAAGCTGCCTCACTCGGGACATAATCTCCTCAAGTAATGCGGTGGGGGAATATCCTGCAACATTTGTGTAAGTAGCGCCCGACTCGATTTTTAACTTCACTGATGCAACACGAATCATGAAAAAATCATCAAGGTTGGAGGAAAAAATCGAAAGAAATCTAACTCGTTCCAACAGAGGAACATGAGAATCTTCTGCAAGTTCTAGAACTCGCGAATTGAAATCTAACCAACTCAGCTCTCGGTCGATTAGTTGGTGTGGCTCCAATTTTGCATCAAGGGCTGACATAACCCTCGAATGGTCAACGAAAAAAGTTAACGCCCAGTGAATACTGGGCGTTAACTCAGTTAATAGCGGATTTTATTAAAAGTCCATATCTCCGCCCGGTGCCGCAGGCATCGCAGGCTTAGGTTCTGGCTTATCAGCAATAACTGCCTCTGTTG
>DAOROE010000084.1:0-2656 GCA_035441345.1 Candidatus Nanopelagicaceae bacterium
GCTTGAACTGAGGCGAGTTGTTGGGGCTGAATATCAATAACTTCTGGGTTCTCATGTGTCATGGCGGAATTCTACAACGCGAGACTTAAGGAGAACTGAGAGAGAATGAGGACGTGAAGGCGAAGACTAAGAACGGATTCCCACCAAAAGTCTGTGCGCATTGTGGGCGCGAATTTGAATGGCGGAAAAAGTGGGCTCGCGATTGGGAACGCGTGAAGTACTGCTCCGAACGGTGTAAACGTAGCTAGTTTTGGCC
This sequence comes from Candidatus Nanopelagicaceae bacterium, assembly GCA_035441345.1. Lineage (GTDB taxonomy): Bacteria > Actinomycetota > Actinomycetes > Nanopelagicales > Nanopelagicaceae > MAG-120802. The sequence goes on from DAOROE010000084.1 coordinate 257, forward strand.
CCGATCCTTTAGCTCGAATTCGTAACCTAATTCATAGAGAACGCGTACTACGCGATGAAATGAAGGCGTCATCTCGTTGTTCTCGATAGCGCTGATCGTCCTTATTGTGTAACCGCATCGGGCTGCGAGCTCCTCTTGTGTTAGCCCTAAATAGTTTCGTCTCATTACTATGGAAGAGGTTGTTACGAGCACTGCGCCGGCAACGTTATGGCGCGTTAATTCTTCTGGGGAGAATCCTTCGCGAATTTTGGCAAAGTACTCAAGCAAATCAGTACCTTCAGAATCTTTGATTTCAAAGTGCTTCATTGGTCTCCATCCATTTCTGTAGTAGTTGTCGAGCCTTTACTATTTCTCGAGATTGTCTTTCACGACTGTCATCCAGTCCCTTGTTATATCCGCTCAAAATATGTACTCCTTGAGTGAAGTCAAAACAGAGATATATCCTGATTAGGAACTTGATCTGTTGGTCGTCTGCGTATTCCTTAATGCGCAATTGAAAGAGATGATCACCAAGAGGCTTTAGGTATTTGGAACCGATGATTCCAGTACCCTTTTTTGTGAGGAGAAAAGCGAAATATTTGTAAACGATTGCCCGCACCTCTGGATTCTCTTCCTGATGTAGCCAGTTCAAGAAGGGAGAGAAACCTTCCTCATCTCGATACATGACGATTTTCCATTGTGCAGACACATTTCAAACCTACAATTTGTCTCCGACACAGTGAACATTCTTTCCACAGCATGGAACTAATTTAAGTTCTGCGAGGAGAATTCGGAAGTAAATAGACGGAAAAGTGTTATACGCAGAGTAATCAAAAAAAAGTAAAGCGGGGAAGTAAAGAGAGCTTTACATAGGTGGAATCAAAGTGTTAGCAAAGATCTGCCACGCCAGCGCTGATTTAGCAACGAGTGACAGCGTTATGTAGGTGCGCTCACCGCGTAGATAATCGCTCCATTTGCCTACCTTCTTGTATTGCAACCACTGTACGAGTGCAAACGAGTTGAAGAATAAGAAGATAGTAAGCACGATGAAATACACAAAGGCTGGAGCTGAGGTATCGCCCGGGCCACCGATGGAAAATACATAGAACAACAACGCAATCCACGGCACGATGCCGGTAATGCAACCAAAGATGAACGGTAGCCATCCACCATTACCTGGGGTTTCATATTTCTCTTGCAACCAACCAAATAAGATCATTGAAGCATTAACGCCAAAGATTGCTATTAAAGAAGTGATGTCAGCAACGCCCGTAACTTGTGCAATCAAAACAATCATTACCGATGAGCTAATGGAGTACTCAACCCAGCGGAAGTAATTGCGTTGTGCGGCTAAACCAGCGATATAGCGTGGGAAGAATTGTGGACTGGCGACAATAAAGTGAGCCAGCGCAGATAACCCAAGGAAAATCGCAACTGTTAATCCAACTGGCGTCTCAAAGAGAATGACTGAGGGAGCAAAAGTTGAACCGGGGGGACCGGCCATATATGTTGCAGTAACAGGAAGTGAAAAGTCGCTGCTGAGAGCCAGAACAGTGGCCATTTGAGCGAGATGAAGAATTCCCGCCAAGATATTTATTTTGCGAAGTCCTTGTGAAGTAATGGGTTTGCTCATGTACCCACGGTACTCCCACAAACTTCAAATACCCGTGATTAGGTAAGTGTTCGACCTCTATCAAATTGCAATGGCCAGTCAATCTTTACACCAAGCTCTTCTGCGGCAGCCATCGCCCATCTCGGATTTCTAATCATCGCTCGCGCTAAGAAAACCGCATCTGCTTTACCTGATGTGATGATCTCTTCGGCTTGTTTTGCCTCAGTAATCAAGCCGACTGCAGTGGTTGGAATCCCAGCTTGTGCGCGAATTGCTTCTGCAAAAGGAACCTGGAAACCAGGAACCGCTTTAATCGGCGCATTATGAAGATTTCCGCCACTTGATACATCTACGAGATCAACGCCCAAATCCTTCATCAACTTCGATAGTTCAATCGACTCTTCAATCGTCCAACCTTCGGGAACCCAATCGCTAGCGCTGATGCGCACAAATAGAGGCATGGAGTCTGGGATTACGCGACGCACTTCTTTAATGGTTTCAAGTAAGAAGCGAACACGATTTTCAAATGAGCCACCATATTCATCTGTGCGTTGGTTACTTAGCGGCGAATAGAACTGGTGAAATAAATATCCATGTGCTGCATGTATCTCTACAAGATCAAATCCTGCATTAACAGCGCGAAGAGCAGCAGAAGCAAAAGCCCCCACCAAATCCTTAATCTCATTGATACTCAACGCATGGGGCTCCAACATCCCGTGATACGGCAAGGCAGAAGCTGAAACCGGAGTCCATCCACCTTCTGAAGGTGAAGCAATGCGGTGATCATCCCAAGGCAACATCGTTGAAGC
>DAOROE010000085.1:0-2626 GCA_035441345.1 Candidatus Nanopelagicaceae bacterium
TCAAACATATCGCTTGTATCTCCGATGAAGATATCGCCGAAGTAAATATCCCGACAGGAATTCCATTGCTTTATACCTTTGATGATGACTTTGAACCTATCGTAAAGATGGGTGAATATCTCGACCCAGAAGCTGCGAAGACCGCTATTGAAGCAGTTGCAAACCAGGGTAAAAAATAATTGTTTTCTAAGAGTTACTTGGAGAACTTGCCGGTCACCTGGAAGTAAACGCGGCGCGCGACCGAAACTGCGTGGTCAGCGTAGCGTTCGTAATAGCGTCCAATCAGGGTGATATCAATTGCTGTTTCGATCCCATGTGGCCATTTTGGATCCAGTAGAGTCGTGAAGAGCCTGCGGTGAAGTTTATCCATCTCATCATCATCTTTTTCAACTTCCAAAGCTATCTCAATATCGCGCGAATTAATCACGCTTCCAGCTTTATCTGAGATCAGTCGAGCAACTTTGCCCATCTCTTCAATAGTGAGAAGTAGTTCGGACGGTACAGCAGCACCTGGATGACGGAGTCTCGTAATTTTTGCAACGTGATGAGCCATATCTCCCATACGTTCAAGATCCGCACTCATACGTAACGCGGTGACGAGAGCACGTAAATCCGACGCTACGGGTTGTTGGCGCGCGATGATGTCAATAATGCGTGCATCAAGATCGTGCTGTATCTCATCTACTCTGTCATCAGAAGCTATGACTTCTTCTGCTTCCTTGATATCTGCCGTCAAAAGTGCGTGGGTCGCACGCGAAATTGCATCGGAAACTAAATTTGAAAGTTCAACCAGCGTGGCGGTTACGCCATCTAATTCATCCTGAAATGCGGTTCGAAGCCAACTCATGGGCTAAAGGTAATCGTTTTTAAGCGTGATGTGAATTATGCAGGTTAATACCGCCTGTCTAGGCGGTGAACTGAGGGTAAATTGACTAAACGTGACTGGGTATCTCCACTTTCGTACTATTACGACATGAAGTTTCGCAGAGAAGCGAGTGAAAATATTTTTTCAGAGGAGCTTCCTGATGTTCTGCTTCGGACACTGCAATCACTCGAGACTGAATCTCTCATTCTTGTCCCCGGCGAAAAAGTACTTTTTCAGTCACAAGGAATTAATAGTTTTGGTCTGATAAAGGATGATCGAATTACGAGTGAAGATTTAATGGCTCTTATTCGAGTAGTCCGCAGAACGAATGAAAAGCATCGAGGAAACATTGAAATTGCTCGAGGACCAATCGGAGCTGGTAAGCGCGAACTCACAGTTTCTGTTGCGCCACTCAATGACGAGGGTATGGTTTTAGTGCTTATTGCTGACGAAAGTGAAGCTCGACGTATTGACGCGGTACGTCGTGACTTCGTTGCCAATGTTTCTCATGAACTTAAAACTCCAATCGGCGCTCTTGGATTGTTGAGTGAAGCGATTCTAGGAGCCAAAGATGAACCCGAAGCGGTGGTTAGATTTGCCTCTCGAATGCAAAATGAAGCGAAACGACTTGCCGATTTAGTCCAAGAAATCATCGATTTATCTCGCCTTCAAAGTAGCGATCCTCTACAGAAAGCTTTTGACGTCGAGATAAGTGATGTCGTGAGAGAAGCAGTGAATCAAGCTCAATTCTCTTCCGAACAGCGCGGTATAAGTTTGGAAATTGGAGAAGTGGAAGACGCAACGGTTATTGGTGATCGTGATCAATTAATTACAGCGGTCCACAACTTAATTGAAAATGCTGTCAATTACTCACCAGAAGATACAAAGGTATCTATCGTGACAAAACTAAATGATAATTTAATCGAGATTTCTGTGACAGATCAGGGAATTGGAATCGCGGAAGGAGACCTAGCTCGAATATTTGAGCGTTTCTATAGGGTCGACCCAGCTCGATCTCGTATGACGGGCGGGACGGGCCTCGGATTATCAATAGTTAAGCACGTTGCACTTAATCATGGCGGAGATGTGAAGGTATGGAGCAAAGTAGGCGTGGGAAGCACCTTTACGCTTCAGCTTCCAATTCAAATAGTTGACGAAGGGAACGCATCATGACGAAGATCCTGATCGTGGAGGATGAAGCTTCTTTCTCTGAGGCTCTGGAATTTCTTCTTGGCAAAGAGGGATTTGCCGTTGTTACCGCGGAAAATGGCCGGGATGCGATGCGAAAGTTTGATCAGGGAGGCGTGGATTTGGTGCTCTTAGATCTGATGATTCCAGAAGTTTCGGGAACAGAAGTCTGCCGACAGATTCGGGCCAAGTCTCGGGTTCCCATAATCATGTTGACCGCAAAGGATTCTGAGGTAGATAAGGTTGTGGGTCTAGAAATCGGCGCAGATGATTATGTAACCAAACCTTATTCTGCCCGTGAGCTAGTTGCTCGAATTCGCGCAGTTCTCCGACGTCACTCTGGTGAAGGAATTGAAAGCGATCCGGGAGTTATGGCAGTGGGTCCATTACGAATGGATGTTGATCGTCACCAAGTTTCTGTTAATGGCATACCTGTCTCTCTACCGTTGAAAGAATTTGAATTACTGGAGTTCTTGATGCGTAATGCCGGTCGCGTGCTTACACGCATGCAACTTATTGATCGGGTATGGGGTAGTGATTATGTGGGAGATACCAAGACTCTTGATGTACATA
>DAOROE010000086.1:0-2580 GCA_035441345.1 Candidatus Nanopelagicaceae bacterium
GTCGCTTTATATGTTCCAGCTACAGCAAAGAGCGCCATCGCTGCTGAGTCAAGAAAGACAACGCTGTTGACCGCGGATTTAAACCATCGTCCAATAATAAGCGCAGTAACGACAGCTGCGATTGCAGTGATGATGTAACGATCTTGCATTGCAGCTGGGCGACCAACAGCAAGTAAAACATCGCGCAAAATTCCGCCACCTAAGCCAGCCAGGATTGCAACTGCGATTACTCCAACAAGATCAAATCTCTTATAGAAAATTGCAAAAAGCGCGCCTTGGAGACTTCCAATTCCTACCGTTAATAGATCAAGCCATAGCGGGATTGCTGTTCCGGTTGTCATGCTGGTAACTCCAATAACTTCTCTATCTCTTTTGCCACACCATCTTCTTGGTGTGGATCTGCGACAAACTTTGCATGTTTTGGTCCCTCAGGATGTCCATCTGCCATCGCCCATGAACGCCCAGCCCACGCCAACATCGTAAAGTCATTTGGGTTATCGCCAAAAGCAACGGTTTGGTCGGCAGTAATTCCGCGTCGCTCAGCAATCTTGGCCAGCGTTGAACCTTTAGAAATACCGAGCGCGTTAATCTCTAAAAGTGAATCATGGGAATTTGAATGGGTAACAGTTGCAACCCCCTCTAGTTCTTTCAGGGCAATTGCCAACATTTCATCCGAGGTCAATTCTTGATCTGAGCAGCGCGCCAAGATTTTAAGCGCGGGGCCTTCCATAATCTCGGTGATGTCATGTACACCAATATTGTCGAGCCCCACATCCCAACGCGGCACATAGGCTTTTTCGCGATGAAAGTAATTGTGGGATTCAACCGCAAAAGAAATAGTGGGTATCGCCATCCGAAGTCGGTTTACAGTCTCAATCTGATGATCCACCGACATCAACCACTCTTCTAGAACTTTTTGTTTGTGAATGTCATAGAGCAGCGCGCCGTTACCCAGAATTGATTGACCAAAAGGAAATGTTTCAGCAATTTCGGGCATCCAGCGTGGTGGCCGACCTGTGACATAGAAGATTTCGATTCCAAGATTGTGCGCTGCAGTAAATGCTTCTCGGGTTCGATCCGAAATTTTCCCGTAGTGCGGAACGATGGTGCCATCTAAATCAGTTGCAATTAATTTTGGGCGTTTAAGTAAATCGCTCAATTAACCCACCGGAAGAAAACGGTTAGTGCCTAAATAAGGTTGGAGCGCTTGTGGAACTGTAACGGAACCATCTGCTTGTTGGTGATTCTCAAGAATAGAAACAATCATGCGCGGGATTGCGACCAAGGTTCCATTCAGTGTTGCAACAGGTGATGTTCCATTATCGCCACGAGTACGAATGTTTAAGCGGCGCGCTTGAAACTCGCTGCAATTAGAGGTGCTGGTGACTTCGCGATAAGCGTTCTGGGTAGGAATCCACGCTTCGCAATCAAATTTGCGGTTTGCACTTGAGCCCAGATCTCCTGTTGCGACATCAATAACGCGATAAGGAATCTCCATCGCATTGAGGAAATCTTTCTCCCATTGCAATAAACGCTTATGTTCTTCTGCTGCTTGTTCTGGCGCACAGAATGAGAACATCTCGACTTTCTCAAATTGGTGAACGCGAATAATCCCGCGAGTATCTTTTCCGTACGAACCTGCTTCACGACGGAAACATGGTGAATATCCTGCGTAACGAAGTGGTAGAGATTTCGCATCCAAGATTTCATCCATGTGATACGCAGCAAGTGGGACTTCACTCGTGCCGACTAAATAGAAATCATCCTCTTTGAGATGAAAGACGTTTTCGGCAGCTTGTCCGAGAAATCCAGTTCCTTCCATAGCTGCTGGCTTCACAAGTACAGGAGGAATGACTGGGATAAATCCTGCTTTGGTTGCAGATGCAATCGCGTAATTAACTAAGGCGAGTTCGAGAAGCGCTCCCACGCCGGTGAGGTAATAGAAGCGAGCCCCAGAAACTTTTGCGCCGCGCTCCGTATCAATCGCGCCTAATATCTTGCCTAACTCAACATGATCTTTGGGTGCGAATTCAAACTTACGTGGAGTTCCAACCTCTTCAATAACTTTGAAATCTGCCTCGCCGCCAATAGGAGCAGCAGTATCAACGAGATTCGAGATCTCCATAGCAACCTTTTTGAAGTCGCTTTCTGTGGAATTTTTCTTCGCTTCAGCTTCTTTTACTGCAGCCGATAAATTCTTTGCTTTTTCAAGGAGCGCAGCTTTCTCATCGCCTTTAGCAGCGCCTACTGATTTAGAAAGTGTGTTCTGTTCAGCGCGCAACGCTTCAAATTCCACAATTGCAGCGCGACGAATTTCATCAGCTGCAAGCGCTTTGTCGACGAGTGAGACATCTTCGCCGCGAGCTTTCTGGGAGGCGCGTACTACATCAGGGTTATCCCGTAGTACTTTCACATCAATCATTTAGATCTTCTTTCCAGCGCGGACATCAGCAAGCCAAGAATCTGCCTCTTTAAATGAAGCATCTGCAGTCGCTGGTGTTGTGGTGGGAGCAACTTTATCGGCTCTGGGATATGAACCTAGATATCTCACATCTTCACAGATGCGGCGAAGTCCCATTA
>DAOROE010000087.1:0-2432 GCA_035441345.1 Candidatus Nanopelagicaceae bacterium
CGTGAACCAAGTATTGCAAGGAGGTGACCAAAAGTCACAAAGAGCGCCACATATATACCTGTGGTGATAAGCAGACTATTGGCGGCGAAAATCGCAATCACGATTGTCATCTCCACAGAGTGAAAGAGGCGCTGAATTGCAAAGACTTTAAAGGGCGCTTTGGCAATTCGTAACCAGCTCTTAATCGGCGAATTACTCTCTTTGGAGTCAGATAGCTTGCTCAATCCACCAAATGCTCGTGATACATGCACTATGTCGTTAAAACCTTTATTGAGCAAGATCAAGATTGAAATAAGCGCAGCCAGAAAAGGTAGTTTCCAGTCGGTAATTTCTTTATCCGGCCAACCAATAATGCGCATTGATAAGGCAATTGGTATTAAAGATTCGGTTAGGTAATGACCAACTCGATCAAGGAAGACACCTTTAGGGGATTGCGTATTTCGCCAACGAGCGATCTCTCCATCACAACAATCCCAGAGCATCTGTAGTTGCGAAAGAAATAGAGCGAGCACAATTCCAGCCATGCCAGGAATCAATAACGCTGCGCTTATGGAGAGCCCGGTCAGAATCATCAAATATGTCACGCCATTGGCTGTGATCGGCGTCTTAAGAAGTAGACGCGTTAAATAAGGCGAGATTTTACGAAGATAAAGGTCAGCTACCCAATGCTCTGCATTAGAGCGACCTGTGACTGATATTGGTTGTGAGATTTCTCGGATTTGCGCAATCGTGGGATGAGCAGGCCGATCTGTCATCTTCCTATCTTATTAGCCCGATGGCTTAAAACCCATTGCATTGAGGAGATAGCAAGGAACAAGACCGAGAAATACCATGCAAAGTAATGCAACGGCCAATTTTGCAGCGCTGCAACTCCGAGAAGAAGGATTCGACCACCAACGAATAATCCGAGCGCCGAAAGCCATAACGGCTTCTTCTCGTCTTGAAGCGCGCGATAGAGATTGTCATAGTGATGAAACAAAATGCTGAAGAGAATCATGAAGGTTGGAATACCAATTTGGTTTACGCTAGCAAAAATCCAAATTAAGAATCCACCTTCGATAAGGCGCAAGAGTGAGGGCTCTAACCAGTCGAAGCGCTTTGTGAAACTTCGCTGCAGACCTAAAAGATCTGATTGATACGAGATTAGTGATTTGCCTGTTGATGTACGCGGCATTTCTAAAGTCTTGATGAATCTACCGCGAAAGACAACAACTGCTGATACAAAAGCAAGAATTGGCATGATTGTAAAAGTAAAGGCAGCACCACCAATCACAGCGCTCGCGCTAATAGCCAACCATCGCTCACCAATCGGAAATTGAATGATTTTTCCTAGCCAGTAACGTAGACGTCCTTTTGGTTCACGCTCCGTAGGAACAATTCCATCAAAGTCAGCTGTAAATTCAACTGGTGCGAGGAATTTCTCTTCTGCTCTAAACCGCGTTACTCGCGCATAGTTATAGTCAGATAAATGTCGGAATGTCTGAATGAGCATCATCGCTATTGCAGGAATCCAGAGATCTCTTCCTTCTTTATCTGCGCCAATTGCAAGTCCGAGAAAGACCATGTACTCCTTAACTCGATCAGTAACTGCATCCAGCCAGGCGCCAAGTTGAGAGAACTTGCGTGTGTAGCGGGCTAATTCACCATCAACACAGTCAACGATGATGCTGAGTTGAAGAAGCAGAGCGCCAAGAAATAGATTCCAGAATCCACCTAGCGAAAATGAATAAGCAGAATAGAGCCCGATCGCAAAAGAGATGAGAGTGACTTGATTTGGCGTTGCACCCACTTTCACAGCTACCCAGGTAAGAAGTTTGGAAAATTTACGTAAGAAAAAGACAGAGAAGAAGCCATCATTTGCTCTATTGGCCATACTAAGGCGGACGCGCCCCATATTGAGTTTCTCAATAGAGCTTCGAACTCGTGTGCGCTCTTCTTTTTCTGCACTGCGAGCGTAAGGCGCAGCCCAAACATCAGCAGCATCAACTTTAATCATCGCACGGGTCAAAGCCACAAGAACAAGGTCAAGGGCGTTTCCGCGTACTTTATGAGTCAGGGCATTCTCTAGTGCGGCGATAATTTCAGTGCGTTGTTTCTGGGAGAGCCTGAGTACGCCAACAAACTTTCGATTTCCGATAGTTACCTTATGTGAAGCAGATGATGCACTCGCAATTCGATTTTGTCGCACTAATGTGTCGCCGTTTTTTTCGACCGCAACGAGTGCTGCAGATGCGCTACGTGGGTAATCAGTCAGTAACTCCATATGAGGATCTGCTACTACGCTATTTTCATCAATGAGAAGTAGATCGCTCTGTGAATCAATGAATGCCGTGAGAATTTCACTGATAGTCGTTGCAGGCTTAACCACCAACGAAGAAAGGGATTGATTCATTTCCTGTAGTATAAATCTATGGCCCTACAAGTTGTGATAC
>DAOROE010000088.1:0-2368 GCA_035441345.1 Candidatus Nanopelagicaceae bacterium
AAGAGCGTCCAGCGAAGCTCAATCACATCAGCGATAAATCCAATAAGCGGTGGACCAATAACGAATCCAAAGTAAGAAACCCCTGAAACTTTAGCGACCGCTTCTGATGGCGCGATAACTCCAGAATATTTCTTGGTGGCGAGAGTTCCTGCGGCACTAAACATAAGTGGGATTACGACAGATAAACCAATTCCGAGTAAGAACCACGAGGCCATGATTGCTGGAATTCCACCCACGATAAGTCCGATTGTTAGACCGGTTCCGGAGATAAGACCACCGGATGCGATTACGAGTGAAGCGCCAAAACGATGTGCGAGGTAATCACCCGAGAATCGACCAATAATCATCGCGCTACAAAAAACAATGTACGGCAGAGTAGAAATAAATGGAGTCGCGCCAAATGCATCGCGCGCTAGAACTCCACCCCAATCTCCAGCAGCGCCTTCGCTGATAGCCGCAAACAATCCAAAGAAGCCGAGAATCCAGAAGATAACCGGATGTTTAGCGCGGGGACCAGTGGAGAAGTCATGTTTATCGGTCTCGGCTGGTAGATAGAGTGGGCGAACTGCAAAAGCAGCCACCATATAAATGAGGAATAACCCAAACGATTGATTAAGTGGCGTTACTTCCCATTGCGAGAAGAGCCCGCCAAGAATTCCTCCGATGAGCGTTCCCACAGAGAACATGCCATGAAAGACGCTCATCAAACGTCGTCCCGCCCGTTGTTCGACGAGAACGGCATGAGCATTCATAGCAACGTCTTGGGTGGCAAGAGAGAATCCAAGTAAGAACAAACTGAGCCAGAACCATTGCAGATTAAGCAAGAGTCCAACTAATACACACGAGAAAGCCAGAGCAATGGTGGCCCAGAAAACCACCGGCTTACTTCCAAATTTTGCAGAATTTTTTCCAGCGGGTTTCAATGCAACAAAGACACCTATTGAGACGAAGAGAAGAGAGGTTCCTAATGTTCCATTGGAGATCTCAAGAATTCTCTTGAAATCTGGAATACGCGCAACGAAAGTTCCCGCGGTAAAGCCATTGACGATAAATGTGATGGTGACCGCAAGGCGCGCACGGCGGAGTGTGAGATCCATGAGTTGCGAAGTCTACCCAGCGAGTGTTGAATTTCCATTAAGGTTTTTTTCAGAAAACAATGATTAGGTAACAGACATGAGAACTATTTCCAGTTTTAGCAAGATCATGATTGGTTTTGTCCTTGGCGCTGTGGTCGCCGGTGGAGTTGCAGTCGCTGTGACCCCCAATGTTCCGCCCACAAAAGTCTGCGTTGATAACCGCACCAAAGCCTTATTTGCCGCCACCGATGGCAGCTGCGCTAAAACTCGAACTCTGATGGAAGTTGTAGGCAATGGCGTTAATGTTGAAACTATCGCCTCTGCCGTCTCACCGTCTGTTGTCTCAATCGCAGTTTCTTCAATCCAAAGTGGAGGAACTGGTTCTGGAGTCATCTATCGCTCAAATAACAACTCCTCTTTTATCATCACAAATAACCATGTGATTGCCAATGCAGTTCAAGGCGGAACTATCCGAGTCGAACTTAATAATGGAGACTTGGAAACTGCTTCCATCGTTGGACGCGATTCCACCTATGACCTTGCGGTTTTACGAATCAACCGCGGCAATCTCAAGGCAATTACCGTTGGAAATTCAAATACTCTGATTATTGGTGAACCTGTCGTGGCCTTTGGTTCACCACTTGGCTTATCAGGAACAGTTACAAGCGGAATTGTTTCTGCGCTGAATCGCCCAGTAACCACAGGCAGTCTAGGAATCGAATCCTTTATTGATGCGATTCAAACTGATGCGGCGATTAATCCAGGAAACTCAGGCGGACCACTCGTTGATGGAACGGGAGCGTTGGTTGGAATCAATTCTGCGATTGCAACGGTAAGTTCAGGAGCAAATGGATCTATCGGTCTCGGTTTCTCCATTCCTATAAATCAGGCAAAACGTGTTGTTGATGAAATTATTGCTACCGGAAAATCAAGTCGCCCATTCCTTGGCGTCAATTTTGATACTGCATTTACGGGAACTGGAGCGCGCATTCTTCGCGTAGTAGATGGAGAAGCAGCAGCAAAAGCAGGGATACCTGCGGGTGGAATCATCCGCGAAATCGATGGCAAGAAGATCAATGATCTTGTCACCGCAATCGTCCGTATCCGCGCTTATGCTCCTGGTGACACTGTGAAGATCACCGTTGATATGCCAAGCGGCGGACTAAAGACCTTCACGGTAGTTCTCGGCAAAGCTGACTCTCAGTAGTGTCGCGAATATTGAGCCGCTAGCGCTTTAACTTCCTGCTAAGTTATGGCGCACTGCAGCGCCGCAGATTCGTGAAGGGAGTACT
>DAOROE010000089.1:0-2353 GCA_035441345.1 Candidatus Nanopelagicaceae bacterium
CCGGTGTAACAGTAAAAGCCGCATTCTTATCCCAGCATCTTCAAGAACTTGATCCTTCATGGCGAGTAATAGAGGCAGTTGAGAAGGTTGCGCTTCATGTGGAGCTCGGTGGCGGTCGAGAGATATCTGCTTCACAGTTATGCGAGCGACTGGGATTTGATTATGAAGGCCAGCAACGGATGGTGCGGGATTTATCAGGTGGAGAGAAACGTCGCCTGCAACTCACGAGATTGTTGATGGATTCACCCAACGTACTTCTACTTGATGAGCCCACAAATGATTTTGATGTGGAGACTTTAACCGCGCTGGAAGATCTCCTTGATACCTATGCGGGAGTTCTAATCGTGATCTCCCACGATCGTTACTTTTTGGAGCGAGTCTGTGATCGTTTTGTTGGGTTACTTGGAGATGAATCACTTCGGGATTTACCCCGCGGAGTTGATCAATACTTAGAACTACGCAGCTCGATGATTGAACGCTCAATTGCTACTGCACCAAAGAAAACTATCTCTGATGCAGCCCAAGTTCGACTAATCAAGAAAGATATTGCGAAGCTGGAGAAACAGATAGAGAAAGTCCAAAGTGAAGAGAAGCAATTAATCGCAGAACAAGAAGCAGCCTCTTTTGATCACCAGAAGTTGATTGAGATTGCGTCGAAGTTAGAGGCGATACAATCGCTCCGTCAAAAATTAGAAGATGAATGGTTGGAGCTCAGTGGCAAAATCAGCGAGTAACGCGGTTCGCCTAGATGCGCTGGCTGCCATCTCGGGAGTAATGATTGCGCTGCAAGCCCGCGCTAATGGCGAACTCTCTCATCGCCTCGATAATGCTCCACAAGCCGCTTTGGTTTCTTTCTCCTCTGGCCTTTTCTTTGTTGCGCTGTATGCGCTCTTTAGCCCAGCGGTAAAAGCGGGAATTACTCGCCTGCGAACTGCAGTCCGCACGGGCGCAATTCCACGATGGCGTTTATTGGCTGGCGCACTTGGTGGAAGTTTTGTTGCGCTCCAGACCAGCGTTGTGCCTCTGATCGGAGTAGCGGTGTATTCCGTTGCATCACTCGCTGGCCAGACCGCCACATCATTAATTGTTGATCGCATTGGATTAACCGGCGGTGGACCAAAGTTAATCTCACCTCGTCGCGTTGGCGCTGCGCTCATAACTGTATTAGCTGTCTTGGTTTCTGTTCTCGACAAGATCGAAGCGCATAGCTTCTCCTTTATTGCTGTCGGCCTGGCCGTGATTGCTGGAGCGCTAGTTGGAGTTCAACGCGCACTTAATGGCCAGATCAATGAATTCTCCAACCAGAGCTACACCACATCTCTTCTTAACTTCATCACGGGAACATCTTTCTTAGTTTTATTTATTCTTGTGCTTCTGCTTTTCGGCAAGATTGAATTGCAACCACTTCCGAGTGGTCCATGGTGGATTTATACCGGCGGAGTTATTGGCGTCATCTATATCGCTGCAACATCATTGATTGTGCAACATCTTGGCGTATTAACTTTCACGCTCTTTAGCGTTGGCGGACAACTCTTCGGTTCCTTACTACTTGATCTCTATGCGCCAAGCGAGGGTGTGAGTGTCAGTTGGTATTTGGTCACAGGTATTGCCATGACCTATGTCGGAGTGGTTGTGGGCGGCGCTCGTCAGTCGCGTTTAGAACGCAAGTAATTTCTAACAGTTAACGCAATCGTAAGCACGATGAAGAATGCTGCAATCAGCCTTGATGAATCTTTAAGGACTGGAATCGAAGCTGCGTAAAAGCCCAGCAATGTGATTCCAACGCCCCATAACAGCGCGCCAAGTGCGTTGGCTGCTAAGAATTTGTAGTAATTCATCTTTGCGATGCCGGCTATCGGAGGCATAAATGTTCGAATCCAGGGATAGAAGCGGGCGAGAATGACCGCGCTCCATCCATACTTCTCATAGAAGTTTTCCGCGCGAGTAATCATTTTCTCGATTCGTGGCGATGAGTGTCGTTCGAGATATGCCCGCCCATATTTTCGGCCTAAGACATACCCAACTTGGTCGCCAAGGAATGCGGCGATAAAGATAACGGTAACGAGAAAAACGATGTTGGTGTCATCTCGTGTGGCAGCAACTAAACCTGCGGCAAAGAGAATCGAGTCTCCAGGGAGAAAGAAGGCAATCAAAATTCCAGTTTCAACAAAGACAATTGCGCCTAGTGCAAGGTAAATGAAGAACGGGGTAGAAGCGTTGAGATATTGCTCGACCCAATCAGCGATCGACAATTAGCAGCACTTCCTAACCGCATCTGCGACTGATTTCACGACATTAGGATCAAAGACGCTTGGAACAATAAAGGAGGCATTGAGTTGAGATTCAGAGACGC
>DAOROE010000090.1:0-2337 GCA_035441345.1 Candidatus Nanopelagicaceae bacterium
CATTAAAAAGGCGATAAGGAATGCCGAGAGTTTTTATGGCGCACTCCACACTTTTTGCGAAATTTCCACTAATCTCATCGCAACTGCACATAGGCGTGTGGGGAAGTCAACGACTTTGAAACACTTCAACGAAGAGGTGGGTATGTCAGAAAATCACGACTGGTCATTTGATACGCAACAAATTCACTCTGGCCAAGTTCCCGATCCCACAACAGGATCTCGCTCTCTTCCGATTTATCAAACGACGGCCTATCAATTTCGAGATACCCAACATGCTGCAAATCTTTTTGGAATTGCCGAAGCAGGAAATGTTTATACCCGTATTAATAATCCGACACAAGATGCCGTTGAAAAGCGTTTAGCAGTCTTGGAACATGGAAAAGCATCCCTCTTAGTCGCATCAGGTATGGCAGCCACAACACTTGCCATCATGAATGTCGCAGAAGCGGGCGATCATGTTGTTGCTAGTCCCTATGTATATGGAGGTACTTACAACCTCTTCAAGTACACACTTCCAAAATTCGGAATTCAATTTACCTTTGTTGATGATGCCAGCGACCTTGATTCATGGCGTAAAGCAGTTCGTCCCAACACCAAGGCCTTCTTCGGAGAAGGCTTGTCCAATCCGCTTGGCGTTGCTCTTGATCTTGAAGGAATCGCAAATATCGCCCATGAAGTTGGGGTTCCGTGGATTGTCGATAACACGATTGCAACTCCCTATGTAACAAGACCTATAGATTACGGAGTGGATATCGTCACTCATTCTGCGACCAAGTTTCTATCGGGCCATGGAAGCGCAATGGTGGGCGCAATTATCGATTCAGGAAATTTCGATTTCGCTAAACATCCAGATAAGTTCCCAGGTTTCAATCAGCCAGACCCTAGTTACAACAACATGGTGTATGCCAAAGATTTGGGGGTGGGTTCAGCCTTCGGAAATGTGGCATATATATTCAAATGTAGATTGCAGTTACTTCGCGATATGGGGCCGAGTGTTTCACCATTTAATGCCTGGCTATTGGCTCAAGGACTGGAAACTCTCAGCATGAGAATGGAGCGACATCTCAAGAACTCACAAGCAGTTGCGGAATGGCTCGCAAATCATCCTCAAGTTGCATCAGTGAGTTATTCAGGATTACCGAACTCTCCTTGGTATGCGAATGCGAAGAAATATGCAGCGCGTGGAGCAGGTGCGGTCATGGCTTTTGATATCAAAGGTGGCTTAGAAGCTGGAAAGAAGTTCGTAGAAGGCTTAACGTTATTTAGTCATGTCGCAAATATCGGTGATGTGCGATCACTGGTGATTCATCCTGCTTCAACCACACATTCTCAACTTGGTGAAGAAGGATTGCGTGGCGCCGGAATTACCTCGGGAACTATTCGTCTCAGTATCGGAATCGAAGATATCGCCGACATCATCGCTGACTTACAGAAAGGCTTTACAGCAGCGAAGGCTTAAGGGTGATTTCGTAGAGAACAGCACTGACATCTTCGCCACCACAATTACAGTTGCGATCGGCGCTTCCTACAAGAGTGAATCCCACCGTTTCTGCGGTCTTTCGCGAAGCAATATTGGGTTCAGCAATTGTCGCTTGAATCGCTCCCACATCATCTCTACTTTTCATCTTCTCAATAAAGAGCTGTAGTCCATTCTTTATCGCACCTTTTCTCCGCCCCCATGGCGCGCACCAATAGCCAATATCTGCAATTCTGGTTGCTGGATTAATAGAGTGCACACCAATAACCCCGTAAGGTTTTTCGGCGCTATCACTTTCGATTACCCAGACTTCGACATCGCCCGCAAGAGTTTTGGCAAAGCCAACTGCATGCTCTCGCGTGTAGGGACGTGGGATCTGGGTCCACTTTTGAATTTCTAAATCTTGGCAGGCTTCAAATATCCAATCAGCATCATCTGCAGCTAAGGGACGTAGAGAGAAAGTTGCAGTCATTATCGAATATCACTTAAGAGATTTTGAAAAAGATGGTGCGGGAGGTGGGACTTGAACCCACACGCCGAAGCACAGGTTCCTAAGACCTGCGTGTCTGCCATTTCACCACTCCCGCAAGATGTGAGCGAGAAGAATACCCACAATTTTCCATAAGAAAAAATCTAGGCTTCAGAATGAAGAATTTACGCTAACTCGTCGTTGCTCCACGTCGAGAAATCGCATCAATCGTTGCAGATATCAAGAGAACTGCGCCTGTGACCATGAATTTGATTCCAGCAGGGTAACCAAGGAGCGCCATGCCGTTATCAATAACTGCAACAACAATTCCACCAAGAATTGCATCGCTGACTTTTCCTTTACCGCCAAAGAGGCTGGTTCCACCGATGAC
>DAOROE010000091.1:0-2321 GCA_035441345.1 Candidatus Nanopelagicaceae bacterium
AATTTGTAACGCCAGAGAAGCGAGTCTGGTCGGGCAAAGCCACCATGGTTTCTGCTCGCACTTTGGAAGGTGATCTCGGAATTCTTCCTGATCACGCTCCGCTTCTTGGCGTGCTTGTCGACGGAAAAGTGACGATTAAGGGCGCAGATGGCTCCACTGAGGAGTTCAATGTCAGTGGTGGTTTCTTATCTGTCGCAAACAATCGCGTATCAGTTCTAGGCGAAAGTGCTACGCAGTAAAGTAATTTCTCTTGTCGCGCTGGCGTTATTGTTTAGCGCGAGCGCACCTGCGCATGCGCATTTTCCAGTGAGTCTCAACTCTTCACATAAGACTGTATCTAAGAGCCCAATTCTTATCGACGGAACTATCTCTTTTGCGGTTTATGCGGATTTCACGAAAGCAAAAGAGCAACGTCATGTGCGATTTGCTCTTAAATCGGGCGACGAGCTCAACGTGGAATATCTCATTGTTGATGCAGCCCCGACAAATAAATTGAAGAAGTCGCAATTGCCCTCAGTTGTCGTCACATCACCATCGGGAAAGAAAATCTCCTTGCCCATCAAAGAGCGGACACCTTTCTTTGAGCCATTCGGAAAAAAGAATTACTTCTATCTCGCCCGCCTCTCACAAAAAGGTGAGGCAGGTATCTACTCCATTTCTGCAACGTCGAGAGCCCGATCATCAATTGTTCTTGCGATTGGACGTACTGAGACGCGTGGTGAATTCCTCAACGTGGGTCAAACCCAAGGTCAGTGCCCAGAAACACTTAAAACTGAAGAAGAAATAAGTGAATCAAGAGCGCTACAGCTCATCGGAATGAAAGAAAGTGGCGCAGAAGTTTGTGCAGCGGCAAATAGATGGCTTTATCGGGTAGGGGAGCGAGATGGTGAACCATTTGCGGTCACCATGGATTACCGCCCTAACCGAGTGACGGTCTCCGTCCGCTCGGGAATCATCACTGCGGTAACAGTCGGCTAAAAGCTAATCAACTCTCGTTACGTCTGCGCCTAGTCCACGAAGTTGCTCTGCAAAATTCGGGTAGCCACGATCAACGTGATAAGCGCCTTCCACAAATGTCACTCCATCGCTCACAAGTCCAGCAAGGACAAGTCCTGCGCCAGCGCGAATATCGGAGGCCATCACAGGAGCCGATGAGAGTTGAGGAATGCCGCTTATTGAAGCGTGATGACCATCGACTCGAATCTTTGCACCGAGACGTAGAAGTTCATTGACAAACATAAATCGCCCTTCAAAAACATTTTCGGTGACAAGCGCATCACCTTCGGCGATTGAATTCAAAGTGATCACAAAAGGCTGCAGATCAGTGGGAAAACCGGGGTAGGGAAGGGTTGCGACATCGACCGCACTTGGCCTGCGATCCATTTTCACTCTGATTCCATCGGGAATAGCGGTAATGACAGCTCCAGCAGAAACTAATTTCTCCAATGGCAACTCAAGATCTTGAGCGCGGGCGCTGTGAATTGAGATATCACCACGTGTCATGGCCGCCGCAAAAGCCCAGGTACCTGTCACGATGCGGTCGGGGATTGCGGTGTGCTCGGCTGGCTTAAGTGAGCTAACTCCACGAATTGTGATGGTGGGTGTTCCAAGCCCTTCAATATCTGCGCCCATTGCAATCAGGAAATTTCCGATATCAACAATGTCAGGTTCACGTGCTGCGTTATCAAGGATTGTTCTGCCAGCTGCAAGTACAGCAGCAGTCATGATGTTCTCCGTCGCGCCAACGCTCGGGAATTCCAATTCGATAGTGGCGCCCTTTAATCCCTGTGGAGCTGAGGCAATGATGTAACCATGTTCGCTATGCGCTTCTGCGCCGAGTGCAACAAGGCCTTTGGTATGAAAGTCCAATCCTCGTGAGCCGATCGCATCGCCACCAGGAAGTGCAACTTCTGCTCTCTTCATGCGCGCAACCAGAGGTCCAAGAACATTAATTGATGCTCGTAATTTTCGTACTAATTCATATTCGGCACGGTGGCCAGGATTATCAGGAACATCAATAGAGATACTTTGATTTCTAATGTCACGAGTTATGGTGCAACCGAGCCGCTCGAGAAGGTCAGCCATCATTGCAACATCGGCGATATCAGGAACATTGTGGATCGTTGATTTTCCAGGAGCGAGAAGAGTGACCGCCATTAATTTCAGGACTGAATTCTTTGCACCTTGAATAGTGACATCACCACGGAGCGAAGTTCCGCCGACGACTCTGAAACGATCAAGAGAGAGGATCTCTGCCATAAGCGTTTCTCGATCCTTTCGGGCTCGTCGGTGTAATGCGGAGGGCTACCTTAATTGGCTAC
>DAOROE010000092.1:0-2280 GCA_035441345.1 Candidatus Nanopelagicaceae bacterium
ATTAATTACATCCATGTAATTCTCCACAGGGTTATCCACCCCTGTGAATAGACCCCTTCCGCAGGAACTCGACCGTCCACGCCTACCCTTGGGCGCATGATCGAAGGCGCGCTCGGGGTTCTGGCTTACCTCATCACTGTTGTCGCCATCGTCGCGATTTCGATCCGGAGCCTTGAGTTGTATCGCCGCATTAAAGCTGGCCAACCCGACCCAACTCGTAGCAATGATAAAGCTCGTCGCTTCACGCTCATGGTTCGTGAAGTTCTCACTCACGCAAAGATGTTGAACTTCACTGGATCTGGAATTGCACACTGGTTTGTGATGATTGGTTTCGTTTCGCTTTTTGGAACCTTAGTAACAGCGTATGGTCAAATCTTCGATCCACATTTTGTGCTACCAATCATTGGACATTGGGTTCCTTACAACTTCTTTGTTGAGTTAATAACTTGGCTAACTGGGATTTCTATTGTTGCGCTGATTGCTATTCGTCAAGTAACGAGATTTACCAACAAAGGTCGTACTTCACGTTTCTTTGGTTCGGGTTCATGGAAAGCATATTTTGTCGAAGCAACAATTCTTGCAATTGTCTTCTGTGTAATCGCACTTCGTGGACTTGAAGGAGCGCTACTTGGTGATAAAGCAAAGCCCTTTGAATTTGCTTTATCTAGCCCCGCTGTTAATGCATTTAAAAATCTTGATGTTGCGACGCTAGAACAGTGGATTGTTATTGTTGCAGCTTTGAAGATCATCATCTCGATGACTTGGTTTATTGTTATTGCCGCAAACCTCACTATGGGCGTTGCATGGCATCGATTCTTAGCGCCATTCAATATCTTTTTTAAGCGTAATGTCTCTGCCACCCCGACTCTTGGTGCGCTACCCGAGATGCTCTCTCATGGAAAACCCATTGATTTTGAGGATCCTAAAGAAGATGATGTCTTTGGTATTGGAAAAGCCGCCGATATCTCCTGGAAAGGCTTGCTTGATATGGCGAGCTGCACTGAGTGTGGTCGTTGCCAATCACAATGCCCTGCATGGCATACCGAGAAACCTCTCTCTCCGAAATTATTAGTAATGGCGATGCGTGATCACGCTCTTGCCAACCTTCCATCTGACAAACCAATTGTGGGCGAGACAATCTCTCCTGATGTGTTGTGGTCCTGCACAACATGTGGTGCGTGCGTCAACGAGTGCCCTGTCGATATCGAACATATCGACCACATCGTCAACATGCGTCGCTTCCAAGTTCTGGTGGAATCTGAATTCCCAACTGAACTCGGTGGAACATTTAGAAATCTCGAGAAAGCCGGAAATCCGTGGGGCGCTAACCGCATGGATCGCAACGCTTGGATCGCAGAGTGTGATTTCCCGGTTGAAGTAATCGAAGGTGCGCTACCCGATGAAGTTGAGTATCTCTTCTGGGTTGGATGTGCTGGCGCATATGAAGAGCGAGCTAAGAAAACCACTAAAGCTGTCGCGGAATTGCTTTATATGTCAGGTGTGAAATTCGGCGTCCTTGGTGCGCGCGAAACATGTACTGGAGATCCTGCGCGTCGCGCCGGTAATGAATTTCTCTACCAGATTCTCTCTCGTGAGAACGTTGAAACCTTTAAAGAAGTGTATGTAAATTACAAAGGCAAAAAGAAAGTCGTTGTTACCTGTCCTCATTGCTTCACCACAATTGGTCGCGACTATAAGCAACAAGGTTTTGAATTAGAGATGGTCCACCACACCCAATTACTCAATACCTTGGTTAAAGAAGGGCGTTTGAAGCCGGTTGCGCCTTCATCAAAGAAGTTGACGTATCACGATCCTTGTTATTTGGGTCGTCACAACCAAATTTATGAACCACCGCGTGAACTTCTTGAATCTACTGGCGTTGATTTAGTTGAAATGCCCCGCAATAAAGAGCGCTCATTCTGTTGCGGCGCCGGTGGCGGTCGCATGTGGATGGAAGAAAAACTGGGAACACGTATCAATATGAACCGCGTTGATGAAGCAATTGCTACCGGCGCCGAAGAAGTTGCAGTCGGATGTCCGTTCTGCAGAGTTATGGTCAGCGATGGAGTTAAAGGGCGCGAATCAGATGTTGAAGTTATCGATGTCGCTCAAGCGCTACTTCGTTCGGTTAAGAATGGTGGTAACCAGAGTGCCACCAATCAAACCACCTAAGTGACCTCTCCAATCCACACCGCCTAATACAAATCCGATCGCGAAGTTAATTCCTACGATTACCAGTATTGAGCGCCATTCAATTCCAACTCGTTGACCTATCAACGC
>DAOROE010000093.1:0-2279 GCA_035441345.1 Candidatus Nanopelagicaceae bacterium
AACAATCGCGATATCCGTCGTTATGCAATCCGCAAAGTGATGACAAATATTGAATTAGCAGTTGAGCTCGGCGCGCATACCTATGTTTGTTGGGGCGGCCGCGAAGGCGCTGAAACCGATATCGGTAAGGATCCCGTTGTTGCGCTCGAGAGAATGCGCGAAGCCTTTAACATCCTTGGACAATTTGTTATCGATAAGGGCTACAACATCAAGTTTGCAATGGAACCAAAACCAAATGAACCTCGTGGCGATATTTTCCTTCCCACTATTGGACATGCACTTGCATTCATCAACTCGCTAGAGCACCCAGAATTAGTTGGTTTGAACCCTGAAGTTGGCCACGAACAGATGGCTGGTCTTAACTTCGTTCATGGAATTGGCCAAGCGCTCTTCCATAAGAAGTTATTCCATATAGATCTCAATGGTCAGCATGGTCCGAAGTACGACCAAGACTTGGTCTTTGGACATGGCGATTTGAAGTCAGCTTTCTTCCTTGTTGATCTCCTTGATCGTTATAACTATGACGGACCAAAACACTTTGATTACAAGCCTATGCGCACCGAGAGCGATGAAGGAGTGTGGGCATCCGCGACTGCAAATATGCGCACCTTCATAATTCTTCAAGAGCGCGCTCGTGCATTCCGCGCCGATCCACGCACTAAAGCTGCGCTGGAAAAATCTGGCGTTAATGAGCTTCTACAACCCACCGCCGCAAGTGGTGAGAGTTGGAAAGATATTGCGAATGAGAGCTTTGATGTGGAAGCTGCTGGAAAGCGTGGTTACCACTATGAAGAGCTCGATCAACTCGCTCTCGAGTATCTGATCGGCGTTCACTAAAAAGATGCCAAAGATCGTTGCGGGTGTTGATTCCTCAACCCAATCGGTCAAAGTTGTACTCCGTGATGCCGAATCTGGTGAGTTGATTGCATCAACTTCTAGACCGCATCCAGATGGCACCGAAGTCAATCCCTTGGAATGGAAGAAAGCTCTCGATAGCGCACTTGATGAGTTAGGTAAGTACGAGATCTCTGCAATCTCTATTGGCGGTCAACAACATGGCATGGTTGCACTTGATCACGACGGTGCTGTTATCCGCGATGCACTTTTATGGAATGACACACGCTCCGATAAAGCAGCTCAACAACTCAATAGCGAGATTCCTGATATTCACGAGAGAACTGGCTCACAGCTTGTTGCATCATTTACCGCTTCTAAAGTTCGCTGGCTTGCCGATAACGAGAAATCAAACGCAGAGAGAGTTGCTGCTATTGCACTTCCCCATGATTGGTTATCGTGGCAATTATCCGGTGCCAACAATCTAAACTCACTCTTCACTGATCGCTCCGATGCTTCCGGAACTGGTTATTTTGATTCAGTAAAGAATGAATACTGCAGAGATATCTTTGCAACTGCTCTACGTAGCCAGCGCGAAGTGGTTCTGCCGAAAATTATTGCGCCAAACTCTTTTGGTGGCGAAACATCTAAAGGCGTCCCGATTGCTGCAGGCGCAGGAGATAACGCTGGTGCCGCGCTTGGTTTAGGCGCTGGTGTTGGCGATTTGGTTATCTCACTTGGAACGAGCGGTACTGCATTTGCGGTCTCGTCCACATCAACACATGACCCCTCCGGTGAAGTAGCGGGCTTCGCTGATGCCACAGGTAATTTCTTACCGCTTGCCTGCACACTTAATGCTGCAAAGATCTTCAATACTGTTGCTACAACTCTTGGGATTTCTTTTGAAGAATTTAGTTCACTCGCCCTCAATGCTCCAGCTGGCGCTGAAGGATTGCGCATCATCCCTCACTTTGATGGAGAACGAACTCCTAATCGCCCTCAAGCACGCGGCTTCTTTAGTGGAATCACTCATTCCAATTTCACGAAAGCCAATATTGCACGTGCTGCAATCGAAGGTGTTGTTGCAGGCATGGTTTATGCAACTCAAGCGGTTGAGAAACTTGGAGTTTCTTATTCGAGAGTATTACTTATTGGTGGCGCTGCAAAGAATCCCGCCGTACAACAAATCGCTGCCGACTTCTTTGGAAAGGTAATTCATATTCCACCAACCGGTGAATATGTTGCCGATGGCGCAGCGAAACAAGCGGCGTGGGCGCTGTCTGGAAGAGAGAATCCTCCGCAATGGAGTCTTGGTGAAGTAAAGGAAGTTTCACCTTCTTCCCAATCAGAAGAAGTCGTAGCCAGTTACATGGAGTTGATTAAGGCTTAACCAAGCGAAGCAGCGCGATTAATTCGATCGCGAATAGCTACCGCTAGACCTTCGC
>DAOROE010000094.1:0-2138 GCA_035441345.1 Candidatus Nanopelagicaceae bacterium
CGTAAGCAGCAAGATTGACCGAACCTACTTTTTTCGGTGCCGAAACATCTGAAATGTCATAGATATCTATCGCATTCTTGACTCCATTGGTGGCGAAGATTCGCTTTGATGTCGCGTGATAGGTTGCAATTTCTGCGCCACCTTCACCATCGCCAGATATGATTGAGGATTTCTCGGTGACTTTCACAAATATTTCGTTGGCTTGCGCAGGCAGTAAAACTGCTGATGCTAGAAAGGAAATTGCTGAACTTATTACGGTAAATCGTCGAATTAAAGTCATGCTTGATACTAATGTTTCAACTCTTGCTCAAATCGAAAAAAATACGAAAGAGAAATGAAAGACTCGGTTAACAATCTATTAACAACTGATTGCTAGGCTGCATTCGGTAGGCGTTAACTTGGAGTAAACCGAATGTTTACCAAAAATGAATATCTTTTTCGAATGCAGCTTCCATCCGTGATTATGGTGACGAGCAACGGAGTCGGAGCTGGTCATCTCATTCGAGCCGGCGCGATTGCCCGCGAATTACAAGGTGGGGCGCGCCCCATCATCTTCTCCATGGCTTATTCGGTGGTCGAGGTCGCCAAAGCACTTGGCCTTGAATGTGAGTATGTACCAAGCCGCGACAAAGAGTTGATGCCGCGCAAACTCTGGGACAAATATCTACGAGATCGACTTGTATCACTCATAGATGAAACCGGAGCAAGTGTCGTGACTTTTGATGGAGTGGTTCCTTATCCTGGAATTATTGCTGCGAAATTTGCTCGACCCCAAACCAGCTTGGTCTGGATAAGGCGGGGTATGTGGCAGCGTAAACCTCAGGGAGTTTTGCTAAGCCTTCAATCTAAGCTCATGGATTACGTTATTGAGCCAGGGGATGTGGCGCGAGATTCCGATAAGGGACCTACTAAAAATCGTAAAGAGTCCCTATTGATGAAGCCTGTAACTCTCTACCAACCCGAGAGGGCGCTAACGCGTGACGATGCACGACGATTTCTTGGACTGGATCTAGATAAACCGGCGGTGTTGGTCCAGATGGGTGTTGGAAATACAGACCTTGATGCCAGAGCATCAGCTGTCTTTAGAGGACTATCGGGATGGCGAGATGTGCAGATTGTTATGCCTCGTAAACCAATTGATGAGCATGGTAATTCACTTGTGCCAGACGGAACCCATGTTCACGTCATCCGCCATTTTCCACTTGCGGACTTAATGCGCGCTTTTGATGCAGCGATTTGTGCAGCTGGCTACAACAGTGTTCATGAGGTTATCCCGGCAGCCGTACCAACTTTATTCATAGCTAATAATCGTGGTACCGATGACCAGAAAGCTCGGGCACAATGGTGCGCAGAGAACGAATTGGCATTATTTGCAAATAATGAATCGTTAGATGAAATCGAGATTCAAACAGCAAAATTACAGTTCCCGGTGTTGCGCCATCAACTAAGTGTGCGATGTCAAGAAATTGAATATTTTAACGGTGCAAAAGAAATAGCAAATCTGATTCAGATGCTAACTAATGAGAATTATAGTTCGCTTATTTTTAAGCGTATGCACTATCAGAGATTTCTTGCAATCTCAGCAATAACGCGTGGACCTCGCTTCTATCTCCGCAAAGTAGTCAACGTTGCTTTAAGACTTCTTGCATTAGGTTTTAGGACTCTCTTTCCCCATAACAATCTCTCACAGGCCCAGGGCGAGGTAATCTTTAGCGATTCACAAAACTTCAAAACTCTCGATAAATACATTCGTTCTCAAGAACGTTTTGAACATCTCTTAAAGAATTCCTCCAGCAACTATGTCTCTCGACGCAAGGAGATTGCGCGGAAAACCTATGGGGATATTGAAATAACCCCATTCCTGGATCACACCGAGATTGAGACGCACCTTAGATTTGCTTCATAGGCTGCGGTAGCCCTTTCGCATTTAACTCATCCATGATTTCTCGATAGCGTCGATCAAACTTTGACGACTCCATTACCTCTATTTTCCATCGTCCAGTATTTGATTGTGAGGGGGCGACTGTTGATTCGAAGTAATGCTGCATATTTCTATCAGAATCAAGGTTTAAGAAACTAGTCATTCGAGAATAAGTTCTCTCTCGATCATGATGTACAAGATCTTCTAGCCAGATATG
>DAOROE010000095.1:0-2104 GCA_035441345.1 Candidatus Nanopelagicaceae bacterium
CTCGTTGATATGGAGTTCGTTCAATTCCATCCAACTGGCATGGTCTGGCCACCATCAGTTCGTGGAATCTTGGTAACTGAGTCGGTTCGTGGTGATGGTGGAGTTCTCACAAACAGTGAAGGTAAGCGCTTCATGTTTGATTACATCCCAGAAGTTTTCAAAGATAAATATGCGGATAATGAAGCAGAAGCTGATCGTTGGTATAAGGATCAAAATAACAATCGCCGTCCACCCGAACTTCTTCCACGTGATGAGGTTGCGCGCGCGATTAATGCCGAAGTTAAAGCGGGGCGCGGTTCAGAACATGGCGGCGTCTACCTCGATGTCTCAAAACGCTTGCCAGCTGAAGAGATTAAGCGTCGGCTACCTTCGATGTGGCATCAATTTAAAGAGTTGGCTGATGTTGATATCACCGAACAACCGATGGAGGTTGGCCCGACCTGTCACTATGTGATGGGCGGCGTCAAGGTAGATCCCGATACAACAGCGGCATACGGCGTTGAAGGACTCTTTGCAGCCGGTGAAGTTGCCGGCGGAATGCATGGATCAAACCGACTTGGTGGAAATTCACTCTCGGATCTCTTGGTCTTTGGTCGCAGAGCGGGAGCAGGCGCTGCTGATTACGTAAAGAAACTCGGCGGTAGCGCTCCATCGGCGAGCGATAAAGCAATCGCCCATGCGCACGAACATCTCAATGCGCCGTTTACTCGTGAAGGCGATGAGAATCCATATTCGCTCCATAGTGAATTACAAAATGTCACTCAAGATCTTGTCGGAATTATCCGCACCGAGAAGGAATTAGTTGACGCGCTGAAGAAATTAGAATCAATTCGCGAGCGCGCTGCAAAAGTTAAAGCCACGGGCGGTAAAGCATTTAACCCAGGATTCCACCTAGCAATTGATCTCGAGAATATGTTGTTAGTTTCTGAGTCAATCGCGCGCTCTGCGTTAGAGCGTCAAGAATCTCGTGGTGGCCACACCCGTGATGATTATCCGAAGATGGATCCAAACTGGCGCCAGGTTAATCACCTCACCAAGTGGAGCGGCAAAGCAGTAGAAGTTGAAGCGCAACCCGCGAAGATGCTGCCCAATGAACTTATTGAATTGTTTGAGATGGATGAATTAAAGAAATATTTCACCGAGAAGGAACTCACGAAAGGCGGCAATTAAATGACCCGCAAAGTAAATATGCGCATCTGGCGCGGTGATTCCAAGAATGGTGATTTCAAAGAAGTCAGCGTTGATGCCAACGAAGGCGAAGTCGTCCTCGATGTAATTCATCGCGTTCAAGGCACACAGATGCCTGATTTAGCGGTGCGTTGGAACTGTAAAGCCGGAAAGTGCGGCTCTTGTTCGATGGAAATCAACGGCAAGCCTCGTCTTGCATGTATGACTCGTATGAATTCTTTCGGCGATGATGAAACCATCACTGTCACCCCACTTCGCGCATTCCCTGTGATTCGCGATTTGGTTACCGACGTTTCTTTCAATTACAAGAAAGCGATGGAAGTTCCAGCTTTCGAAGGACCAGAAGATCTCAAGCCTGGCGAATACCGGATGCAACAAGTTGATGTGGAGCGCAGCCAAGAGTTCCGCAAGTGCATTGAATGCTTCCTCTGCCAAGATACGTGCCACGTTATCCGCGATCATGAAGAAAACAAAAAGTCATTCGCAGGTCCACGCTTCTTTATCCGTATCGCTGAGTTGGATATGCACCCACTTGATCGGCTACGTAACCGTAAGCAGAAAGCTCAAGAAGAGCATGGTCTTGGAATGTGCAACATCACCAAGTGTTGTACAGAAGTTTGTCCAGAACATATCAAGATCACCGATAACGCCATCATTCCAATGAAAGAGCGCGTTGTTGATGTTAAGTACGATCCAGTTCGCTGGTTAGGTTCAAAAATTCGCAAACGCGAGGGCATCAACTAATGACGTTGGTAAAGCGTTGGGCCATCTTGGCTCTCGCTTTCTGGCTAACAACATTTATTGTTAGTGGAATTCAAATCCAGAGCGGTGCGTGGAATTACTTCTGGGTGGCTGCGCTATTTGGAGTAATCAACACAATTCTTGGTGGGCTGCTTAAGCTCTTCACGCTTCCTGC
>DAOROE010000096.1:0-1956 GCA_035441345.1 Candidatus Nanopelagicaceae bacterium
CCCAACCGCCGGTTTTGGAGACCGGAACTCTGGCCAGTTGAGCTACTGCCCTTCGAGGCGCATCAACATCTCTTCCGTTAAGAAGACATGCAAAAGCATGGACTTTTCATAATCAGATTTTTTTATTACCCGATCAAGCAAGCGCCAGGAGGAGGAAGTGTAGGTGAGGGACCCCCTCAAGGTCTAACTCGCGCTCAAGCCCGCTTATGGAAGACTCCCGCCCGTGACCAAACCGCGTATTTCCGCACGAATCGCCGCTATCGCCGAGTCGGCGACCTTGGCTGTCGATGCAAAAGCGAAGGCCCTCAAAGCAGCTGGTCGTCCCGTTATTGGTTTTGGCGCCGGCGAACCAGATTTTCCAACTCCGGATTACATCGTCGAAGCCGCCGCAGCCGCAACAAAAGTTGTCGCAAACCATCGCTATTCGCCA
This sequence comes from Candidatus Nanopelagicaceae bacterium, assembly GCA_035441345.1. Lineage (GTDB taxonomy): Bacteria > Actinomycetota > Actinomycetes > Nanopelagicales > Nanopelagicaceae > MAG-120802. Next base: position 431 of record DAOROE010000096.1, read on the forward strand.
ACACCAGGTCTTCCAGAATTACGCGAAGCAATTGTGAAGAAAACTAAGCGCGATTCCAATTACGACATTACTGCCGATCAAGTTCTTGTCACCAACGGTGGAAAGCAAGCGGTCTACCAAGCATTCGCCACCATCGTTGATAAAGATGATGAAGTAATTCTCCCCTCACCGTTCTGGACTACGTATCCAGAATGCATCAAACTCGCAGGCGGAAAAGCAATTGAAGTATTCGCTGATGAAACTCAGAATTACATGGTCACCGTTGAGCAACTTGAAAAAGCTCGCACTCCTAAAACCAAAGCGATTCTCTTCTGCTCTCCCTCAAACCCAACCGGTTCGGTTTATTCTCCAGAACAAGTCAAAGCAATCGGCGAGTGGGCGCTCAAGAACGATATCTGGGTTATTACCGATGAAATTTACGAACACCTTCTCTATGACGGCGCTACTGCTCCATCACTTCCAGTTCTTGTTCCAGGAATGGCAGATAAGACCATCATCCTCAACGGCGTTGCAAAAACATATGCCATGACAGGTTGGCGTGTGGGTTGGATGATTGGACCGAAAGATGTCATCAAGGCCGCCACAAACTTGCAATCTCACTTATCTTCCAACGTCTCGAACGTCGCACAACGCGCTGCCATCGCTGCGCTCAACAATGATCTCTCTGCAGTTAAGAAAATGGGCGAAGCCTTTGATCGCCGCCGTAAGTTAATAGTGAAAATGCTCAACGAAATCCCTGGCATTGAATGCCCAACCCCCACAGGAGCTTTCTATGTTTATCCGTCTGTTAAAGGTGTTCTTAACAAGGAAATTCGTGGCCGTCGTCCAAGTACTTCTGCTGAACTTGCTTCGCTCATACTTGAAGAAGCGGAAGTCGCAGTAGTTCCCGGTGAAGCTTTCGGTCCTTCGGGATACCTACGTCTTTCTTACGCGACTTCTGATGAAGACATCATCGAGGGCGTGACCCGAATAAAGAATTTGCTTTCCGAAATGAAATAAATACCCCGAAACCAAGGGCAGCAAGCACAACAATCCTGATCAATAAATTCGGACCATCTTCAGCTGGCTCAACCGGCGCAGATATTGGCGTTGCAATTGCAATCGGTGACTCCACGTTAAATTGATATTCATCTTCCACCACATGGCCATCTTTTGAGACCACGCGATACTTCACCGTATATGCACCGTTGCCATTGATTCCCACAGGCGCCGCAATACTCGCGCCCGATAAAACAGATGCTCCTGAAACTAAAACACCTGATTCATCAAAAACTTCCACTTTATTTGGATTCTCTTGACCAACTTTCAACAACTCTTCATTAAATGTCAGCGTTACTTCCATTGGGAAATCAACGACCGTGGAATCTGCAGCAGGGTTAGAGCTCACCAAAGTGCTGTGGGCATTTACTGGAAAAGCAGATGCCATCAACAATAAGGTCAGCGCAATTAATCTCTTCATAAACTAAGGCCCACAAACTGCACTTCTGGTTCTAAAACAATTCCAAATTTATCTTTCACTGCGCTAC
>DAOROE010000097.1:0-1845 GCA_035441345.1 Candidatus Nanopelagicaceae bacterium
GTTCTTGTTGATATTCCAGAAGTAGATTGCTTATTTATTGATGCGCGTCGCGATCTGCCAGCTGCAAAATCTCTCACCAAACTCATTACAACAACCGGAATCGGTTGCCCGCTCATCCTCATCACCACCGAAGGTGGCTTATCTGCCACTAATGCAGATTGGGGATTTGATGATGTCATCCTTGATACTGCAGGACCTGCTGAAGTGGATGCGCGCATTCGCGTTGCGATTGGAAAGATTCAGGCGCTCCGTATCGCTGCTGATCCCACCTCAGGTGAAATCAAGAGCGGCGATGTCGTCATCGATGAGAAGACTTACACTGCAAAGATTAAAGGTCGCTCACTAGATCTCACCTACAAAGAATTTGAATTACTGAAATACATGGCGCAACATCCGGGCCGAGTCTTCACTCGCTCCCAATTACTCCAAGAGATTTGGGGCTATGACTACTTCGGTGGCACCAGAACTGTTGATGTCCATATCCGACGCCTCCGCTCCAAACTTGGTACAGAATTTGAAGCCATCATCGGGACCGTAAGAAATGTGGGCTATCGCTTTAACACCAGCCCTAAAGATCAATCTCTATCTGACCAACTCTCTTGATTTCGCAGCTCGACCATTTAAATCCCACCCAACAAACTCAGGTTCTTGCCCTGATCGCCGCGGCATCCGATCACGATGGCGTTCCACCCGTGAGCGAACACGTTCTACTTCATTTACGTCACGGCGGAGATAAAGCAGATACCCATTTCATCGCAGAAAACAATGGCGTGGTCGTGGGTTACGCACACCTTGATCTGACTGACCAAGTTGAAGGCCCCAGCGCTGAATTAGTCGTTCATCCTGACCATCGCAAGAAAGGCATTGGTCAATCACTTCTCGCCGCAGTGCAAGAGCGCGCTGGATCAAAGCTTCGACTCTGGTCTCACGGAGACTTAATGGGCGCCAAGAACATCGCTGAAAAGTCTGGCTTTACTCGCGCCCGCACCGTCATCCAAATGCGCCGCTCACTCAACGATCCCATCCCTGAACTCTCTAAAGAAGTAACAATGAGAAACTTCTTACCTAGTATCGATAATGAAGAATGGATAGCGCTCAACAACAGAGCTTTTGCTCGCCATCCAGAACAAGGAAATTGGAGCGTTCGTGACCTTGATATTCGCACCAAAGAAGAGTGGTTCGATCCGCAAGGATTTCTTATTGCCGAAGAAAATGGCGAGATGACCGGATTTTGTTGGACCAAGATTCATGGTGGACATACCCATAAGCATTCTCATAGCGAACCAGAACATGACCATGATCCGATTGGTGAGATTTACATAATGGGAGTTGATCCGAAATTTGCTGGCAAAGGAATCGGTAAAGCGGTCACAATTGCTGGGCTTCGACATATGCGCTACCAAGGAATCTTTAGCGCCATGCTCTATGTCGATGCTGATAACACTTCTGCAATCAAGCTCTATCAATCACTTGGATTTACCGAGTGGGGACGCGATGTCCTTTATCGCTATACGATGCCGCAATGATTACTCTCCCGAAAACAGATCTTCAGGTCCATCCGCTCTGCCTTGGTGGCAATGTCTTTGGCTTTAGCGCCGATGTGAAGAACTCGGAAGATGTGCTGAGTTACTACTTTGATAACGGCGGAAATTTTGTCGATACCGCAGATATGTATTCTCAATGGGCTCCCGGCCACGTAGGCGGTGAATCAGAAACCATCATCGGAAATTGGATGAAAAAGCGCGGAAATCGCAGCCAAATGGTGATTGCTACTAAAGTTTCAAAGCTCGATACCCGTCCTGGACTTAAAGCGGCAAATATTGCTGCCGCCTGTGATGACTCCTT
>DAOROE010000098.1:0-1839 GCA_035441345.1 Candidatus Nanopelagicaceae bacterium
ATGATTGCGCCAATTACCAATATCAAATTTAGCCAAGTTGATAGCGGAGTTTTACCAAAGTCTGATCGGGCTTATATCGCTTCTCAATTCATCGCAGATGAATTCCCAGGTCAAGAGAGCAACCCCATCGAAATTGTCTTCCCGAATGGCGCTTCTCAACTTGATGAGATCAACGCTTTCATTACTAAAGTTGCAGCTACCCCTGGAGTTATTCGCGTTGGCCAACCCGAAGTTGTCGGCGCTAGCGCCCGAGTAGTGGCAATCCACTCTATGCAGCCCAGAACTCCAGAAGGTGAAGAGCTAATTCTCAAACTAAGAGATATTTCGGCACCTGAGGGAACTCTCATTGGTGGAGCTGCTGCTGATTACGCAGATACGCAAAGTGCAATCTCGCAAACACTTCCTGCCGTTATTGGTTGGATCATGTTTACGGTCTTGCTTTTGCTTTTTGCATTCACGGGATCGATTCTCTTGCCAATCAAGGCTGTCATCCTTAACTTCACTTCATTAGCTGCCACCATGGGTATATTGACCTGGATTTTCATCGATGGAAACTTCAAGTTTCTTGTCGGTGACTTTAATGAAACTGGATCGCTTGATACCAACACTATGGTGCTTATCGCTGTTGTGGCATTTGGTTTATCTATGGACTACGAAGTCTTCTTACTCTCTCGCATCAAGGAGGAACATGATGCTGGGAAAGCAAATGTTGATGCCGTTGCCTTAGGACTCCAAAAATCAGCTCGAATTATTACCGCAGCTGCATTTATTCTGGCTGTCGTCTTCGCTGCATTCGTCATTAGCGGCGTTACATCAATCAAGATGATGGGCTTTGGAGTTGCATTTGCGATTCTGCTTGATGCCACACTCATCCGCGCATTCCTCGTACCGGCGTTAATGCGCCTCTTTGGTGAATGGAATTGGTGGGCGCCCCGCTCATTAAAGCGTTTCCAGATAAATCACTGACCTAATTCACGCAGGTAGAATCCTGCGGTGGATTTGATCGCAACGCTGCAATGCGCAGACCAACCCGGCATCGTGCATGCGATGACGAGTTCCGTCTTGGCCGCATCGGGCAACATCATCGAGAACCAACAGTTCACCGACCCTGTCACTAACTCCTTTGTGATGCGGACTCGCTTTGAGACGAACTCCTCGCTAGAAAAAGCTCGTGAGGTTCTGGTAGATGGATTAGCGAAGTTCAACCCTGTTCTCAACCTCCGCGATAACGCCACCCCGAAGCGCGCCCTTGTGATGGTCACAAAAGAGAGCCACTGCCTTCGCGACTTGCTCTATCTACTCGAACTTGGAGAACTGCCTATCGAGATTCCACTCGTAGTGGGAAATCATGATGAATTGAAATCACTCGTTGAATCCCATGGCATCAAGTTCAAGCATCTTCCAGTCAGTGCTGAGTCAAAAGCAGCCGCAGAGAAAGAATTGCTCTCTATCGTTGCTGCAGAAAAAATTGATTTCGTCGTTCTTGCCCGTTACATGCAGATACTTTCTCCAGGCTTCTGTTCCCAGCTTTCCAATCGAATCATCAACATTCACCACTCATTCTTACCTGGATTCAAAGGTGCAAAGCCTTATCACCAAGCGCATGAAAAAGGCGTGAAAATCATCGGCGCGACAGCGCACTTTGTTACCGAAGATCTCGATGAAGGTCCCATCATCGAACAAGATGTTGCCCATGTAACGCACGCATCTACACCCGAACAGCTTATTGCTATCGGACGAGATATTGAACGCCGCGTTCTTGCTAAAGCGGTGAGACTCTTTGCAGAAGATCGCATTTTCATTGTCGGAAATCGCACCGTAGTTTTTAATTAAATTATT
>DAOROE010000099.1:0-1837 GCA_035441345.1 Candidatus Nanopelagicaceae bacterium
ATGGCAGATTTGAATTATGCGCTGGGTGAAGTCGTCCGCGCCGGTACCGCATCATCTGCGCTCCGTGATTTTGGTAGACCTGCTGCTGGAAAAACTGGAACCTCTCAATCCAATGCATCAGCCTGGTTCACGGGCTACACACCACAACTTGCAACCTCGATCGCTTTCTATCGCGATGATGCAACGCAATCCCTAAATGGAATTGGTGGCCTGAATTCCGTTACTGGTGGAAGTTTCCCAGCGCGAATCTGGAACGCATATATGAAAGGCGCTCTTAAAGGACAAGAACCAATCGATTTCGCACCACCAAGTTATATTGGCGGAACGGAAGCGCTACCTATTCCAAACCCCGTTGCAACTATTGCCCCGAGTGCGGCTGCAGCATGGTGCCAATCCGCAGATCTCACGGGAGTCAATAAAGATCTCTCCGAGTTCTGTGAAAAAGCGTTGAAGAAATATCTCAGCCCAACGCCTAAGCCGTAACGAAATCAGTAATGACAATCAATAAAAGCCTCCGTATCGCTCTGATTGTCACGCTTGTTGCCACCCTTCTCTCTTTTGGAAAGTTCAACCATTGCCGCAGCGCAGGCTGGGGTAGCCCTGATGTCTATATTCATATGTGTTACTCCGATATCTCGGCTCTCTATGGGGCTCGAGAGATCAATACCGATAAGTGGCCTTACGCATCACAAGATAACTCGGTCGAATACCCCGTTCTTACTGGCATTGTTATGTGGGCGACGGGATTACTGATTGATGATCCCAACGGCTATCGCCCATATTTCGATCTCAATATTCTTCTTATCGCACTTCTACTTATTGCCTCAGTTTTCATTCTCTGGCGCTTAAAACCAGAGTATGTAGCTCTCTTTCCAATCGCACCGGCAGTCTTTGGTTCGCTCTTTATTAATTGGGATATCTACGCAGTTCTCTTCGCGCTGCTCTCGTTATATTTCTATAAAGACGAGAAGATGGATGTATCAGCTCTCTTTATGGGAATCGCAATCTCCACAAAGTTTTATCCCGGCGTTATTCTTTTTGGGATCGCACTTATTTTTTGGAACCAGAAGAAAATTACCCAACTCATTCGCTATCTTCTAGTAACAGTTTTTGCCTGGCTCGCCATCAATCTTCCCGTAGCGCTCACCAACTTTGATGGTTGGTGGCGTTTCTTCAAACTCAATATTGATCGCGATAGCGATCTTGGTTCGATCTGGTATGCCACATCACTACTCAAATTCCCACAACCCAACATCAACAACTTCACCATCATTCTCTTCCTGATCGCGCTCGGTGCAATCGGCGTCTTCTACTTTATGGTGGCGCAATCCCGAAGTGATTTTGCAAACCTTGCGACCGTTGCATTCCTTACCGTCGCTGCCTTTGTGACCATCAGCAAGGTTTATTCACCGCAATATATTCTCTGGTTAACACCGCTTGCCGTTCTTGCGATGACTAAAGATCAAGAGCGAAGATCATTTTGGATCTGGCAAGGCACCGAAGCGCTCTACCACTTTGGAATCTGGCAATATCTTGCGAGCTACACTGGTGCGAAATTTGGAATCTCAGAAACGTTCTATGCGATCATCATTCTGATTCGCATCGCAGGACTTGCCTACTTCTCATCAACCTTGATCCAAACCGCCCTGGCCGCACGCTCCACATCTACGCGTAATGCACAGGGAAACCTGCTCGAATTTCTCCCTGACAGTACCCACGGCTAGGCTTACCCTCCTTCACAAGAAGCCCCATCTATGGGGATTTTCGAGTGAAATCGCAGCAACCCTCCTGCTACGGAAAGACCGTAGCCGTATTAGTCCAGAGGAGGTGGGGTTAA
>DAOROE010000100.1:0-1498 GCA_035441345.1 Candidatus Nanopelagicaceae bacterium
CGGGCGCTTTGCGGGCGCTTTCTTTGGTGGACGCTTTGCAGATTTTTTGACTGCCTTCTTAACTGCCTTCTTAGCAGGACGTTTTGCCGCAGCTTTCTTGACTGGACGCTTAGCTGAAGCTTTTTTCTTTGCCGCCACAACAACTCCTCTGTTTCTCGATCTGATATGACTAGATCACATTCAGCACTTACCTATGAGTGAAGCCTACCTGCGCTCGTGTAAATCCTCGCTCATTCACGCTCCGATAAAAGGCCCGATTTTTGGGGCGATATCGCGTAACGCTTTGCCGCGATGGCTTATTGAGTCTTTGGTTTCGGGGTCCATTTGCGCAGTAGTAATAGAGAAACCTTCTGGTTGAAATATTGGGTCATACCCAAAACCGAACTCCCCCACAGCCTCGCGTCGGACCATACCGGCAACTTCTCCACGAACTGTCAAGGATCGGCCATCAGGCAGCGCCAGTGCAATCACACAGACAAATTGCGCGCCGCGTTCGTGATCTGCAACGTCCTCGAGCTCCCGTAAAACTTTTGCAATATTTGCCGCGTCATCTCCATGGACTCCCGACCAACGCGCGGAATAAACGCCCGGCGCTCCACCAAGCGCATCAATAGCAATGCCACTGTCATCGGCTAGTGCTGGAAGTCCGGTCTGACGTGCGATTGTCTCTGCTTTAAGAAGTGCATTCTCTTCGAAGGTCGTTCCGGTTTCCTCTACATCGTCAAGGTTGAATTCTGCGACAGAGCGAAGTGTGATGTGAGGGGCGTGGACTGTGATGAGTCGTTGTACTTCTGCAATCTTGCCCGCATTGCGCGTGGCCAGAACAAGCTCAGACATCGTACTCAACGAGAGCTATCGCCGATTAGCTCTTAAGGGCATCGCGCTGCAATTGCGTGAGCTCGGCGCAACCGCGCGCACCTAAATCTAATAGTTGATCAAGCAGCGCACGATCAAAGGGTTGACCTTCAGCCGTTCCTTGTACTTCGATGTACTTTCCATCGCCAGTGCAGACGATATTCATATCGGTTTCTGCAGATACATCCTCTTCATAACAGAGATCAATCATCGGCGTGCCGCTGATAATTCCAACGCTGACTGCTGCGACAGAGCCGCGCAACGGTGATGCAGAAATGTGTCCTTGTTTCATCGCCCAGGCAATTGCATCGCTGAGAGCTACATATGCCCCCGTAATTGCAGCGGTTCGAGTTCCACCATCTGCTTGGAGAACATCACAATCTAAAACGATGGTGTTCTCACCGAGCGCTTTCATATCGACAACCGAACGCAACGAGCGACCAATCAAGCGAGAGATTTCTTGGGTGCGGCCACCAAGTTTTCCTTTAACGCTCTCGCGATCAGAGCGAGTATGTGTGGATCGCGGCAACATTGAATATTCAGAAGTGACCCATCCCTTTCCACTTCCTACTAACCATCGCGGAACGCCGGGAGTAAATGATGCGGCACAGAGCACGCGAGTATTTCCAAAGGAAACTAGCGC